>NZ_JBSGFZ010000026.1:0-164237 GCF_053603655.1 Kribbella sp. NPDC004138
TGGCCGGCGTGCCGGTGGTGCTGTACTCGAAGGCCAAGAACGCGACCAAGTGGTCGGTGGTCGCGACGGACCTGAACGACGAGACCCTCGCGGTCGCGCGGACCCGGTCCTACGGCCCGGCCGAGGTCCGTTTCGAGACTGCGGACGCGTACGACCTCGGGGCTGTCGAGGGCCGCTTCGACGCGGTTTTCGCGGGTTTCTTCTGGTCGCACGTGCCCCGGGCCGACGTACGGCGCTGGGTCCGGGGGCTGATGGATCGGGTCGAGCCGGGCGGCGTGGTGATCCTCGCCGACAACCGGTACGTGGAGGGCAGCAACTATCCGATCACCCGGACGACGGCCGGCGGGGACACGTACCAGACCCGGCAACTGTCGGACGGGCGCACGTTCGAGGTGCTGAAGAACTTCCCGACCCGCGAGGAGCTCGCGGCCGAGGTCGCGCCGGCCGAGGCGGAGTGGACCGAGCTGACCTACTTCTGGCTGGCAACCGTCTGCTGATTTGGTACGGGTTCGGCCCGTTTCCGGCGTTCCGGGTGCGGCCTGGTGGCAGGATCTGAGACATGACGTGGCTCGTGACTGGTGGTGCTGGGTACATCGGGGCGCATGTGGTGCGTGCGTTCCGCAACGACGGGATCGACGTGGTCGTGATCGACGACCTGTCGAGCGGGAAGGCGGAGTTCGTCCCGGACGGCGTGCCGTTCGTACGGGCGAACCTGCTCGACGCGACGGCTGTCCGGAAGGCGCTCGAGGGTGTCGACGGCGTCGTGCACCTGGCCGGCTTCAAGTACGCCGGGGTCTCGGTCGAGCGCCCGCTGCACACGTACACGCAGAACGTGACCGCGATGGTGTCGCTGCTCGAGGCGATGGCGGAGACGTCGGTGCGCAACATCGTGTTCTCGTCCAGCGCCGGCGTGTACGGCACCCCGAAGGACGAGGTCGTCACCGAGGACACCGAGCCCGACCCGCAGTCGCCGTACGGCGAGTCGAAGCTGATCGGCGAGTGGCTGCTCCGCGACCAGGCGGCCGCGACCGAGCTGCACCACACCTCGCTGCGCTACTTCAACGTCGTGGGCTCCGGCGACCCGACGGTGTACGACGCCTCGCCGTACAACCTGTTCCCGATCGTGTGCGACCTGCTCACCCAAGGGAAGGTGCCGCAGATCTACGGCATCGACCACCCGACCCCGGACGGTACGTCGGTGAAGGACTACGTCCACGTCGCCGACCTGGCCCGTGCGCACGTGGCCGCCGCCCGCGCACTCGAGTCCGGCAAGACCCTCGAACCGGTCTACAACCTCGGCAGCGGCACCGGCACGTCGGTCCGCGAGATCATGGACGCCGCCCGCCGGGTCACCGGCATCGACTTCACCCCGACCGAGGGCCCGCGCCGCCCGGGCGACCCGTCCCGCGTCGTCGCGAACGGCGACCTGGCCGCCCGCGACCTGGCCTGGCAGAACACGTACACGGTCGACGACATGTTCGCCACCGCCTGGGAAGCCTGGCCGAAAAGCTGAGTGGTGAGCGATCCCCGGCGGTTGTAGCCTGTGGCGCAGTTCACAGTTGCTGCCCGGACCTGGGCACGATCGAGGGGTGCGATCCATGAGTCACGAGAGCCTGCCGCAGTTCCTGGCGAAGATCGATCTCTTCGAGGGGCTGTCCAAGGACACGTTGTCCGACCTGATCGAGCGTGGCACCACGCTGAAGGTTCCGGCCGGCAGCCGGGTGATCGAGCAGGGTGCGCACGATGCCGGCCTGCAGGTGGTGCTTGACGGCTCGGCCGCCGTGGAGGTCAACGGCGTCGTCCGTGAGCCGCTGGGAGTCGGGGACTACTTCGGCGAGATCTCGCTGATCGACGGCCGGCCGCGGTCCGCGACAGTGGTGGCCGGACCGGACGGGCTGAGCACGTTCGCCCTGTCCGCCCTGGCGTTCGAGCCGGTCGTGAAGGAGAACCCGGAGGTCGCCCAGGCGTTGCTCAAAGCCCTGACCGCCCGGATCCGCGACCTCGAGTCCGAGAGCTGAACCGATCCGGCCCGAACCGCCTGGGGGCGCGATGACCGAGGAACGCAAGGTCGTCACGGTGCTGTTCTGCGACCTCGTGGGCTTCACCACCGCGTCCGAGTCCGCCGATCCCGAGGACGTCCGGCGCTGGCTGGCGCCGTACCACTCGACCCTGCGACAGACGGTCGAGCGGTACGGCGGAACCGTGGAGAAGTTCGCCGGGGACGCCATCCTGGCCGTCTTCGGCGCGCCGCGGTCCCGGGAGGACGACGCCGAACGGGCGGTCCGGGCCGGCCTGGCGATCCTCGAGGCGGTGCGGACGCTGCCGGACGGGCCGCTGGAGGTCCGGATCGGCATCGAGACGGGTGAGGCGCTCGTCCAGCTGACCGCGCGACCCGAGCTCGGCGAGCCGTTCGTCACCGGCGTGGTGGTCAACCTCGCGGCCCGCCTGCAGTCCTCCGCGCCGATCGGTGCGGTCGTCGTCGGGCACGGCACCCACGAGGCGACGCACCGCGTCTTCGGCTACGACGCGCTGGAACCCGTTGCGGCCAAGGGAATCAGCCGTCCGGTCGAATGCTGGCAGGCCGGCCCGCCGCGAGCACGCTTCGGGACCGACGTCATCCGCGATCTCACGACGCCGATGGTCGGCCGGCAGCGCGATCTGACCTTGCTGTGCACGGCGTTCGAGAAGGCCCTCGCGGAGCGGGTGCCGCAGTTCGTCACCCTGCTCGGCGAACCGGGCATCGGCAAGTCACGTCTGACCGCGGAGTTCGGCGCCTGGCTGGACCGGCACGAGGAGCTCGTCACCTGGCGCGAAGGCCGATCGTTGCCGTACGGCGAGACGCCGTTCGGGCCGATCGCCGAGATCTTCAAGCTGCAGGCCGGGATCCTGGACACCGACCCGCCCGTGCAGGCCGTGGCCAAGCTCGACGCGATCGTGCCCGACGGCGCGGACCGTGCCTGGCTGCGGGCCCGGGTCGGCCCCTTGGTCGGCGCCGACCAGTCGGCCCAGCCGGGGCCGGCGACCCAGGAGGAGTCGTTCGCGGCCTGGCGGCAACTGCTGGAGTCGTTCGCCGAGCAGTCGCCCGTGGTCCTGGTGTTCGAGGATCTGCACTGGGCGACGGACGCGATGCTCGCCTTCGTCGATCACCTGGCCGAATGGCTGACCGACCTGCCGCTGGTGGTCGTCGTCACCGCCCGGCCCGAGCTGCTCGAACGCGGACCGCAGTGGACCCGCGGCGTCCAGAACGCCCTCACCCTCGGCCTGTCACCGCTGACGGCGGACGAGACCGATCAACTCCTCACCGGGATGTTCGCCGGCCAGGACGTGCCGGCGGAGATCCGGCAGCGACTGGTACGCCGTGCCGACGGCAACCCCTTGTACGCCGAGGAACTCGCGCGGGTCGTGACCGACTGCGGCCCGGACCAAGCCACCGCTGCCGAGCTGCCCGCGGGCATCGCCGCACTCATCGCGGCACGGCTGGACACGCTGGAACCCGATCGCAAGGCGCTGCTCGCGGATGCCGCCGTGGTGGGCCGGGTGTTCTGGGCCGAAGCCGTCGCCGCCATGTCCGGACAGGACCCGGCGGACGTCGTCCAAGCGCTCCAGCTATTGGCCCGCAAGGAGTTGGTGCGACCGGTCCGGCGGTCGTCGATGCTGGACCAGCACGAGTACTCCTTCTGGCATGCACTGACCCGCGATGTGGCCTACAGCCAGGTGCCGCGCGCGGCCCGGTCGGCGCGGCACCTCGCTGCCGCGGACTGGCTCGAGCTGCGGTGCGCTGCCTGTCAGGCCGAGACGCCGAACCTGATCGCGTACCACCTGACGACCGCACTCGACCTGGCCGCCGCCCAAGGCGACACCGCCGCGGTGGCGCAGATCGCGCCACGGGCCCGTCATCACCAATTGGCGGCCGCGGAGCTGGCGATGAACCTCGACACCAACGAGGCGCTCGCCCTGCTCGACCGCGCGCTGGCCCTGAGCCCGGCCGGCGATCCCGAACGTCCCACGGTCCTGCTGCGCTGGGGCTGGGCGGCTTTCCAGGCGGGCCGCCTGGACGACGCCCAGGCCGCGTACCTCGACGCGATCGCCGGATTCGAGGCGATCGGCGACGTCCGTGGAGTCGCACTCGCCTTGAGAGCCTCGACGTACTCGCTGAGCAGCATGGAGGAGAGCCTGGCGACGGTCGACCGGGCGGTCGGGATGCTCGAGGAGCTCGGGCCGAGCGAGGACCTGGTGCTGCTGCTGTCGGGGCAGGCGAGTATCCGGGTGGTCGCGAGCCGCTATCAGGATGCGATCGACTCGGCGAACCGTGCCCTGCGGATCGCGACCGAGCAGGGGTACGCCGTACCGCACCGGGCTCTGGAGTCGCGAGGGCTCGCCCGGGTCGGTCTGGGGGACACCGGTGGGCTGGTCGACGTCAAGGAGGCGCTGACCGCGCTGCTCGAGGGCGGCCGGGGGCGCGATGCGGCGGTGACGTGGCTGAACTACGGCTGGGTGCTGTGGCAGATCGAGGGACCGCTGGTTGCCCTGGGCGAGCTGGAAGCGGCGCGCGATTTCTCCGCCCGGCGCCGGCTGGCCGAGATGGAGGAGCAGATCGGCTGTACCGTCCTGCAGTTGCTGATCGAGACCGGCCGGTCGGCCGAGGTGATCGCGGCGTGCCGGGCCCAGCTCGAGCGTCCTTCACCGGCGTTCACCGTGTTGCGGCGCATCGAGGTCCTCGGTGCGCTGGCGGTGGCGGAGGCCGACGCCGGCCTTCCCGGCGCTCGCGATCACGCCGAGGAGGCGTACCGGCTGGCGGTGGAGGCGGGCTGGCCGGACATGATCGCCGTCGCGGCCTCGCCCGCGGCGACGACGCGTGCGCGCGACGGCGACCGGGACGGCGTGCTGGAGATCCTGCGGTTGCTCGCCTCGCTGGCCGATCTGCAGGGCAGCATCGAATTCGACGTCCGCCTGCCGTCCTTGGTGCGGGCGGCGCTCGCCGTGGGGCACGACGACGCCGCGGCCGTGCTCGCGGATTTCGTGGAGCCGGTGCTGCCGATGCGTGACTACGCCGCGACGACGGCCCGGGCGCTGCTCGCCGAGCACCGCGGCGACACCGAGGCCGCGGCCGCCGGATTCGCGCGCGCAGCCGCGGACTGGGGTGCCTTCGGCAACAAACTCGAACAGGCCCACGCGCTGCGTGGCCTGCACCGCACCACGGGCGATCCCGATGCTCTCGCCGAAGCCGAGCAGCTGGTCAGCTCCCGGGATACTCCTTCTTGAACGCCCCCGACGGTGTCAGGTCGAGGACGCCGGGGCCGGTGAGGACGCCGCCCTCGACGGGCAGGGTGTGGCCGGTGATCCAGGACGCGTCGTCGGAGGCGAGGAAGGCGACCGCGGCGGCGATGTCCTCGGGCTCGCCGATCCGGCCGAGCGGGTACATCGCGCCGAAGCGCTCCAGCGTGTCCGGCTGGTTGTCCCAGTTCGGGGTCCGGATGGTGCCTGGGGCAACGACATTGAAGCGGACGCCGAGTTCGCCGTACCGGGCCGCGTAGTTCACGGTCATCGCGATCTGCCCGGCCTTGGCCGCGGAGTACTCGACGTTGCCGAAGGCGGCGATCCCGTTCACCGAGCTGATCGTGACCACGTTGCCGCGGTTCTTCACCAGTTGCGGCAGCGCGGCCTGGATGCAGCGCGAGGCGCCGACCAGCGTCAGGTCCAGCTGCGCGTGGAACTCCTCGGGCGTCGCGTCTTCGGGCACCGACCGGACGATGCACCCGCCGGCGTTGTTCACCACCACGTCGAGGCGGCCGAAATGCTCGACCGCGGCCGCGACGGCGGCCTGCACCTCGCCGGTGTCGGTCACGTCGAGGTGGAACGGCAGCGCCCGCTCGCCGATCCCGGCCGCGACCTCGGCGAGCTTGTCCTCCTGGAGATCGGTCACCAGCACCGCGGCGCCCTCGGCGGCCAGCCGCCGGGCGACCGCCGCACCGATGCCCTGCGCCGCCGCCGTGACCAGTGCGACCTTTCCTTCGAACCGCTGCACGCTACCCCTCCACCACTCGGTCGACCTTCTCGTCCGCGACCCGGCGCTCCACCTTGGCGGGGTCCAGATTCCTGCAGAGCACGATCGAACCACCTCCGGCGATCACCCCGACCAGCAGTCCCAGCCCGTGGCGGTCCACCAGGCTCCGGGTGACCAGGATCCGGTCTCCGACGGGCTCCGCCGCGCCGATCAGGTCCTCGTGGGTGAGCTCGTCGTACGCCGCTGAGGCCGGCGTCGGCGGGTCGAACGGCACGAACACGTCCGGGTGGTTGTAGACCTCGGCGCCGTAGTCCTGGACGCCGTCCGGCAACGGCTCGCGGAAGCGGCCGCCGAGCGGGAGCAGCGCGGAGGCGACCGTCTCGCGCTCGCCGCGGATCGCGACGTCCGGGCCGGTGATCGCGAGCGTGCCGGTGCCGCTGGTCAGCGCGGCGCCGGCCGACCAGGTGGACAGCGCCCAGACCACGCCGAGCCAGTGCGGCGGCAGCCCGATCGCGACGGTCTCGCCGGACTCGAGGTCGTACTCGTCGACGAGCAGGTTGGCGGTCTTCGCGACCCAGTTCGCGGTGGTGACCGCGCTGAGCTCGATGCGCTCGCCGCTCGCGTCGTCGTAGTAGGTGAGGAACGGGGCGGCGCCGTCCCGGCGGACCGCGGCCGCGAACAGCTCGGGCAGAACTCGTGACATATGGCCCACCCTACGGTTCGCGGACCGACGTACGTTGGACGGGGATTGACCGGAAAGAAGGCTTGTCATGGTGCCAGAACTCGCGCTGCCCGAAGGCGGCGAATGGATCGTCATCCTGGTCATCGTCGTCCTGCTGTTCGGCGCGAAGAAACTCCCCGAGCTGACCCGGAACGCGGCCCGCGCGATGAAGGAGTTCGACAAGGCCCGGCACGGTGACGACGAGACGCCGCCGCAGGTCACGCAGGCGGCTCCCCAGGCCACGGCTCCGCAGGCGTCGGCTCCGCAGGCGCCGGCTCCGCAGGCGCCGGCTCCGCAGGGCTCAGGTGATCTCGAGGGCGGCGGCGCGCAGGGCGTCGGCCAGTAGCGCGACCGGCTCCGGGAGCCGGCCGGGCAGCCGGGCGAGGATCGTCCGGCGCAGTTCCTGCGGACCGCCCCGGACGGTGACCACGCGGACACCGGGCGGCACCGCCGACGCCATCGACGCGGAGATCGTGGTGAGTCCTGCCCCGGCCGCGACCAGGTGGAGCTTCGCGAGCCAGTCGCGGACCGTGTGCGCGATCAGTGGCCGCTCGTCCAGACCGGGCCAGACGCCCATCCACAGCTCGCTGCTCGACGCGGGCCCGGCGATCCACCGCTGGCCGCGCAGCTCGCCGACGTCCACCGCGTCGTACGCCGCGAGCGGATGACCGGTCGGCACCGCCAGCCGCAGGCTCCGCTCCGCGAGCGTCTCGAGCTTCAAGGCCGGCGACTCGGCGTCCGGCGGGCGGAACGGCGGTGCGGACGCGATCAGCGCGAGGTCGATCGTCCCGGCGCGCAACGCCCGGACCAGCGTCGGCGTGGAGCCCTCCCGCGTCGTCACGGTGATCGCCGGGTGCGTACGCCGTACCGCGCTGACGGCGCGTGGCACCAGGACCGCGCCGGCGCTCGGGAACCAGCCCAGCCGCACCGTTCCGCCTTCGGCCGGCAGGCCGGCCAGTTCGCGGGCCGTCGCGTCGATCCGGTCGAGGACGGCGGCGGCGTTGCGGAGGACGACCTGTCCCGCGGCGGTGACGACGACGCCTTCGCGGCGGCGCTCGAGCAGCTGGTTGCCCGCGGCGCGTTCGAGTGCGGCGATCTGGCGGGACACGGCCGACTGCGTGTACCCCAGCGCGGCCGCCGCGGCGGTGAACGTGCCCCGCTCCGCCACCTCCCGGAACACCCGCAGCGCGACCAGCGAGACGTCGGTGAAGTCCATGACATCTACGCATATCACCTGTGCGGAACTTTCGCTGGAGTCATACCGGTCGCCGAC
Organism: Kribbella sp. NPDC004138; assembly: GCF_053603655.1. Lineage (NCBI taxonomy): Bacteria > Bacillati > Actinomycetota > Actinomycetes > Propionibacteriales > Kribbellaceae > Kribbella > Kribbella sp. NPDC004138. Next base: position 7,999 of record NZ_JBSGFZ010000026.1, read on the forward strand.
CTACGTTGGCCTCATGAGAACAGCACTGGTGACCGGCGCCAATCAAGGCATCGGATATGCGTTGGTGGCAGAACTGGCGAAGCGGATGAACCCCGAGGACCTGGTCCTCCTGACCGGCAGGAACCCGGAACGCGTCGCCGCCGCGGCGTCCCGGGTCGAGGGGAAGGCGAGGGTCGAGGGCCGGGTTCTGGATGTGACCGACGGGGACGCGGTGGCTCGGCTGGCCGAGGAGCTCGGTGGTGTGGACATCGTGGTGTCCAACGCTGTCGGGCCGTTGGAGCCGGGGAAGCCGGCGCAGGAGCAGGTGGACGAATTCGTCGACGTGGCCAATCTCGGGGCGCAGCACGTGGTGCGTGCGTTCGGGCCGATCCTGCGGCCGGGTGGGCGGTTGATCGTGGTGGCCAGTTCGCTGGGGACGCTGGCGCAGCTGCCCGAGGAGTTGTGGGACCGGTTCGACGGCGCCTCGCTGGAGGACGTCGAGAAGGTCGTGGAGGAGTGGCGTACGGCGGTGCACGACGGGAGCGCGCAGCAGCAGGGCTGGCCGGAGTGGATCAACCTGCCGTCGAAGGTGGCCCAGGTGGCCGCGGTCCGCGCGGTCGCGGCCGAGCGCCGCGAGCGGGATCTCGTGGAGAACACCCTGGTCGCGTCCGTCTGCCCGGGCCTCGTCGACACCCGCGCGTCGCGCCCGTGGTTCGACGACTTCAGCCAGGCGAAGTCCCCGGCCGAGGCCGTCGTACCGATCGCCGACCTGATCCTCGCCGACGGCGTCGACCCGGCCCGGTACGGTGAGCTGATCCGCGACGGGGAGGTGCTCCCCTGGAAGTAGGATCCCGCTGGTTAGGTTAGCCTAACTAGCGTGCAGGGTATGACGATCCGCGGTGAGATCAGGCGGTCGACCGGCGACCCGCAGTACTGCAGTCGCCGGAGCTCTCATAAGGTCGTCCCATGCTGATCCTGGCCGGCCTGGGCCTGATCCTGGTGCTGACCGTTGCCACCGGCTACTTCGTCTCCCAGGAATTCGCGTACGTCGCCGTCGACCGGAGCCGCCTGCAGACGCTCGCCGCGGACGGTGACGCGGCCGCCGCGCGAGCACTGAAAGTCACCGCGCGGTTGTCGTTCGTGTTGTCCGGGGCGCAGGTCGGCATCACCATCACCGCCCTGCTGGCCGGGTACTTCGCCGAGCCGTACCTCGGCGCGGGGCTCGAGCACCTGCTCGGCGGGGCCGGCGTGCCGGACGCGGTGAGCAGGTCGATCTCGGTGATCCTGGCGTTGCTGCTGGCAACGATCATCCAGATGGTGCTCGGCGAGCTGGCGCCGAAGAACCTGGCGATCGCGAAGGCCGAGGCGATCGCGCTCCGGCTGGCCCGCTCGACCCTGCTGTACCTGACCGTCGCCGGGCCGCTGATCCACCTGTTCGACTCGGCGTCGAACCGGATCCTGCGCCGGGTCGGGATCGAACCGGTCGAGGAACTGCCGCAGGGCGCGACCGCGCAGGAGCTCGACCGGATCATCGAGACGTCGTACGAACAGGGCCTGCTCGACCAGGACACGACGCGGCTGCTCGACCGCGGCCTCGACTTCCGCGGCCGGACCGCGGGCGAGGCGATGGTGCCGCGGGTCGACGTGGTCACCGTGCACCGCGAGGAGCCGCTGACCCGGGTCGTCGAGCTGCAGGACACCGGGCACAGCAGGTTCCCGGTGATCGGGGCCTCGGTCGACGAGGTGATCGGCGTGGTCGCGATCGGCGAGGTGGTCGAGCTCGAACCGGCCGACCGCGCGACGATCGCCGTCGGTTCGCTGGCGTCGCAGCCGGTCGCCGTCCCGACGACGCTGCCGCTGCCCGCGGTCCTCGAGCGGCTCCGGGTCGCGCGCCGGCAGCTCGCGATCGTCGTCGACGAGTACGGCGGGTTCGCGGGCATCGTGTCGCTGGAGGACATCGCCGAGGAGCTGGTCGGCGAGATCCGCGACGAGGACGACCTGCCCGAGACCGGGCTGGTGCAGGGCGGCGACGGGTCGTGGGAGGTCCCGGCCCGGTGGCGGCTCGACGAGGTCGCCGAGGCGACCGGCGTACAGCTGCCGGACAGCGACGACTACGAGACGGTGTCCGGTCTGGTGATGGCGCGGCTCGGCCGGATCCCGGACGTCGGCGACTCGCTGGTCGTGGAGCTGCCGCACCGGATCGACCACGACGGGCGGCCGGTCCCGGCCGAGTTCGTCCGGCTGACGGTGCGGACGATCGAGCGCCGGGTGCCGGGCGTCGTCGAGATGGAGCGGACGGCATGAGTACGACGTGGGCGTTGATCATCTCCGCCGTACTGCTCGCGCTGAACGGGTTCTTCGTCGCGGCCGAGTTCGCGCTGGTCGCGTCGAAGCGGCACCGGCTGGAGGAGGCCGCCGCGTCCGGCAGCCTCGCGGCGCGGGCCGCGATCGCCGGGGTCAGCGAGCTGTCGCTGATGCTCGCAGGCGCTCAGCTCGGGATCACGTTGTGCACGCTGGGGCTCGGTTCACTGAGCGAGCCCGCGGTCGCGCAGCTGCTGCATCCGCTCTTCGAGCTGGCCCACGTGCCGGAAGGCGTCGGGCATGTGATCGCGCTGATCATCGCGGTCGCCGGGATCGGCCTGCTGCACGTGCTGCTCGGGGAGATGGCGCCTAAGTCGTGGGCGATCAGCGATCCCGAGCGGTCGGCGCTGGTGCTGGCGCTGCCGTTCCGCGGGTTCACGTACCTCTTCCGGCCGCTGCTGATCGTCCTCAACTGGCTCGCCAACCTGTGCGTCCGGCTGGTCGGCGTCACGCCGCAGAACGAGCTCGCCAACGCGCACGGCCCGGACGAGCTGCGGCTGCTGATCGAGTCGTCCCGCGAACACGGCACCCTCGCGGAACCCGAGCACGAACTCCTCACCGCGATGCTCGCGTTGCAGAACACCACCGTCGGCCAGGTGATGACGCCGATCGGCCGGCTGTCCACGGTGCCGTCGACCGCGACCGCCCGCGAGGTCGAACTCACCAGCCGCCGCGAAGGTCACTCCCGCCTGGCCGTGGTCAGCTCCGGTACGGACGGGGAGACCGGGATCTGCGGCATCGTCCACGTCCGCGACGCCGCCCGGGCGACCACCGCCGGCGACACCGCCGCGCGCGCGGCCGGGCTGATGATGCCCGCCCTCGAACTGGGCGAGAACACCCCGGTCGCCAAGGCCATCCGCACCATGCGCGACGAACGCTCCCAGCTGGCCGTGGTCTGCGGCGGCGACCGCGCGATCGGCGTGGTCGCCCTCGAGGACCTCCTCGAAGAGGTCATCGGCGAGTTCAACGACGAGACCGACCCCATCATCACCGCCGCCACCCGCATCGACCCCACCCCGTAGCCCCACTTTGAGCACGCACCAACCGGGCGGTGGTGCCCGAAGTGGTTGGTGGGCGCCCAAGGTCGGCGGGTTACGGTTGGGGTGGCTAGCGCGGAGGAGGGTTTGTGGCGATCAAGCGGCTCGGGCTGGTGGTGCATCAGGGACGGCCGGTGGCGGTGGAGACGGCCGAGACGGTGCGCAAATGGGCGACCGCGCACGACATCGGCTGCACCGACATCGACGTCTGGAAGGACCACCAGGAGCGGCGCACCGGGACCGACGAGCTGCATCACGCCGGTGACCCGGATCTGGTGGTCACGCTCGGCGGCGACGGGACCTTCCTGCGCGGCGCGCGGATCGCGGCCAAGAACAACGCCGCCGTCCTCGGGGTCGACCTCGGCAAGGTCGGCTTCCTGACCGAGGTGGCCTGCAAGGACGTCGAGAAGGCGCTCGAGGCGGTCCTGCACGGCGGCGCGACGTACGAGGAGCGGATGACGCTGACCATGCGCGCGTCGCGTCCGCTGGAGATCCCGACCGGGATCGAGTCGCTGCTGCGGTACGGGCACGGGCCGGCGCTGCCCCCGCCGCCGGTGCGGCACGAGATGGCCGAGGGCGACGGCTGGGGGATGGCGCTGGACGTGACCGCGTTGAACGACGTGGTCGTGGAGAAGCTCGCCCGCGACCACCAGGTGGCGCTCGGCGTGTACCTGTCCGGCCGGCTGCTGGCGTCGTACTCGGCCGACGCGGTGATCGTGGCGACGCCGACCGGTTCGACGGCGTACAGCTTCGCGGCCGGCGGCCCGATCCTGTCGCCGAACACCGAAGCGATCGTGTTCACCCCGGTCGCCCCGCACATGACCTTCAACCGGACGGTCGTCGCGGCCCCGGACGAGGCGATCGCGCTGCGGGTGCTGCCGCACTCGGGGCAGGCCGCGGTCAGCATCGACGGGCAGTTGCGCGGCGTCCTCGACCCGGGCGACTGGATCGGCGTGTACGGGTCGCCGCAGCGGCTGCGGCTGGTCCGGCTGCGGCCGACGGACTTCTACGGCCGGCTGCGGGACCGTTTCCGGCTCACGGACGCGCCCGCGACGGCGCTCGACGGGCAGTCCGAGCTGTTCTGGCAGCCCGCGAACACCCCGGTGCCGCCGGACCTGCAGCATCTGCGGATCCCGCAGCCGCCTGGTGACGACCGGTAGGGTCTCTCCTCATGCGAAACGTGGTGATCCTGGCGGGTGGTTCGGGGACGCGGCTGTGGCCGATGTCGAGAGACGACCGGCCGAAGCAGGTGCTGCCGCTGGCAGCGGGACAGTCGCTGCTGCGGGTGGCGTACAACCGGCTGCTCGGCCTGGTGGAACCGGAGAACATCTACGTCTGCACGGTCGGCGCGATCACCGACGTCGTCCGCCAGGAGCTGCCGGAGCTCGGCCCGCACAACATCATCGGCGAGCCCGCCCGGCGGGACACCGCGAACGCGGTCGGCCTGGCCTCCGCGGTGGTCGCGCGCAACGACCCGGACGCGGTGGTGGCGTTCGTCGGGTCGGATCACCTGATCAGCCCGGAGGACGAGTTCCGGGCCGCGATCGAGCACGGCTTCGAGGTGGTGGAGGCGCGGCCGCGGTCGCTGGTGACGTTCGGGATCGAGCCGACGCACCCGCACACCGGGCTCGGCTACATCGAGCGCGGCGCCCCGATCGAGGGTACGTCGGCGTACGTCGTGGACCGTTTCCGGGAGAAGCCGGACCGGGAGACCGCGGAGGAGTACCTGGCCACCGGGCGGTTCTGGTGGAACTCCGGGATGTTCGTGTGGCAGGCGTCGACGGTGCTGAACGTGCTCGACGCGCTGCTGCCGGAGTCGGCCGCGCGGCTGCGCGACGTCGCCGCGGTCTGGGACACCCCGGAGCGGGAGGCGACTCTCGCCGAGGTCTACCCGAACCTGCGCAAGATCAGCGTCGACTACGCGGTCATGGAGCCGGCCTCGCAGGGCAAGGTCGACGCGGACGTGGTCGTCGTACCGATGCCGGTGCACTGGCTGGACGTCGGCTCGTGGGCCGCGCTCGCGGACACCTACACCGCCGACGCGCACGGCAACCGCACCGACAGCGTCACGCTGAGCTGCCTGCTCGACTCGCACGACAACATCATCGTCACCGACGACCCGGACCACCTGGTCGCCGCGGTCGGCTTGCGCAGCCACATCATCGTCCACACCCAGGACGTCACCATGGTCTGTCCGCTCTCCGACGGCGAACGCGTCAAGGACCTGGTGGCCCAGGTCCAGTCCGACCACTCGAGCTATATCTAGCCCACGGCGAAATTCTTCGGGAGCGTTGTCGATCCGGGAACTTCCCGTTCGACCTGTGGGGGCGAGGGCCGAGAGGCGGCTCCGCGGGACGAGGAGGACACGATGCCGAAGTACATGCTGATCATGCGGGGCACCGACGAGTCGAACGCGGCGATGATGGCCTCGATCGAGGAGTCGATGGCCGCGACCCGGCAGCTGATCGAGGAGATGCTGAAGGACGGCGTGCTGCTGGCGGCCGAAGGGCTGGACGATCCGCGGCGGGGTGTCGTGGTCGACTTCGGCGGCGAGGCCCCGGTGGTGACGGACGGGCCGTACGGCGAGACGAAGGAGCTGTTCGGCGGCTACTTCCTGCTGGACGTCGCCTCGCAGTCCGAGGCGGTCGAGTGGGCGAAGCGGGTCCCGGCGGCGCGCGGTTCCAAGATCGAGGTCCGCCGGGTGGCCGGCGACGACGAGGTCCCGGAAGTCTGATGGGTACGGCGGCCGACGTCGCGGCTGTCTGGCGGATCGAGTCGGCGCGGATCGTGGCCGCGCTGACCCGGTTCACCGGCGACTTCGGGCTGGCCGAGGACGCGGCGCAGGAGGCGGTGGCCGAGGCGCTGGAGGCGTGGTCGCGCGACTACCCGGCCGATCCGGCCGGCTGGCTGATGACCACGGCCCGGCGGCGGGCCATCGACGTGATCCGCCGCCGCGTCGCCCTGCGCGACCGGTATGCGCTGCTGGCGGCCGCGGCGCCGCTCGACGAGGAGATCGATCCCGAGACGATCGACGACGACGTCCTGGCGCTGATGTTCATCAGCTGCCACCCGGTGCTCGCACCCGAGGCCCGGATCGCGCTGACCCTGCGCGTTGTGGCCGGTCTGTCCAGCGAGGAGATCGCCCGCGCGTTCCTCGTACCGGTGCCGACCGTGCAGGCGCGCATCACCCGCGGCAAGAAGACGATCGCCGCCGCCGGGATACCGTTCGAGCTGCCGCCGCCGGACGAGCGCCGGGAGCGGCTGAGCAGCGTGCTCAGCGTCCTCTACGTGATCTTCACCGAGGGCTCGACGGCCACGTCCGGTGATCGGCTGGTCCGGCCGGACGTCGCGTACGAGGCCATCCGGCTGGCGCGCACCCTGGCGGCGCTGCTGCCGGCCGAGCCGGAGGTCCACGGCCTGCTCGCGTTGTGCGAGCTGACCGCCGCACGCTTCCCGGCCCGGACCGCGCCCGACGGTACGCCGATCCTCCTCGAGGACCAGGACCGGACGCGCTGGGACTTCGCGGCGATCCGGCGTGGGCTCGCGGCGCTGACCGTGGCGTCCACCCGCGGCTTGGGTCCGTACGGCCTGCAGGCCGCGATCGCCGCCGCCCATGCGTCGGCACTGTCCGTCGAGGACACCGACTGGGACCGAATCGTGGTCCTGTATGAGGCCCTGGGCCGCGTCGCCCCCTCACCGGTCGTCGAACTCAACCGAGCCGTCGCAGTAGCCATGGCCACCGGCCCGGCCGAGGCGCTCCGCATTGTCGACGAGTTGATCGCCACGGACCGCCTGCCCGGGTCCCATCTGGTCCCCACCGTGCGCGGCGAACTGCTCACCCGCCTCGGCCGCCGCCCGGAGGCCCGCGCCGAACTCGAACTGGCTGCCCGGCTCTGTCCCAACCGGCCCGAACGCTCGGTCCTGCTCCGCAAGGCCGCCGCCCTGGACTGAACGAGAACGCCCCCGAGGAGATGCTCCTCGGGGGCGTTGCGCACAGGGCTCGGCGTCAGCCGCCGTTCGGCTCTTGGGCGTCGGTGGCCGGGTACTTGTCCATGAACTGCTTCAGGGCGTCGCCGCTGACCGAGCCGCAGAACTGGCGGTGGCCGAAGGACTTGTTGGAGGCGTCCGGGCCGCTCCAGTGCGCGAACGCCAGGTTCTTGCCGTCCGGCCAGGCCTTGCCTTCGTCCTGCTTGAAGGGGGCGGCGATGAACTTGTTGAGGGAGCTGTCTGGGAGCTTCGACTTGGCGATCTTCTCGATCTGGTCGATCTGGTCCTTCGGCAGCGTGTCCCGGTACCAGAGGATCGTGTAGCCGTGCTCCAGGTTGTGCACCAGGTTCTCGACCGCGGGCCGGTCGCCGGTGGAGTAGAACTTCTTGTCGAACGGCGCCCAGTTCGGGTAGTGCGGGCCGGAGGACGGCGGAGACACCGGGTACATGATCTTCTCGCCGTCGGGGCGGTGGTCCTGGGTGCCGCCGCCGTCGTCGTTGGTGACCGCGTCGCAGGACGCCGCCGACGCGGCGACGCCGAAGTCGGTCAGGGTCTGGTTCTTGGTCCGGGAGTCCTGGATCAGCTTGATCGCCGGGTAGGCGATGATGGCCAGGCCGACCACGATCGAGCACACCACGATGAGGATCGTGCGGCGGCGGTCCGACCGCGCCTGCTCGCGCTGCATCTTCTCGATCATCTCGCGGCGCGACTGCTTCTGCGACGACGCTTTACCCACAGTGTTGGTCTTCCCGGAAGGGGCGGCCACCGCGCCGCCTGGCGAAGGCAGTGTACGAGGTGACCCTAAGAAGTTGCCTAGAAAACTACTTCGACCGTGAGCCGAACGTGACCGTCGCCTCGTTCCCCGGGCCGGGGCGCACGGTCACGCCGTACCCCTCGGCATGCAGCAGGACGGCGAGCCGCTCGGCGATCACACCTACCGTGACGGGCTCGTCGCCGAACACCGTGACAGCGTTGTCGTCCGCCTGCAGCCGAACACCGTCGACCTCGGTGAGCAGCCCCGACCACAGCGCCGGATCCACTGCGCACGGCGCGGCCGGCGCCTGCCGCTCGAGCACGGCGGCCCGCGCCGCCTCCCGCGTCCCCAGGCTGAACATGTCGTGCTCGGCGTCCCGGACCAGCGCCCGCGCACCTGGCCCGTGCTCACCGACAGGCAGCACGGCGTCGTCCAGCCCACGCAGTACGGCGACCGGCACGCCGTCGGCCTTGCCCTTCACCAGTTCGCTGGCGCTCGCGATCTCGTCGGCCAGCGCCGGCTCGGTCACCGCGAGGACGTTGCCGTGGCTGTCCGTCGTACCGCGGAGGTCCTCGACGACGCGGACGCCGGCGGCGCCGATCGCGAGGTCGGTCTGGCCGTTGCGCCACGGGCGGCCGAGCGTGTCCGTGATGACGATCCCGACGTTGACGTCGTACCGCTGCTTCAACTCGGCTCGCAGGGCGCGCGCCGACGCGTCCGGGTCGACCGGGAGCAACAGGACGGTGCCGGGTGCGGTGTTGGACGTGTCCGTGCCCGCGGCGGCCATCACCAGGCCGTGCCGGGTCTGCACGATCCGGGTCTCACCACGCTGCGCGACGACCCGCACCAGCTCGGCGTCGACCGCCTCGCGACGGGTGCCGTGCGTCAGCCGGCCCTCCGCCTTGCTGACGATCTTCGACGTCACCGAGACGACGTCGCCGTCGCGCAGGTCGGTGCCGTCGGCGATCAGTGCGGCCAGGTCGTCGCCGGCCGTCACCTCCGGCAGTCCGGTCACCGGGAAGATCTCCAGGTGCTTCCTCATCGCCGTACGGCCTCCGCAAGGGTCAGTGCCGCGTCAGCCATCGCGGCGGTGGTGGTCTCGTCCGTCATCCACAACGGCACGGCCTGGACGTGAATTCCGGCGCCGGCGATCGAGTCCGCCTGGATCGCGTCGGAGGTGTCGATCAGCCAGCCGTCCAGGATGCCGCCGGAGGTGCGGGAGCCGTAGTACCGCGCGACCGCCGACGCCGTCGACGCCACACCGACGGTGGCGAGCACCTTGTCGGCCATACCGCGGACCGGTCCGGTGCCGATGATCGGCGACAGCCCGATGACCGGCGCCGCGGTCTCCCGCACCGCGTCCCGGATCCCCGGTACGCCGAGGATGGTGCCGACCGAGACGACCGGGTTGGACGGCGGCACGATCAGCACGTCGCAGTCCGCGATCGCCTCCAGTACGCCGGGTGCGGGCTTGGCCTTGTCGGCGCCGACGGCAACGATCTGGTGCGCGGGGACCTCGGCCTGGTAGCGCACCCAGTACTCCTGGAAATGAATGGCTTTGCGCCGTCCGGGCTGCTCGGGGTCGTCCACCACCACGTGGGTCTCGATCCGGTCGTCGCTCATCGGCAGCAACCGCACCGGCAGCTTCCACCGGCTGCAGAGCGCCTCGGTGACCGCGCTGAGTGTGAAGCCGGCGTCCAGCATCTGGGTGCGCACCAGGTGCGTGGCCACGTCCCGGTCGCCGAGCCCGAACCAGGTCGGCTCCACGCCGTACGCCGCGAGCTCCTCCTTGATCACCCAGGTCTCGTCCTCGCGGCCCCACTTCCGCTCCTCCGAGATGCCGCCGCCGAGCGTGTACATCACGGTGTCCAGGTCGGGACAGACCCGCAGACCGAACAGGGTGATGTCGTCCGCGGTGTTCCCCACGACGGTGATCTCGGCGTCCGGGCGGGCCTTCAGCAGGCCGCGCAGGAAGGTGGAGCCGCCGATGCCGCCGGCCAGCACTGTCAATCGCATGGGAAGAGTCTGCCCGAGTCGTCAATGCGTCGGACCACCGCACGACTATGCTGCGGTGAGTCAGCACATCCGCACAGCTCAGTTGTACGGCCCCCCAACATCCGAGGAGCCCTCGTGGTCACCGACGCAACCAAGAAGCTCAGAGAGCCGGTCGCGTACATCTTGCTCGCATTCACCGGCCTGCTCGCGCTGGCCTCGCTGTTCCAGTTGTTCGTCGGCGGGATCGGCTTCGTCGCCGCGTCCGGTGGCGTGCACAGCCTGATCGTCCCGCCGGCCTTCCCGTCGCTGGTGGTGATCGCTGCGCTGGTCGGTGCGGTCTGGCTGGTGAACGAAGGCGAGCGGACGCCGAACGCGCGGATCGTCGTGCTGGGCGCGCTCGTCGTCACCGGTCTGCTCCTGCTGATCGGCCTGATCGCCACGTTCGCGCAGTTCAACGGCAGCGGCACGACTGGTGACAAGATCGTCGGCTTCATCGCCTCGATCGGCGGTCTCGCGCTGTACGGCGGTGTCGGCCTGTACGCGCTGAAGACGTTCCAGACCCTGCCCGCGCCGGTGCGTGCGCCGAAGCCGGGCCAGTTCCAGCAGCAGGGGCAGCCGGGTCAGTTCGGCCAGCAGGCGCCGTACGGTCAGCAGCAGGGCTACGGCCAGCAGGGCTACGAGCAGCAGGGCCAGCAGTACGGCGGTCAGTACGACCAGGGCCAGCAGTACGGCGGTTACGCGGCCGGCGCTGCTGCGGGTGCCGCTGGTGGCTACGCCGCCGGCCAGGACCAGGGCCAGCAGTGGCCGCAGGAGCAGGGCTGGAACCAGGGCGAGCAGCAGCAGAACTGGTCGGCCGGTGAGGCCGAGGCCCAGCAGCACGGCCAGCACGCGGCGCAGCACGGTGCGCAGCCGGGCGCCGAGCAGGCGTGGCCCGCCGAGGGGCAGGGCGTCGAGCCGACGCAGGCGTGGAGCTCCGAAGGCCAGCAGCAGTGGGGCGGCCAGGAGCAGGGTCAGCAGGCCCAGCAGTGGCCGCAGGAGCAGCAGTGGGGCGGCGCCGACGCCGGTCAGCAGCAGTGGGGCGGCCAGGAGTACGGCCAGCAGACCCCCGCGGGCCAGGAGTACGGCCAGCAGGCTGCGTCCGGTCAGGAGTGGGGCCAGCCGGAGCACGGCGCTGCAGAGGGTTCCCAGGAGCAGGCCGAAGCTCAGCCCGCCCAGCAGGCGTGGCAGCAGGAGCAGGCCTGGCAGGCCGACGAGACGCCGGCCGCGGAGCCGAAGCCGAGCGAGCCGCAGGCCGAGTCCGCCGACGAGACCCGGGTCGACCCGCGGGTCGACTCCGACAAGAACGACCAGAACCAGCAGGGTCAGGGTCAGCAGGGCTGGTGGTCGCAGCCTTCCTGATCGGGCAACAGTTCGGGCGGTCTGCGACAGCAAGCCCTTACCGAGCTCTACGGGAAAATCCCGGCAACATCAGGTTTGTGCCCGGGTACACAGCGCGAGAGGCCTGTATCTACAGGCCTCTCGTTCTTTTGCGGGCATGTTGCGGATGATCCCAATAGCAGAGCACGGCTTGACTTTCGTGGATTGCAGGAATGTAATTTCAACCGTGTCGTTCGTTAGGACACTCGGTATCGGGGACCGTTGCAGAGCGCAGGACGGACGAGGTCAGGCATGTGGACCGCAAACCCACATGTACAGGGGAACGAACAGGGTCGAGGAGGTCGGACCGTGACAGAGAGCCTGATGGCGATTGTCGACGGTGAGGCGATCGAGGAGGAGCCGAACTGGCAGGAAAGGGCGCTGTGCGCCCAGACCGACCCAGAAGCGTTCTTCCCGGAGAAGGGCGGATCCACCCGCGAGGCCAAAAAGGTGTGCCTCGGCTGCGACGTCCGGGGCGAATGCCTCGAGTACGCGCTGCAGAACGACGAGCGCTTCGGGATCTGGGGCGGCCTGTCGGAACGGGAACGCCGCAAGCTGAAGAAGAAGGCCGTCTGACGGTCCGAACACCAGCAGCAACAACTACACGACGGACTTCCGCGAGGCCCCGGGGTGATCACCCCCGGGGCCCGCGGCTTTTCCCGGGTTCGGCGGGCGGCTGTATGGTGATTCCTCGCCGGGACCTGCGGTCGCGGTGACCGTCCGCAAGCATCGAGGTGTCACAGCTCCGCATGGAACAAGAAGCCCCGGCCGGCTGGGAATTCTTCGACTCCGTCGATTTCCCGACCGATCACATCGACGACCCGATGGGTCGTCCGCGGGTCCGGCATGTCGTCACCGCGGTGGTGGTCGGGCATGAAGGCGCGGCCTGGCTGCCGCGGCTGTCCGAGGCGTTGTGGGCGCTCAACCCACGCCCGGACCGGCTGATCGCGGTCGACACCGGATCCACCGACGAGACCGCCGAACTGCTCGCCGCGATGCCCGGCGTGGAGCCGGTGGTGAGCCTGTCCGCGCGGACCGGTTTCGGGGCCGCGGTCGCCCGCGGTCTCGAGACGCACGGGTTCGCGCCGATCCCGAGCGCCGTCGGTCCGTACGGCGACGACGGCCACATGCCGGTCGTGGAGTGGCTCTGGCTGCTGCACGACGACTGCGCGCCGGCGCCGAAGGCCCTGGAGAAATTGTTGCTCCAGGCCACTATGTCGCCGAACACCGGCGTCTGGGGCCCGAAGCTGCGGCTCTGGCCGCGGGACCGCGAGCTGCTCGAGGTCGGCGTCACCACGTCGCTCGGCGGCCGCCGCGACACCGGTGTCGAGAACGGCGAGCTGGACCAGGGACAGCACGACCAGCTGCGCAACGTGCTCGCCGTCAGCTCGGCCGGCATGCTCGTCCGCCGCGACGTCTGGGAGGCGCTGCACGGTTTCGACCCGCGGCTGCCGATGTTCCGCGACGACATCGACTTCGGCTGGCGCGCCAGTCGCGCCGGCTACCAGGTCGGTGTGGCGCCGGACGCGGTCGTCTACCACGCACAGGCCGCGGCGACCGGTGAGCGGGCGCTGGCCGGCACCCGGCGGCACGCGTACCAGCTCGACCGTGCTCACGCGTACTACACCGTTCTCGCGAACGCCCCGGGCAAGCTGCTGCCGCTGCTGATCCTGCGGTTCCTGTTCGGCGCCGTGATGCGGTCGATCTGGTTCCTGCTCGGCAAGACGCCGTCCGGCGCAGTCGACGAGTGGACCGCGTTGCTCGGCACCCTGCTGGCCGGCGGCTGGACCCAGGCCCGCAAGAACCGCCGGAATCTCGACCAAGTTCCGTACGACGACATCAAGAACTTGTTCTCCCGGTCGGTGCACGCATTGCGGCACAACCTGGAGGAAACGACCAGCACCATCTCCGAGCGGATCCGTGAAGCCTGGGCGGACGAGCCGGAGGAGCAGGTCGTCACGACCGCACGCCGCGCGAAGTCGACCGCGCGGGTAGCGGTCGACCAGCCGAGGTGGCGGCGGCAGCTGATCCGGCGGCCGTTCCTGGTCGCGTGGGTGGTGCTGGCGATCGGTGCTCTGATCGCGGCCCGCGAGCTGATCGGCGGCGGAGTCCTGCGCTCCCATCTGCTGTTGCCGGCGCACGAGAGCCTTGCGGCGTTGTGGCATGCGGCCGCATCCGCGCCGCCGGGCGTGACCCCGCCTGCCTGGTTGGCCCAGTTCTGGGCGTTCTCGACGGTTATGTTCGGCCCGGGCGGAGCGACGAATGTCCTGCTGCTCGGCGCGGTTCCGCTGGCCGCGCTGGCCGCATGGGCGTTGCTGCGCTCGTTCGTCGTCGACCGTGTGGCACGGGCCTGGGGCGCAACGGCGTACGGGCTGGCGGTTTTCGCGAACGGCGCGATCACGCAGGGCCGGCTCGGGACATGTGTGGCGGCGATCGTGCTGCCGCTGCTCGGTGCGGCTGTGCACACCGTCGCGCGGCGGCGACGCGTCTACGTGCAGGGCAGTTGGCGGGCCGCGTGGTTCGCCGGGATCTGCCTCGCCGTGCTCCTGGCGTTCACTCCGGCGCTGGGTCTGCTGGTCGGTGTCTGCCTCGTCCTCGGCGCGGTGTTCGGGCTCGGCTGGCGGCGACAAGGACGGCAGTTGGTGTTCTCGGTCGTCCTCGGTCTGCTGCTCGTGCTGCCGTGGACGATCGACCTGGTGCGCCACCCGTCGAAGCTGGGGCAGGAGGCGGGCGGTCCGCCGACCGCGGCGATCGGTCCGGGCGACAGCCTGCCGCATCTGCTGACCGGTACGCCGATCGGTGCGCCGACGCCGTGGTGGTTCGTCGTACCGCTGATTCTCGTCGCGCTGGTCAGCCTGCTGCGTCAGTCGCGGCAGCGGTACGAGTTGCTCGGCTGGTTCGCCGCGCTGGCCGGTCTGGCCGGGACGCTGGTCGCCAGCCGGCTCGGCGGCGGCAGCGGCCCGTTGATGTTCCTGATGACCGCGGGCTGGATCATCACCGTCACGGTCGCGTGGGACTCGGTCGGCAAGTCCACCGAGCTCATCGTCCAAGGCGTACTTGGTGTCGTGCTACTGACGACTGTCGTGACGGCCGGCTTCTGGTTGGTGCGCGGGACCGACGGCCCGCTGTGGCGCGGCCCCGCTCAGGACCTCCCGGCGTACCTCGTCGCCGCCCAGGATCCGCCGGAGAACCAGTCGATCCTGGTGGTGCGGAAGGCGCCCGAGGGCCAGATGCGGTTCTCGCTGGTGAAGGACGGCGGACCGCGGATGGGTTCGCTCGAGGCGGCGCCGACGGCGGCGCAGACCAAACCGCTCACCGATGTCCTGGCAACCCTCGGCGGCGGCGGTAGCGGCGAGGAGGGCCGGCAGTTGGCCGCTCTCGCGATCGACTACGTGTACCTGCCCGGTCCGGTGGATCCGGCGCTGCAGTCGACGCTCGACTCCCTGCCCGGCCTGACCAGGGCCAGTGCGAACGACGGTGACGCCTCGTGGCTGGTGGACCGTTCGAAGGTCGAGGGCAAGACGCCGCTGGTCGACCAGACCCACATGGTGTGGCGGATCCTCGGCCTGATCGGCTGGATCCTCGCGCTGATCTTCTGCCTGCCGACCGTGCGCCGCACCGTCGCCGTACCGCAGGGCACCCACGCGAGGAGGGTCCGGTGAGCCGGTTGCTGTCCGACCCGCGGCTGCGGATCGGAGCCGTTGTCCTGGCCATGGCCGCACTGGCCGGGCTCGGAGTGGTCACCCATCCGAAGAAGGCCGACACCCGGGTGGAGGCCGCGGTCACCGAGCCGGCCCGCACGGTCGTCAACCGCACCGCCATGGCCTGTCCGGTGCTGGCTCCCGGCGGCAAAATGACCAGCGTGGTGAACGGTGTGTCGCCGACGCTGCCCGACGGGACGCCGACCGCGCCCGGGACCGCGGAGCCGCTGTCGATCGCTCCGCTGCCGGCGACGTCGGACCCGGTCGGATCGCTGCTGAAGCGCGGCACCATCGGATCGAGCGCGGTGGCGGTGAAGCCGGAGACGCTGTCGATCCAGGGCACCGGACCGCTCGCCGCCGGCACGGTCGGCACGAGCACGACGACCGCGCAGGAAGGCGTGAACCGCGGTATGGCGAGCGTGCCGTGCCAGCTGCCCGGTTCGGACTTCTGGTTCGTCGGCGCGTCCGGGGCGAGCGACCGGCGGGACGTGCTGGTGCTGACCAACCTGGACACCGTCAACGCGGAAGTCAACGTCAGCGTGTACGCGCGGACAGGCGCCCAGGACCTGCCCGCGGCGCGCGGCATCGTGGTCCCGGCGCGCGGCTCGTCCGAGCTGTACCTCAAGCAGGTCGCACCGAACCTCCGCGACCTCGCTCTGCACGTGGAATCGACCGGCGGGCGGGTAGCGGCCGCGGTCCGGTCCAACGCGTCGAACGGCAGCGAGCCGGCCGGTGTGGACTGGCTGAACGCCTCGGCGGCGCCCGCGACCAAGGTGTTCGTGCCGGCGGTGGCGCCCGGCGGCGGCCTGCGGATCCTGTCCGTGGCGAACCCCACGGACCTGCAGGCGACCGCGAGCCTGACGGTGAACGGGCCGAACGGTCCCTTCAAGCCCGCGGGGCTCGAGACCGTGCAGATCGCGGCGGGCTCGGTGAAGACGTTCATGCTCGATCCGGTGCTGCACGGTGACGCCAGCGGTGTCACCCTGAGCTCGGACCAGCCGGTGACCGCGTCGATGCGGATGACCGATGCGAGCCGGCAGGAGTTCGCCTCGATCGGGTCGGCCGAGGCGCTGACCGGACCGGCGTACCTGGTCATCCCGGCGCACAAGCAGCCGGCGCTGCTGCAGGTGACCGCGCCCGGCAAGAACGGGAGCGTGAAGTTCGAGCTGCGGGACGCGGTCGACCGGGTGCTGAGCACGCGGAGCCTCGACGTCGTCGGCGGCGCGACCTCGCAGATCCCGTTCCCGGCGCAGCCGCGGCCGACGTACCTGATGGTTCAGCAGACGCGCGGGAGCGTTGTCGCGGGCGTCACGTTGATGCCGGCGGCGAAGCCCGCGGACGACGACGTACCGCAGGTGGCCGCCTGGCCGCTGAACACGTCACTGGTGTTCCGCGCCCAACTGGGCGCCCAGCCCGACGTGAGCGCCGCGCTGCGCTAGGCCCTGTCAGCCTTCGTTGGTGTTGGCGCCGGGGTCCTGGAGCATGCGGAGGTGGCGCCGGCGGGCCACCTCGACCGGGGCTCCCGGCGTCCCGGCTCCGGGCTCGCGGCGCGGCAGCGGGCGCGCTGCTTCGCGGACCGCGTTGGCCAGGGCTTCCAGGTCGTCCGAGGACGGGCCCGCGGCGGCCGGGTCCGGAGCGAGCCGGATGACCTCCCAGCCGTTCGGCGCGGTGAGGCGGTCGGCGTGGTCGGCGCACAGGTCGTAGCAGTGCGGCTCGGCGTACGTCGCGAGCGGACCGAGGACGCAGGTCGAGTCGGCGTACACGTAAGTGAGCGTCGAGACGGCCGGCTTCCGACATCCGGCACGCGAACAGATCCTGGCGATGCTCACGGACAGACGTTACCCCCACTAGGCTGAGCGCGTGACCGAGGCTCGCCGTCATCGCAGGCACATCGACCGCCACGGCCGCGGCATGCTCGGCCCGATCAGCAGGCCGAGCACGTTCGCGCCGCGGGGCTTGCCGCTGCAGCGGTCTGCCGCCGCGCAGTTCGACGAGGTGGTCGCGATCGAGGTGACGCGGCTGGAGAAGCGGCTGCCGCAGGTGGTCGCGCGGGTCGAGTTCGCGATCGAGGACGTGCCGAACCTCGACCTGGACGCCACCGAGATCCCGCTCACGCACGCCACCGGCGGCACCTCCCACGAGCCGTACCGGATCGTCGTGTTCCGGCGGCCGATCGAGCTCCGCGCCGAACGCTCCGGCGCCGGCCTGGCGTGGCTGGTCCGCTCCGCGCTGGTCCTCGAGCTCGCCGACGTCCTGGCCCTCTCCCCGGAGCAGATCGACCCGGACTTCGACGCCGACGACGACTGAGCCACCGCCGACCGCCCACAGCCTGCCCGAGCCCGTTTGAGGGGTTCACCGCTGAGATGGTCCCTTCACGCCCCGGATGCGAGGCATGAAGGGGCAACCCGCCCGGTTAACCACGCAAATGGCACTGGGGCGGACTCAGACGGCACTGGGGTGGAGGTGGAAGGACTGCGTGACCGATCCGTTAGATCCAGTCGGTTGACGGGTGTTGAAACCTGTTCCGTAGTGTGGGAAGCGGTTGTGTCCTTCGTTGTCATCGGGAGAGGATCGTCTTTGTGAACGATCAAAAACTGCGGGTCGGTGTCGTAGGACTGGGGTTCGCCGGACGGACGGCGCTGGAGGCGTTCTCCGAGCTGCCGGACGTCGAGGTGATCGCGCTGGCGGGTCTGGAGAAGGACGTCCTGACCAGCCTGGGCGAGAAGCACGGCGTACCGCATCTGTACGAGAAGTGGGAAGACCTGCTCGAGACCCCGGGCCTGGAAGCGGTCAGCATCGGTACGCCGACGCAGCTGCACGCCCCGATCGCCCTCAAGGCGCTCGAGAAGGGTCTGCACGTGCTGTCCGAGAAGCCGCTGGCGCGGACGGTGGCCGAGGGCACCGCGATGGTCGAGGCCTCCAAGAAGGCCGGCCGGGTGCTGAAGGTCGTCTTCAACCACCGCGAGCGCGGTGACGTCGCGGCGCTCAAGCACCAGATCGACGAGGGCCAGCTCGGCCGGATCTACTACGCGAAGGCGCACTGGATGCGCCGCAACGGCATTCCGGGGATGGGCGGCTGGTTCACGAACCGGGAACTGTCCGGCGGCGGCCCGCTGATCGACCTCGGGGTGCACATCCTCGACATGGCGCTGCACCTGATGGGCGAGCCGCAGGTGACCACGGTCTCCGCGGACACCTTCGCCGAGCTCGGCCCGCGCGGCAAGGGCAGCCGCGACCCGAACGCGAACACGCTCGGTTCGGCGTTCGAGGTGGAGGACCTGGCCACGGCGTACCTGCGCCTGAAGGGCGGCGGTGCGCTGCAGCTGGAGACCAGTTGGGCGACGTTCCGGGCGCCGGGCGACAACTTCGGCATCGAGCTGTTCGGTACCGACGGCGGCGCGAAGATCGAGGTGCAGAACTACACCAGCGACGACACGCTGCGAATCTTCACCGACGTCGGCGGCGTACCGGCCGAGGTGAAGCCGGCGACGGGCGCGGGGCTCGGGCACCGCGCGGTCGTGGCCGAGTTCGTCCGGATCGTCAAGAGCGGTGAGTGGGAAGGCCAGAACGGGTCCGAGGCGCTGCTGCGGACCGAGATCATCGACGCCTGCTACGCCTCGGCGAAGGCGGGACGAGAGGTTGTGCTCAATGACCAGGACAACTGACGGTCCGATCCGCGTCACCGTCTGGGGCGAGAACGTCCACGAGGGCCGCGACGAGACCGTGCGCAAGGTCTACCCGGACACCATGCACGAGACGATCGCGGCGGCGCTGCGGGACAAGCTCGGGCAGGAAGTGGTCGTCCGTACGGCGTGGCTGCAGCAGGACGAGCACGGCCTGACCGAGGAGGTGCTCGCCGATACCGACGTACTCACCTGGTGGGGTCACGCCGCGCACGGCGACGTCGACGACGCGGTCGTGGACCGGGTCCAGCAGCACGTGCTGTCCGGCATGGGCCTGATCGCGCTGCACTCGGCGCACTTCAGCAAGATCTTCATCAAGCTGATGGGCACCACCTGCTCGCTCGACTGGCGGGCCGAGAACGACCGCGAGCTGATCTGGACGGTCGCCGCCGGGCACCCGATCGCACAGGGCATCCCGCACCCGCTGGTGATCGAGCGCGAGGAGATGTACGGCGAGCTGTTCGACATCCCGCAGCCGGACGAGCTGGTCTTCGTCAGCTCGTTCTCCGGCGGCGAGGTGTTCCGCTCGGGCTGCTGCTACCGCCGCGGCCAGGGCCGGGTCTTCTACTTCCGCCCCGGCGACCAGGAGTACCCGACGTACCACCAGCCCGAGGTCCAGCAGATCATCGCCAACGCGGCGAAGTGGGCCGCTCCGACCAGTCCGCGGCAGCTCCCGACGGTCCACCACCGCAAGGACGTCGGCTGGTTCGACAAGGCCTGAGGCTCTCAGAGTCTCCGCTGCCAGGTCAGGTGGCCTTCGTCCATGGTGGCGTGGCCGTCGGCGCCGGCCGCGACGTTGGGGTCATGCGTAGCGATGATCACCGCGGCGCCGCGGCCGGCTTCCCGGCGGAGGAGGTCGAGCACTCGCTCACGATTCGTGCCGTCGAGTTCGCTGGTGGACTCGTCGGCGAGGATGACGCGGCCCTGCTGGGCGAGTCCGCGGGCGACGGCGACGCGTTGCTGCTCGCCGCCGGACAGTTCCTCGACCAGATGGTCGCCGCTGTCCTGCAGGCCGACGTCGGCCAGTGCCTGCTCGACGTGACGGTCGACCGCTTCCGGTTCGGTGCGCTTGGCGAGCAGCGGCAGCGAGAGGTTCTCCCGGGCGGTCAGGACCCGGGCCAGACCGTTGCCCTGCGGGATCAGTACGACGCCGTGCGCCGCGGCCGCGGGCCGGTCGGCGATCGTCAGGCCGTCGACCTCGACGTGGCCGGACTTCGCCCGGACCGCGCCGGCGATGGCCCACAGCAGCGAGCTCTTGCCGGCGCCGGACGGCCCGCTGACCGCGAGGACGAACCCGGGCGGCACGTGCAGCGACACGTCCGCGACGGCGACCAGTTCGTCGTAGGCGACGGTGAGGTTGGAGACCGTGATCACGACTGACCTTCTTGCTGTACAGGGCTCAGGCGAACGTCGCCGTCCTCGGTGGTGGTGACGCGGAGCAGGGTTCCGGGGGCCAGCAGTTCGGCGACGTGCGGCGGCAGCGGCAGCGACCCGTCGGTGGCGACGACCGCGAACTCCTCGCCGCTGCGCCCCTCGGACGCGATCCGGCCGTCGCGGATGGTGACGGTCCGGGGCAGCACCGCGGCGACCTCGGGGTCGTGGGTGACCAGCAGCACCGTCATACCGGTGCTCTCGTTGACGGTCGAGATCGCGGCGAGCACCTCGTCCCGCGCCCGGTGGTCGAGTTGGCTCGTGGGCTCGTCGGCCAGCAGCAGGCCGGGGAACGTGGCGATCCCGACCGCTACGGCGCAGAGCTGGATCTGCCCGGGCGTCAGCGACGTCAGCGGCGTACGGGCGTGGTCGGCCAGGCCGACCAGGTCGAGGACCTCCTCCGGCGTCGGCAGGGACTGGTCGTGCGCCGCAGCACGCTGTGCGTAGCGGACGTTGTCGACGGGGGACAGGTAGGGGATCAGATTGCGCCCGGCTCCCTGCAGCACGATGCCGATGTCACGCGCGCGCATCCGGTCGAGCTCCGGCTCGGTCATCGTCGTCAGGTTGTGTTCGCCGATCTGCAGGCGCCCGGCGCTCGGCGTCAGCAAGCCGCCGCACAGCTGCAGCAGCGTGGACTTGCCGGCGCCGGACGGGCCGAGCAGCCCGACGAACTCACCGGGACGCACCGTGATGCCGATGCCCGACAAGGCCGCGACGTCATGGCCCTGGCTGCGGTAGATGTGCACCAGCCCGCTGGTGCTGATCGCCAGGCCGCTCACGACAACTCCTCCCGGATCCGGACGTACCCCGCGCGCCGGTTCACGCCGGTGCCCAGGACCAACGTGGTCGCCGTCAGCACCACGGTGCCGGCCAGCCAGAGAATCACCGCTCCGGACCAGTTGATCGCCAGGTCGAGCGGGATCGGCGACGGTTCGGACGTCTCCGCGAACAGCGGGAACATCGGCAGCGCGATATGGGCGCCGACGATGCCGCAGGCCGACCCGAGCAATGCTGCCAGCGCGACCGGCCCGGTCTGTTCCCAGCGCGCCGCCCCTCCGGTCGTCGACGCCGGTACGCCGTTGATCCGCAGGCTCGCGTAGTCCTGCGCCCGGGATCGCCAGGAGCTGACGCCCATGAGCAGCAGCACGATGACCGCGAGCGCCCAGCTGGCGAGTCCGACGACCGGGGTGAGCTGGAGCGCGAGGGCGCTGGCGGAGCGCCCGTACCCCTCGATCCGGTCGGACCGCCGATCCACGAGGGTCGGGGTCAGCCCGGCCGCGGTGAGCCCGTCGACGACCTTGCCGAGGTTCGCGAGCCCGTCGGCGTTCAGCCAGAGCTCGAGATCGGTCGAGGTGTCGTCGACGTTCCCGCCGAGCCGGCGGACGGTCTCCAGGTCCATCACGGCAGCACGTTCGGTGTGCCGCGGCATCGGTGTCCGCAGGCTGTCCACCTTGGTGATCGGGATCGACAGTCCGTCGAGGCCGGGCACGGTCTGGACCTCGCTCACGGAGAAGTCCTGACTCACCAGCGCCGGGACAGGGGTGGGGATCGCGGCGTGCTGGAGGGTCAGGTCGCTCCCGAGGCTGGTCACCTCGAGCGTCAGTCCGTTCGGCCGGCTCTTCGCCGCGATGTGGCTCTGGTCGTCGTCCCCTGCCGGCGGGCCGCTCGTCCAGTCCTGGGCCCTGCCCAGCGGGATCGACGGCTGGGTGTCGGTCGCCAGGTGGCTGATCGCGATCTCGCCCTTGGCGCCCACGGGGTCACCCACCTCGCGGGCGACCCCGAGCCGGATCAGTTGGCAGGACGGCCGGCAGTCCATCGGCGTACTCAGCTGGACCGGGCCGCTGCGGCCCAGCGGTATCGGCGGGAAACGCACCAGGTAGCGCGCCCCTCTGCGCTGGTTGACTACCGTCGCCTGCAGGATCACGGACCTCGCCCGGCCCTCGGGGGCGAGCTCCTCGCCGTCACTGGTGGGCGGTGCGTACGACGCCGTCGTGCCGACGTCGGCGGTCACCTTCAGTTGGTCGCCGACGACCTTGATCGGCTGCGGCTCCGCCGGCGCCCGGAGATTGCCGAACCCCTCGGTTTCGGCGAGCCGGTCGCCGCGGAAGGCGATCCGCCGGTAGCTGTCCGGCTCGATCAGCACGGCGCGCAGGCTCTCGGCCGCGGGCGCCTGGGTGAGTACGACCGGCGTCAGCCACCGCCGGTCGGGATCGACCTTGTTGATCGCCGCGGTGAAGTCGATGAGGTTGATGGTGTCGATCGCGAGGACCGCCTCGGCGCCGGTCTCGTAGCCGGCCCTGGTGTCCCGGTTGCGACCCGCCACCGAAGCCGCCTGGCCGGCGAACGACACCAGGCCGGTCGCGACGGCGACCACGGCGACGAGCCGCGTCACTGCTGGACGCCGGGCCACCTGCAGAGCGCCGAGCGCGAGACCGAGACGCCCGTTGCGCAGCGCCCGACGGCTCACCAGGCCGGCGGCCGGGAGCAGCAGATGGGCGAAGGCCAGGCCGGCGGCCAGCGCGAGCAGGGTCGGGGTCAGGATCGGCAACGGACCCCGTCCGCCGCTGGTCAGTCCGGTCACCAGTCCGGCCGATGCGACGACGATGACGATCAGATCGATCAGACCGATGGTCTTGTGGCTTCCGCGCGGCGCGATCCGCCGGAGCAGGCTGGAGATCGGCCGGCGTACGACCGTACGAACCGACAGCGCGACGACCGCCAGCCCTGCCAGAGCTGCGAGACCGACCGCGGCCGGAACCGTCCACGGCACTTCCAGGGGCGGTACTCCGGCCAACCAGGCCGATCGTACGGCGAGGAGCATCACGAAACCGGCGGCCGCGCCGAGCACCGTACCGAGCAGCACGGGCACGCTCAGCTCGACGGCCAGCGCCCGGCCGATCGACCCTGCCCCCGACCCGCGGAGTCGCGAGACGGCCAGCTCGGGGCGGCGCTGGTCGACCACCGTGGCCAACGCGAGCGCCAGGACAACCACCCCGAACAGGGCCACCTGCACCATGACCAGCGGGATGATGGTCGTGGCTTGGCGCCGCTCCGCCTGGATGCCGTCGATGACGTCGATCAGTCCTGAGCTGTTCTGCGCGTCGATGCCGTGTTCGGCGATCTGTACTTCGAGCTGATCGGTCACCTGACGGATCCGAGCCAGGTCGTCGACTCGCACGCTTCCCGGCTGCGGGCGGGTGTCCAGCGTCGAGTAGGCGCCCCAAGGCCCCGCGGAGAGGGTGTCCCGCTCGGTGAGCAGGAAGTCGCCGAGCGGGGCCTGGGAGTCGCTGGCCTGCCGCGAGTTCCCGATCGGTCTCCGGCCGAACCAGTAGGTGGCCTCGGCGTCCGCCTGGTAGATCCCGACCACGCGGAGCGGGCTGCGCGCGGGGTTGCTGGCGCTCTGGGCATTGATCGTCGCCCCGACCGCCAGGCCGAAGTTCTTCGCGTCCGCTGCCGACGCGGCGACCTCACCGGGGCTGCTGGGACACCGGCCGGCGGTCAGTTCGAGTTGGGCGCAGTAACCGTCCCGCCAGACCACCCGGCTCTGGACAGTCGGTCTGGCGTCGCCGAGGCCCCAGATCACTGCTGCGGCCCGCCCGTACACCGGTGGGGTGAACTGCTGCTTCAGGTCGGCAGGGATGAGTTGGTCGAGCTCCTCCGGCGGAGTCGATTCGGCCGATCCGCCGACGGTCGTCTTCGGGACCGTCTTGACTTGCCAGGCCGCCGAGTTCCACTGGCGCGCCAGGGTCTCGGTCGTGACGGTCTGTTCGACCGCGCGCGCGAACCAGGGCGCGAACGCCGCGCAGGTGCCGATCAACAGGCTGACCCCGGCCAGGACCATCGCCTGGGACCACCGGTACCGCAGAGCCTGCCGCAGGAACATGTTTGGCCACCCCCCAGCCGCCAGGTCACGCCTGTCGGTGACCAAGGACCGAACATACGGAACGAGAGGGGCAGCGTCAGGACGCAGGCTGACAACGATGCCCAGTTGTTGCCTGCCGCGCGCGGAGCGAGGCTGGGATACAGCTTGGCCGACGGGCCGGATAGGGTCCGTGCATGGCTGATGTTGCGGGGATCTTCAAGGCTTACGACGTCCGGGGGGTTGTGCCGGAGCAGTTGGACGAGTCGGTGGCCCGGGCGACCGGCGCGGCGTTCGTCGAGGTCCTGGACGTGCTCGCGGGGCCCGGCGCGGTGGTGATCGGGTACGACATGCGCCCGTCCAGCCCGGCGCTGGCGGCCGCGTTCGCGGAGGGCGTGGCGAGCACCGGGGCGGACGTGATCGACATCGGCCTGGCGTCCACCGACCAGTTGTACTTCGCGTCCGGCCGGCTCGACCTGCCCGGCGCGATGTTCACCGCCAGCCACAACCCGGCGCAGTACAACGGCATCAAGATGTGCCGCGCGGGCGCCGCCCCGGTCGGCTCCGACTCCGGTCTGCGCGACATCGCCGACCTGGTCGCGAAGGCCCTGACCGAGAGCCCGGCGGCGGGGTCCGCGACCGGGCACATCACCCGCAAGGACCTGCTCACGGCGTACGCCGACCACCTGCACGACCTGGTCGACCTGAGCGGCATCCGTCCGCTCACCGTGGTCGTCGACGCCGGCAACGGCATGGGCGGCCACACCGTCCCGGCGGTGTTCGCCGACGGCCCGGTGACGATCGTCCCGATGTACTTCGAGCTCGACGGCAGCTTCCCGAACCACGAGGCCAACCCGCTGGACCCGAAGAACCTGGTCGACCTGCAGGCCAAGGTCCGCGAGACCGGGGCCGACCTCGGCCTGGCCTTCGACGGCGACGCCGACCGCTGCTTCGTGGTGGACGAGAAGGGCGACCCGATCTCGCCGAGCGCGATCACCGGCGCGGTCGCCGTCCGCGAGCTCGCCAAGCACCCGGGCGCGACCATCCTGCACAACCTGATCACCTCCAAGGCGGTCCCGGAGCTGATCGCCGAGCGCGGCGGCGTCCCGGTCCGCACCCGGGTCGGGCACTCCAACATCAAGCAGAAGATGGCCGAGACCGACGCGGTGTTCGGCGGCGAGCACTCCGCGCACTACTACTTCCGCGATTTCTGGCGCGCCGACACCGGCATGCTGGCCGCGCTGCACGTGCTGGCGGCGCTGGGCGAGCAGGACCGACCGGCCAGCGAGCTCTTCGCCGAGTACGAGCGGTACGTGGCGTCCGGAGAGATCAACAACAAGGTCGCGGACGCGGCGGCGACCGTTGCGGCGATCGAGGATACGTATTCTGGCGTCGACGGCGTGACGGTCGACCATCTGGACGGGTTGACGGTGTCGGCGGGACAGTGGTGGTTCAACGTCCGTGCGTCGAACACGGAGCCGTTGCTGCGGCTGAACGTCGAGGCCGCGGACCGGGCCGAGATGGAACGCGTCCGTGACGAAGTACTGGCCCTGATCACCGGCGCATCGGTGGAGGAGAACTGAATGGCAGTCAATCTGGACCCGGACCTGCTGAGCATCCTGGTCTGCCCGAAGTGCCGCTCGGAGTTCCGGGTGGACGACGAGGCGAACGAGCTGATCTGCACCAACGCCGCCTGCGCGCTGGCGTACCCGGTGCGTGACGACATCCCGGTGCTGCTGATCGACGAGGCCCGGGACACGCGCGCGGAGTCCGAATCCGCGAGCAGCTGATGAGCGTTTTCGACGACACCCGGCTGGACGACCCGGCGGTACTCGAGGCCTCGGACCACCTGCTGCGCCGCCTGGCGATGGCCGGTGCCCGGATCCGCGCCGAGCTGGAAGCGTCCGAGGACGTGCTGGCCAAGCTGGAGTCCGACGGCTTCCGGCCGCGGGCCGTGGTGGCCGCGGGCCGCGACGCCCGGCTGGTCCGGGCCGTGCTGGAGCCGGTCTGCCCGGTTCCGTTTCTCGCCTGGCCCGGTCCCGGGCTGCCCGGCTGGGCCGGCCCGCTGGACCTGGTGATCGTCCTCGGTGGTGCCGCCGAGGACACGGACGCGGTGTCGGCCGCCGGTGAAGCGGTACGGCGTGGTTGCGGGCTGATGGTCGCCGCGCCGGAGGACTCGCCGGTGGCGATCGCCTCGGCCGGTCTCCGGCATGCGATCCGGCTGCCGTCCCAGTCGGACGACCAGTTGGCTGCGGCCGTCGCCGTGCTTCAGGCGCTGCACCAGATGGAGCTGGGCCCGGAGGTCGACCACAAGGCCGTGGCGACGTTGCTGGACGACGTGGCGATCGAGTGCTCGCCCAACAACGATGTGGCGGCCAACCCGGCGAAGGAGCTCGCTCTGGTGCTGGCGGATGCGTTGCCGCTGGTCTGGGGTGGCTCTGTCCTGGCAGCGCGTGCTGCCCGCCGTGTCGTCGAGGCGCTACGGCTGGCCAGTGGACGGCCGGCCCTGGCCGCGGACGCGGGCCATCTGCTTCCGGTGCTCAACCAACCGCCGCGGGACCTGTTCGCCGACCCGTTCGACAAGCCCGAGGAGCTACGGCCGGCGCTGATCATCCTGGACGACGGTGTCGTCGAGGCCGGCGTCGCCGAGCACCGCGACAAGCTGGAGTCCAAGGCAGAGGCGCACGACGTCCGGGTGCACACGATCACGCAGGCCAGCGGCACGGATGTCGCCCGGTACGCCGCTTTGACCCAGCAGGGTCGCTACGCCGCGGCGTATCTTGGGATCGGCCTCGGCCGGTACGGCATGGCGACCGTGGACGACCCGGTCGGGTCCGGCAACCCCTCGGAGGATCCGGCGTGGTAGTCCCGCTGCAGAACACCATCCGCGACTACGCGTGGGGTTCGCCGACCGCACTGCCGGAGTTGCTCGGCGTACAGCCGACCGGCGAGCCGCAGGCCGAGCTGTGGATGGGTGCGCACGAGTCCGCCCCGTCGGTCCTGCCGAACGGCGACACCTTGTACGACGCGGTGTCCGCCGACCCGGCCGCGGTGCTGGGGGAGGAGACGGCCGAGCGGTTCGACGGCCGGTTCCCGTTCCTCGCGAAGCTGCTCGCGGCGGCGCAGCCGTTGTCGATCCAGGCGCACCCGTCCCGGGACCAGGCGATCGACGGGTACCAGCGGGACGAGGCCGCCGCGATCCCCCGGGACGCCGCGGACCGCAACTACAAGGACGCCTGGCCGAAGCCGGAGATCCTGATCGCGCTGGAGCCGTTCGACGCGCTGGTGGGCTTCCGCCCGCTGGAGGCGACGGTCGCGCTGCTCGACGCGCTGGCCCCGGCCGGGTTCGAGGAGCTCACGGACCTGCTCCGCAACGGCAAGCTCCAGGACGCGTTCAGCGGTTTCATGAGCACCGACCGGGACGCGATCCGCCCGTTGGTCGCGGCCCTGGGCGAGGCCGTCGCGCAGTACCCGGGCGACGCGTTCCCCCTGGAGCGCGAGACGCTGGCGAAGCTGTGCGCGGACTTCCCGGACGACCCCGGTGTGCTCGCGGCCCTGTTGCTGAACAGGGTGCGCCTGCAGCGGTTCGACGCCGTGTACCTCCCGGCCGGGAACGTGCACGCCTACCTGCGGGGCCTCGGCTTCGAGGTGATGGCGAACTCCGACAACGTGCTGCGCGGCGGGCTGACGAGCAAGTACGTCGACGTACCGGAGCTCGTCTCGGTGGTGGACTTCGAGCCGCTGGCCGACCCGGTGCTGACCGCGACAGCGGACGGGATCTACGAGACAGGGTGTGAGTACTTCGCGATTCACCGGGTGGACCTGTCGTCGGGCGAGCGCACGATCGACGGCGTCGGGCCGCGGATCGTCTGCTGTGTGGACGGCTCTGTCGATGCTTCGGGCAAGGAATCCGTTGTGACGTTGTCCGCTGGTCAGTCGGCGTTCCTCGCCGGAACCGAAGGACCCTGTACCCTGCGTGGTTCCGGCACGGCGTTCGTCGTCGCCGCACGCTAACTGGAGGACCTGAACAACCATGGCTGGTGGCGGGAACAAGGCCGTTGTCGCGGCTTTGCTGGCGAACACCGGGATCGCGGTCACCAAGTTCGCCGCCTGGGCGCTGACCCAGTCGGCCTCGATGCTCGCCGAGGCGATCCACTCGCTCGCCGACGCGGGCAACCAGGTGCTGCTGCTGGTCGGTGGTCAGCGAGCCAAGCGCGAGGCCGACGAGCTGCACCAGTTCGGGTTCGGCCGCGAGCGGTACGTCTACTCGTTCATCGTGTCGATCGTGCTGTTCAGCGTGGGTGGTCTGTTCGCGCTCTACGAGGGCTACCACAAGGTGCACGACCCGCACGGGATCGACAACTGGAAGTGGGTCCCGATCGCGGTGCTGGTGGTCGCGATCGTCATGGAGAGCCTGTCGTTCCGGACCGCGATCGTCGAGGCGAACAAGATTCGCGGACACGTGTCCTGGGTGAAGTTCGTCCGGAACGCGCGCGCCCCGGAGCTGCCGGTCATCCTGCTCGAGGACTTCGCGGCGCTCACCGGTCTGGTGCTGGCGCTGATCGGCGTCGTCCTGACGCTTGTCACCGGCAACGGTGTGTTCGACGGCCTCGGGTCGATGGCGATCGGCGCGCTGCTGGTCTGCGTCGCGGTCTTCCTGGCGATCGAGATGAAGTCGCTGCTGCTCGGCGAGTCCGCGACCCGCGAGTCCGAGGCCCGGATCGTCGCCGCGATCGAGAACACCCCGGGTGTCCAGCGGCTGATCCACATCAAGACCCTGCACCTCGGCCCGGAAGAGGTCCTGGTCGCCGCGAAGCTCGGCGTCGAGCCGACCGCCGACGCGGCCGTCGTCGCGGAGACCATCGACGCCGCCGAGCGAGCCGTCCGCGCCGCCGAGCCGATGAGTCAGCACATCTACCTCGAGCCCGACATCTTCCACGAGCACCACGTCCCCGACGAACGCCCCGCCGTCCCCGAGGCCCCGTCCCACTAAGGGCCATCTGAGGGGTCAACCCCTCAGATCGCCGGTTGGCACTCCACCTGCCGGGAGGCGAACCGTCCATCTCGGGGGTTGACCCCTGAGATGGACGTCAGCGCGGTTTGGGTGGGAGGACGCCGGAGCGGCCGAGCCAGCGGAGGGCGCGGTCGCGGTCGATCTCGGCCTGCGTCGGCGGCGCGGTGAGCCGGCCGGTGCGGTAGCCGAGGTTGCGGATGTCCGCGGCCACGGACGGTTCGGCGAGCGCCCGGAGCGCGAAGGCGAGCGCCGCCGGCGTCACGTCGTACCGGCGTTCGAGGTCGAGCGCCAGCCGGACGGCGGCGAGGTCGCGGTCGTCGTACTGGCGCTGTGACGTGTGCTCGGAGCGGGAGCGCGGCAGCAGTCCGAGTGCCTCCCGGTAACGGAGCATGCGCGGAGTGGTACCCAGCTGGCGAGCGGCCTCGGTGATGCGCATAGCATCAATCCTGACATTTCGGTGTCAAAAATGCGCCTGGAGCGATCAAACCGCGTGGCTCGTCCCTCTAGGCTCAGGTCTTGCAGTAATCACAGTCTTCAGCAGGGGAGCGGCATGACCTTCGACTACAAGGTGGCGGATCTCGGCCTGGCCGAGTTCGGGCGCAAGGAGATCCGGCTGGCCGAGCACGAGATGCCAGGCCTGATGGCGATGCGCGAGCAGTACGGCGAGAGCAAGCCGCTGGCCGGCGCGCGGATCATGGGCTCGCTGCACATGACGATCCAGACCGCCGTGCTGATCGAGACGCTGGTCGCGCTCGGCGCCGAGGTGCGCTGGGTGTCGTGCAACATCTTCTCCACCCAGGACCACGCGGCGGCCGCGGTCGTCGTCGGCCCGGACGGCACGGCCGAGAACCCCGCCGGAGTTCCGGTGTTCGCCTGGAAGGGCGAGACGCTGGAGGAGTACTGGTGGTGCACCGAGCAGGCGCTGACCTGGCCCGGTGAAGGCCCGAACATGATCCTCGACGACGGCGGCGACGCCACGATGCTCGTCCACAAGGGCACCGAGTTCGAGAAGGCCGGCGCCGTGCCGGACCCGTCGACCGCGGACTCCGAGGAGTACGGCGTCGTCCTGAGCCTGCTGACCCGGACGCTGGCCGAGTCGCCGACGAAGTGGACGACCATCGGTCAGGGCATCAAGGGGGTCACCGAGGAGACCACCACCGGCGTGCACCGGCTGTACGAGATGCACAAGGCCGGCGCGCTGCTGTTCCCGGCGATCAACGTCAACGACTCGGTCACCAAGTCGAAGTTCGACAACAAGTACGGCTGCCGGCACTCGCTGATCGACGGCATCAACCGCGCCACCGACGTCCTGATCGGCGGCAAGGTCGCGGTCGTCTGCGGGTACGGCGACGTCGGCAAGGGCTGCGCCGAGTCGCTGCGCGGTCAGGGCGCGCGGGTGATCGTCACCGAGATCGACCCGATCTGCGCGCTCCAGGCGGCGATGGACGGCTACCAGGTGTCGACCGTGGACGACGTGGTCGGGATCGCCGACATCTTCGTCACCACGACCGGCAACAAGGACGTCATCACCGCCGACCACATGGCGGCGATGAAGCATCAGGCGATCGTCGGCAACATCGGCCACTTCGACAACGAGATCGACATGGCCGGGCTGTACAAGGTCGCCGGCATCGAGCGGGTCAACATCAAGCCGCAGGTCGACGAGTTCCGCTTCCCCGACGGCCACACGATCATCGTGCTGTCCGAGGGACGCCTGCTGAACCTCGGCAACGCCACCGGGCACCCGTCGTTCGTGATGTCGAACTCGTTCACCAACCAGGTCCTCGCGCAGATCGAGCTGTTCGTGAAGACCGCCGACTACCCGACCGAGGTGTACGTGCTGCCGAAGCACCTCGACGAGATGGTCGCCCGGCTGCACCTCGACTCGCTCGGCGTGAAGCTGACCGAGCTCACCAAGGAGCAGGCGGCATACCTCGGCGTACCGGTCGAGGGCCCGTACAAGGCGGAGGCCTACCGCTACTGAGGTTCTTTGAACACCCCCGCGCAAGTTATTGCGCGGGGGTGTTCTGTGACCAGGTTCGTTCGAAGTGCCGCATGAGTGCCGGATAGACGATCGCGTAGCGGAACGGCTTGATGAAGGCCATGTACGCCTTGCCGAACGTGCCGCGGGGTTTGACGTAGACGGTCATCTGCGCGCGGTAGCGGCCGTTTCCGTGGTCGACCCAGGCCAGGTGCATCACGCCGTACATGGTCCGGTTGGAGATTTCCTCGGCGAGTTCGGTGCCGGTGCGGTACAGCGGCCGGAACGGCTTGTCGGTGACCAGCGACGCCGGAGACTTGTCGCGGAGGTCGTCGGGAACCCGCACGAGCAGTGATGCTTCGCCCGTGCCGGGAACGGGCGGCCAGGCGCCGGCGGCGTCCGCGGAGGTCGAGATGCGCCCGAGCCCGAACGCGCGTCCGAGCACGTCACGAAGGCCCCACAGCAAGCGCACCGGCAGCGGCGCGGACCCCGGAAAGTCGAGGGATTGCTGCAGATCGACGACGACCGGAAAATCGTCCGCGCCGCCCTCGACGGGAAGCGCCCAGACGTCCTCGACGTCGAAGTCGGGCACGATGTCGTCGATGATCCAGTCCTGGGTCTTCAGCACGTCGTCGGGGAGTCTCATCTGTCTTGCGTTCCTTTCGCACAGAGGGCGCGGATCGGGCGGATCAGCGGGCGGTAGAACGGCCGGATCAGCCGTCCCGGGATGCGGCCGTGGCGCTCCTCCTGCCAGACCCGAGCCCGGGGATGACCCTCGATCAGCCGGCCGATGATGCCCCGATCGAGGCGGTGCTCCGGGAAGGTGGAACACACCTCGACCTGGCACAGGTGCTTGATGTTCATGTAGCCGTACTGGGCGGGGCTGACCAGGCGGATCGGTGCGCCGTGGTCGCCGCCGAGCGGGCACCCGTTCACCCGGTCCGCGAGCAGGACGTCGTCCGCCAGCGCGTCCCGCAGTTCGACCACGGAGCTGACCCCGTCCAGCCCTTCGAACGCCAGGTGGCTGACGCGGCCCTCCGCGTCGAGCGCCGGCTCGACGAAGGCGCGAAAGAAGTCGGCGAACCGCACCCCTTCCCACCGCAGGCCGGTCGCCGTCCAGCCGGAGACGCAGTGGAAGTCGGCGACGAGCTCGCGCCGTTGCAGCGTGGCGAGCTCGGGCAGCCGCACCTCCGAGGGCTTGCGAACGACGCCGCTGATCGCGATCACCGGATCGTCCGGCACTGTGGGCGGCGGCCGGTGCAGGTGGGTGCCAAATCGCGGGAACCCCTCGACGCGGCGTTGTCCGGGCGGAAGTGGCGACATCACAGTCTCCTTTCACCGACCGACGGTCGGTCACCGACTTGCGGTCAGTATTTTATGCTTGCCCGGTGACTGTCAAGAAGCTGCGGGAACGGCAGGCGGAGGCAACCCGGGAGCTCCTGGTCGGGATCGCGCGCGAGCGGTTTGTCGAGCAGGGCTACAAGGCAACCGCGATGGACGACATCGTCCAGCGAGCGGGTCTCGCGAAGGGGGCTCTCTACCACCACTTCAGCGGCAAGGACGCCCTGTTCAAGGCGGTCTACGACCTGGTGCTGGAGGAGACCGCCGGGGCGGTGATGACCGCGGCCCTCGCCGAGGAGGATCCGTGGGTCGCGGTACGAGCGGGCCTGTCCGCCTTCCTCGACGCCTGCTTGCAGCCGGCGTTCCGGCGGATCGTGATCATCGACAGTGTGACCGTGCTGGCAGCCGGCGCGTGGGAACGCGGCGCGGAAGGCGTCGAGCTGCCGATGCTGCGGACCGTGCTGACGCCACTGGTGGACAGCGGCGCGTTGCCCGGCGTCACACTCGACTCGCTGGCGCACCTCGCACTGGGCGGTCTCTACGGCTCAGCCCTCTACATCGCCCGGGCCGCCGACCACGAGGCCGCCCGCGCGGAGGCCGACGTGGTGCTGGACGTCGTCCTGCGCGGCGTACGGGCGGCGACCAGCTGATCCGGCGACCTCGTGTTTGTCAGCGGATCGCTGTGAAGAGGTGTTTGTCGGCGACCTGCCCGAGGACAGCCACCTCGCCGGATCGCGTCAGGGCCGGCGGTGGTCAGGACCAGTGGCCGGCTTCGTTGCTGCCGGGGGCGGCCCAGCCTTCGGCGTTCACGGTCGCGGGGCGGGACTGGGTGGTCGGTGCAGGTGGGGCGAAGAGGCCGGGCGGCGGAGGAGCCGGCGGGAGGGCGCCGTACGGGCTGGGCGGGGCGAACGGGCCGGCCGGCACGCCGTACGACGGGGCGGCTGGGCCGTACGGTGACGGGGCTGGTGGGTATGGCGAGGTGGAGGGGAAAGGGCCGGTCGGCAGGGGGCGGTGGGTGGAGAGGCGTTGGAGTTCGCGGCGGCGGCGTTCGGCGAGGACGGCGGACAGGTAGGCGGGGGCGATGACCTGGGTCGGCGGCGCCGGTGCGATGACGGCAGCGACGCGGGCGGCCAGGGCCTCGCCGAGTGCGTACTGCGGGCCGGGGAGGAGCTCGGTGAAGCGGGCCAGGTAGTCGCGGGCCGCATTCGCCAGCTCGTCGGACAGCCGCGACAGCTCCAGCGACTGCGCCCACTGGACCAGGTGACCGGGCACGAACAGCGGCGGCGACGCCATCGGCTGGTTGCGCTCGCGGATGACGACCGTCCCGGACACCATGTCCCCGATCCGCTTGCCCTGCTTGTTCATCAGGCTCGCGACGATCCCGGGACAGGCCGCGAACCACGGCGCGAAGTCGACGAAGAACCACATCAGCGTCCGCACCAGCGCGTGCCGGAACCGGATCGAGCTCCCGTCGTCGCGCACCACCTTCAGCCCGAGCACCATCTTGCCGAGCGTCCGCCCGCGGGTGAGCGTCTCCATCACGACCCGGTAGCCGACCACCACGAGCAGCACGACGACGAAGATCAGCGCACCCGCCAGCGCCTCACTGACCTCGCTCCCGAACAGGAAGCCGGCCAGGAGCGCGATCAGCACGCTCAGCACGATGCCTTGCAGCAGCATGTCGATCGCACACGCCATCGCCCGCGTGGGCATCCGGGCGATCCGCACCTGGAGGACGACTGCTTCGCCGGTGACCAGCTGGGACACTCCGCCGCCCCCCTCCTGCGTAGACACTAGGTCCGGTTAGTCTGCCACCAGTCGGGTGGAGGAGGTGTGGCGGTGGACGTAGAAGCGTTTGTCTCGGTGCACCAGCCGCAGTGGGACCGCTTGGCGTACCTGACTCGCCGCCAGCGCCGCCTGTCCGGTGCGGAAGCCGAAGAGCTCGTGGTCCTCTACCAGCGGGTCGGCACGCACCTCGCCGCGCTGCGAGCGGCCGGGGCGGATCCGGTGTCGATCGGCCGGCTCTCCGGTCTGATCGCCGATGCACGCGGCGCCGTGACCGGCGTCCAGGCACCTGTCTGGCGTGACATCTCGAAGTACTTCCTGGTCAGCTTCCCCGCCGCGCTGTACGCCTCCAGACGCTGGTGGATCACCATCGGTCTGCTCTTCTACCTGGTCGCCGCCTGGGCCGCCTGGAGAGTGCTGGCACACCCCGAGGTGATCGACTCGATCGCGACACCGGACCAGATCAAGCAGCTCGTCGAGCACGACTTCGAGGCGTACTACTCGGAGAACCCGGCACAGGACTTCGCCCTGCGCGTCTGGATCAACAACGCGACCATCAGCGCCGCTGTGCTCGCGCTCGGCATCCTGCTGATCCCGTCCGTCTTCGTGCTGTGGGACAACGCGCTCAACCTGGGCCTGAGCGCCGGACTGATGATCGGCCACGACCGCGGCGGTCTGTTCTTCAGCCTGATCGCGCCGCACGGCCTGCTCGAGATCACGGCGGTGTTCGTCGCCGCCGCGGCCGGCCTACGGCTCGGCTGGGCCTGGGTCGTACCAGGGCCGCGCACACGCATGCAGGCTGTCGCACAGACCGGCCGTGCCACCGTCGGCATGGCGATCGGCCTGGCCGCGGTGCTTCTGGTCACCGGGCTGATCGAAGCGTTTGTTACACCGTTCCTGCCAGGCCCGGTCAGGGTCACCATCGGCATCGTCGCCGAGCTGGCGTTCCTCACCTACGTGTGGACGCTGGGCCGCCGCGCGTACCGTCAGGGTGAGTACGGCGACATCGACGAGTCGGACCGCGAGGCGAGCGCACCCGTCTCCGCCTGACTGTTTCCGCACTGGGAACTTCTCAGGTGTGACTACTACCGCCCAGGAAGTTCGATACAGCCGGCCGTACCGGTACGCGGTGACGGTCGGCCTGGTGGCGTACGGCGTCGTACACCTGCTGATCGCCTGGATCGCCCTGCAGCTCGCGTTCGGCAAGTCATCGCAGGAGGCTTCACAGCAAGGCGCCCTGCGGGAACTGGCGGACAAGCCGCTCGGCGGCGTGCTGTTGTCGGTTGTGGCGATCGGGCTGTTCGCCCTGGCCGTCTGGCAGGTCCTGCAGGTGATCTGGGGCCACCTGGAACCGCACAAGAAGCTGTCGTCGGTCGGACGCGCGATCGTCTACGTTGTGCTGGCCATCAGCGCGGTGAAGGTCGCGGTCGGCTCGGGCGGTTCGGGAACCGGTCAGCAGCGGAGTGTCACTGCCCGGCTGATGGAGCACGGCTGGGGACGGGCTGTGGTCATCGCGGCCGGTGTCGCGATCCTCGCGATCGGTTGCTACCACGTCTACAAGGGGATCACGAAGAAGTTCACCGAGGACCTGGTGGGCGGCGTCTCGGACGTGACCGTCCTGCTCGGCCGGATCGGGTACGGCGCGAAGGGCTTCGCGTACGCCGTGGTCGGCGTGCTGTTCGGCTGGGCGGCGATCGCCTACGACCCGCAGAAGGCCGGCGGCCTCGACACCGCGCTGCGCACGATCAAGGAGCAGCCGGCCGGATCGGTGCTGCTGACCTTGCTCGCGGTCGGTATCGCGGCCTTCGGCGCCTACTGCTTCAGCTGGTCCCGCAACGCCCGCCGCTGAGGATCGTCGTCAGGCCGGGAGGTCCCTCGGGCGGGGGCCGATCAGGCCGGAAGGTCCCGCCGGCGGAGGCCGATCAGGCCGGCGAAGGCGACGACGAGCGCGATTGCGAGCAGTGCGACGAACGGTCCGGCCGACACCGCTCCGCCGGGGAGCGACGGGAGATGGGTGAAGGGCGAGAGGTCCCGGATCCAGCCGGCTGTGCTCACTCCGGCGCTCACCAGCCCGATCAGGATGCAGACCGCCGGGCCGGCCCACGACACCATCGAGGCCCGCGGGAACAGACCGAAGATCGCGATCGCTATCGCCGCCAGCACCCAGACGGCCGGCAGTTGGGCGAGCGCCGCACCAACCAGCCGCGGTACCTGACCACTCACATCGCCGATTGCCGCGCCGTACGCCAGTCCTTCGGCGACACCGGCTGCCAGCAGTGCCAGGGCCGGGCCCAGCAGGCTGAATACCAGGTGGCTCGCGGCCCATTGCCAGCGACTCGTCGCGGTCGCCAGCACCGGCTCGGCGCGTCCGCTGCTCTCCTCGACCCGCATCCGCAATGTGGCCTGGACGGCGTACGCCGAGGCGATCAGCCCGACCAGCGTCATCACACCGGCCAGGAACGAGTCGATCAGCCCGGCCGCGCCACCCATCCGCTGGAACATCTCCTGGATGCCCGGATCGTCGCGCATCATGTCGCCGACGCCCTCCGCGACACCGCCGAACAGCAGGCCCAGCAAGGCGAATCCGACGGTCCACGCCGCCAGCAGCCCACGATGCAGCCGCCACGCCAACGCCAAGGGCGACCCCAGCTTCCCGTCCGCGGGCCCGAGCCGATCCGGCAAGATGCCGGCCCCGACGTCCCGTCGCACGGCGAGGGCAACCGCGGCTCCGATCAGGGCGATGGTTGCTGCCAGCAGCACAACGGCCAACCACCAACGGTTCTGGGCGTACGGATGGATCTGCTGCGCCCAGCCGATCGGCGACAGGTACGACAACCACGCGAGCGGCCCGTCCGTGTGCGCACTGGTGTCACCGGCGGCCCGCAGTACGTACGCCCCGCCGAGGACACCGATCGCGATCCCCCGCGCCGTCCCCGCACTGGCCGTCAACTGCGCCGCGACCGCACCGAGCGCCGCGAAGAACCAGCCGGTGCCGGCGTACAGGATGCCGATGGCAATCGATCCCGCGAGCGGCAGATCCTGGCTGTGCATGCCGAGGGCAAGCAGTACGGCGAGCACCAGATTCGCACCGAGGACCGTGATGAGCGCCGCGGCCAGCTGGGCGTGCCGTCCGACAACGGTTGCCCCGAGCAACTCACGACGGCCGGTCTCCTCCTCGACACGGGTGTGCCGGATCACCGTGAGCAGGCTGATCAGGCCGACCATCACCGGTACGAACCCGAGCCGCCACGTCACGAACTCGCCCAGGCTCGACCCGGACAGCTCGCCGTACAAGGTGATGAAGCCGGCGTTGCTCGCGTACTTGACCCGCGAGTCCGGCGTCGGGAACAGGTCGCCGTACTCCTTTACGTAGCTCACCGAGATCGCCGTGAGCAGGACGATCCAGAGCGGCAGCACGATCCGGTCCCGGCGCAGGATCAGCCGGATCAGACCGCCGGTGCCGGCCAGCGACGTCATTTCACGGCCTCGGGTTCGTACAGCCGCAGGAACAGTTCCTCGAGCGACGGCGGCTGGCTCACGAGACTCCGTACGCCGATCTCGGTCAGCCGCCGCAGCACCGGGTTGATCTCGTCCGTGTCCACGTCGAACTGGACGTGCCCGTCGATCTCCTTCAGGTCATGGACGCCGGACAACTGCGCCAGGCCGTTCATCGGCCCGACGAGCTCGGCCTGGATCGACGTCCGGGTGAGGTGCCGCAGCTCGCTCAGCGTGCCGCTCTCGACGGCGCGGCCGGCCCGGATGATCGTGACGCGATCGCACAGCGCCTCGACCTCGGACAGGATGTGGCTGGACAGCAGGACGGTCCGGCCGTCACGATCGCTGATCTCCTGCACGACGTCGCGGAAGACCTCCTCCATCAGCGGGTCCAGTCCGGACGTCGGCTCGTCGAGCAGCAGCAGCTCGACGTCGGACGCGAACGCGGCGACCAGGGCGACCTTCTGCCGATTGCCCTTCGAGTAGGCGCGCGCCTTCTTCCGCGGGTCGAGGTCGAACCGCTCGAGGAGCTCGGCCTTGCGCTTCTTGTCCACACCGCCGCGCATCCGGCCGAGCAGATCGATCGCCTCGCCGCCCGACAGGTTCGGCCACAGCGTCACGTCACCGGGCACGTACGCGAGCCGCCGGTGCAGCTCGGTCGCGTCCGACCACGGGTCGCCGTCCAGGACCCGCGCCGTACCGCCGTCGGCGCGCGTCATCCCGAGCAGGATGCGAATGGTGGTGGTCTTCCCCGCGCCGTTCGGGCCGAGGAATCCGTGCACCTCACCGGTTCGCACCGTGAGGTCGAGCCCGTCCAGGGCCCGGGTACGCCCGAACCGCTTGACCAGACCTTCCGTGCTGATCATCGCTTCTCCAGTTTCTCGATCTGTTCCTGGGTGAGCAGCGGGATCGTGAAGACCTCCATCAGCGCCTGGCCGATGCGGTTGTAGCCCGCCGGTGTGGTGATGTCCTCGCCCAGCGCCTTCGAGACCTGCTCGCGGAACACGAACACGCTGAGCTTGATCGCGGCCAGCGCCGCGGCGTACCCGCGCCGGTCCTTGGGGTCGATGCCGAAACTCGTCGTCCACTCCTCGACCGCGTCGACCCCCTCGAGGAACAGCGCGGTCGCGGTCTCCGAGCCGTCCATCATCGAACGGACCAGATACAGCTGCAGCGGAAACGCGAGCGGATGCAGCACCAGCGGATCGAGCCCGGTCAGGTCCCCGTCCCTGGTCAGCTCTGAGCCGATCTGAAGCATCCGCTCCTTCGCGTACTTGTCACACGCCTCCCGCAACGCCTCCTTCGACCCGAAGTGATGCCGCACCAGCCCCGACGACACCCCTGCCTCCGCCGCGATATCCCGAATCGAAGCCCCCTCGATCCCCCGCTCCCCGAACAACTTGACCGCCGCATCCCGAATCCGCGCCCGCGCCGTAAGGTCTTCCACCGCCCGATCCATCCCCACTCCTCTCACTACACACAACAGCAAACCCCTACACAGCTGTGTAGTCAAGTGCCCATTTGTGAAGTCGCGGCTTAGTTGGTTGCGGGTGACCCACGCGTCCGCGCTAAGCGGGGGTGGGGAGCCTGGGTGTGGTGAGGAGCGGAGCGACGAGGCAAGCGCCCGCGTGGCGCGCGTGGGCTGACCACATCCGCGCGTTTACATCCAGTTCGTGAACCGGATCCAGTCGGTAAGAAGGTTACTTCAGTGTGACAAAGCTTCGTATCTTGTTGACAGGACAGCGCTTGCTGGTGTGGTTTCTTCCCAACATCAACACCCGGCTGGGGAAGGTGGGGCGGCCCATGAGGAAGCTGTTGGCTGTGCTGGCGGCGTTGTGTGTGCTGGCGGCGGTACCTGGGACGGCGGCGGCGGCCGAGCCCGCGGCGAAGAAGGTCATCAAGATCGGGGTCACTCAGTCGGTGGACTCGATGAACCCGTTCCTCGCCGTGCGGCTGGTGACGGGGTCGATCCAGCGGATGATCTACGGCTTCCTGACGGTGCCGGATTCGAAGACGCTGCAGCCGAGCCCGGATCTCGCCGAGTCCTGGACGACGTCGCCGGACGGGCTGACCTGGACGTTCAAGATCCGTGAGGCGAAGTGGTCCGACGGGCAGCCGATCACCGCGGCGGACGCGGCTTGGACGTTCAACAAGATGATGACCGACGACGGCGCGAAGACCGGCAACGGGCCGGCGGTGGAGAACTTCCAGAGTGTCACCGCGAACGGCCAGGAGCTGACCATCAAGCTCAAGGCGCCGCAGGCGTCGATGCTCGACAACCCGGTGCCGATCATGCCCAAGCACGTCTGGGAGAAGGTCACCGACATCTCGAAGTACGACGGTGAGGTGTACCCGACCGTCGGCAGCGGACCGTACGTCGCGGTGGAGCACAAGAAGGACCAGTTCGTCCGGCTGGAGGCGAACCCGGACTACTGGCGCGGCCGCCCGAAGATCGACGAGCTGCAGATCATCTTCTACGACAACCCCGCGGCCTCGATCGTCGGCCTGAAGAAGGGCGACATCGACCTGATCGGCCGGCTGAACCCGCCGGACTTCGAGTCGCTGAAGGGCGACGACAACATCGTCCAGTGGAACACCCAGGGCCGCCGGGCGACGTACCTGCAGATCAACCACGGCGCGACGACCAGTGACGACAAGCCGATCGGCGACGGGCATCCGGCGCTGAAGGACCCGAAGGTGCGGACCGCGCTGCACTATGCGATCGACAAGCAGAAGCTGGTCGACGAGGTCCAGGGCGGGCTGGCGAAGCCGGCCGACGGGTCGATCATCCCGCCGCTTTACAAGGACTTCTTCTGGGAGGCGAGCGGCGACGAGAAGGTCTCGTTCGACCTCGCGAAGGCGAACAAGATCCTCGACGACGCGGGCTACAAGAAGGGCGCGGACGGCGTCCGGACGATGCCGGACGGGTCGCGGAAACTGCAGTTCCGGTTCAGCATCCACACCGACAGCCCGATCGAGGACAAGCTCGCCGAGTACCTGACCGGCTGGTTCAAGGAGGTCGGCATCCAGCTGACCACCAAGCGGCTGGACTCCAGCAAGTTCACCGAGGAGACCGGTACGACGGCGCTGTTCGACATCGCGATCAGCGGCTGGTCGGTGAACCCGGATCCGGAGGAGGTGCTCGGCACGCACCTGTGCAGCCGGCGGCCCACCGCGTCCGGCCAGGGCGGCGGCACCGAGTCGTTCTACTGCGACCCGACGTACGAGAGCCTCTACCTGCAGCAGCAGAAGGAACTCGACCGCGGAAAGCGCGCGGAAATCATCAAGAAAATGGAGGAAAGGCTCTATTCCGACGCGCCGGTGATCGCGCTCTACTACCCGAACGATCTCGAGGGCTACCGGAAGGACCGGATCGCGAGCATCACGCCGATCCCGGAGGACAAGGGCCTGCTGTACGGCGGTTCGGGCTACTGGCCGTTCTACACGGTCGAGGCGGTGTCGAAGGACGGCGAGACCGCGGAAAGCGGTGGCCTGGGCGGTGGTGTGATCGCCGGCATCGCGGCGGCCGTGGTCGTCGTCCTGATCGGTGGTTTCTTCGTCCTGCGACGCCGCCAGGGCGCGGCGGACGAGCGCGAATGACGGCCGACACCACCACTGCCGTCGAGGCGCTCGAGGAGCGCCCGGCCCGCCACGGTCTGCCGCGGTATGCGGCGACCAAGGCGGGCGGGGCGCTGCTGAGCATCGCGATGGTGATCGTCGCGACGTTCTTCCTGTTCCGGCTGCTGCCGGGCGATCCGGTCCGCGCCCTCGCGCAGGGGCGGAACATGACACCGGAGCAGCTCGACCTGGAGCGGGCGCGGCTCGGGCTGGACAAGCCGATCCCCGAGCAGTTCCTGCATTTCCTCCAGCAGACGCTGTCGTTCGACCTGGGGACGTCGTACGAGTACAAGCGGCCGGTCGTCGACCTGATCGGCGAGCGGATCGGGTCGACGCTGCTGCTCACCGGTACGGCGCTGGTGATGGCCGTCAGCCTCGGCCTCTGGCAGGGCGCCCGGGCCGGGTGGAAACCCGGCAGCAGGTTCGACAAGATCTCGACGGCGGTCTCGCTGGTGCTGTGGTCGGTGCCGACGTTCTGGCTCGGGCTGTTGCTGCTGATGGTGTTCGCGGCCGGGATCGGCCCGATCCCGGGAATCTTCCCGACCCGCGGGAGCTCGAGCGTGGACAAGCCCGACGGGTTTGCGGGCGTGCTCGACGTCGCGCAGCACATGGTGCTGCCGTGCCTGACGCTGGTCGCGGTCGTCTACGCGCAGTACCTGCTGGTGATGCGGTCGTCGGTGATCGACGAGGTCGGCCAGGACTACATCACGACGGCGCGGGCGAAGGGCCTGCGCGACGACGACGTACGCCGCCGGCACGCCGTACCGAATGCGCTGCTGCCGACCGTGACGCTGGTGTTCATGCGGATCGGTTTCGTGGTCGGCGGCGCGGTCACGGTCGAGGCGATCTTCAGCTGGCCGGGGCTCGGGCAGTTGTTCTACGAGGCGATCCGGGTGCCGGACTTCACGCTGATGCAAGGAACGTTCCTGCTGATCACGGTTTCCGTGATCGTGATGAACACGTTGGCCGATGTGGTCTACCACGTCCTGGACCCGCGGGTGAGGTCGGCATGAGCACGGTGGCGTGGGTGCGGCGGAAACGCGCTGCCGGTCGTTTCTGGACTGATTTCCGGAAACAGCGAGCAGGAGTTGCCGGATTGGTGATTCTGGCGGCCGCCGTCGTGCTCGCGCTGATCGCGCCGTTGTTCATCGACGCCGGCGTCACGAACGTGGTCAGCGGCACCGGGGCCAAGCTGGCCCCGCCGAGCCCCGCCGACCCGCTCGGCACCGACGAGTCGGGCCGGTCGGTGCTGCTGATGATCTGGTGGGGTTCCCGGACGTCGCTGCTGATCGGATTCCTCGCGGCGCTGCTCAGCATGGTGATCGGCACCGTGCTCGGAATCGCGGCCGGGCATTTCCGCGGCTGGGTCGGTGCGGTGATCCTGCGCATCACCGACTGGTTTCTGGTGCTGCCGTCGCTGGTCACCGCGCTGGTGCTCGCGGCGATCCTGGGCGGTTCGACCGCGACGATCATCGTGGCGATCGGGGTGACGTCGTGGCCGTCGACGGCGCGACTGATCCGCGCGCAGACGCTGGCCGTCGAGGCACGCCCGTACATCGAGCGGTCGCTCGCGCTCGGCGCCGGGCACTGGCACATCACCACGCGGCACGTACTGCCCAACGTGGCCCCGCTGCTGCTGGCGAGTACGACGCTCGAGGTGGCGAGCGCGATCGTCACCGAGTCGACGCTGGCGTTCCTCGGCGTGAGTGCGAACAAGACCTCGTGGGGAACGATGCTCCGCGGGTCGTACGACTGGGGCGCGGCGACCGCCGGCGCCTGGTGGTACATCCTCGTGCCGGGTCTGTGCATCGTGACCGTGGTGATGGCGTTCACCTTGTGTGGAAGGGCTTTGGAGACCGTGCTCAACCCCCGGCTGCGGACGCGTGCACATGCTTGAGCTCGACGAGTTGACCGTGAAATACCGGATCGCCGGCGGCGAGGTCCCCGCCGTCCGCGGGGTGTCGCTGAGCGTGCCGGCCGGTGAGGCGCTCGGGCTGGCAGGGGAATCGGGGTCGGGGAAGTCCTCGGTCGCGCTCGCCCTGCTCCGGCTGCTGCCGCGATCCGCCGACGTCGGCGGGCGGGTGTTGCTGGACGGCGAGGACGTGCTGTCGATGAAGTGGGGCCGGCTGCGCGCGGTCCGCTGGTCGTCGGCGTCCATCGTTTTCCAGGGTGCACAGCACGGACTCAACCCGGTGCGGCGGATCGGCGACCAGATCGCGGAGCCCCTGCTCGTGCACAGGTTGGCGTCCGGCGCGGTCGCGAACCAGCGGGTGCAGGAGTTGCTGTCGCAGGTCGGGCTGCCGGCCTGGCGGGCGCGGAGCTACC
Source organism: Kribbella sp. NPDC004138 (assembly GCF_053603655.1). Classification (NCBI taxonomy): domain Bacteria; kingdom Bacillati; phylum Actinomycetota; class Actinomycetes; order Propionibacteriales; family Kribbellaceae; genus Kribbella; species Kribbella sp. NPDC004138. Next base: position 51,761 of record NZ_JBSGFZ010000026.1, read on the forward strand.
CGCACGAGCTGAGTGGTGGCCAACGGCAACGAGTGATGATCGCGATGGCGCTGGCGTGCGAACCGCAGTTGATCATCGCCGACGAGCCGACGACCGCGCTCGACCTGATGGTGCAGGCGCAGGTGCTGACGCTGATCCGCCGGCTGATCGCGGACCACGGGATCTCGTTGCTGATGATCTCGCACGACCTGTCGGTGCTGGCGGACGTGTGCGACCGGCTGGCCGTCATGTACGCCGGGCGGCTGGTCGAGGTCGGCCCTTCGTCCGGCGAGTTCCGGCACCCGTACAGCCAGGCGCTGGCCGCCGCGTTCCCGACCGTGGGCGATCCGGCGTCCCGTCTCGCCCCGCGCGGGCTGGCCGGTGACCCGCCGGATCCGCAGCAGTTGCCGGGCGGGTGCGCGTTCCACCCGCGCTGCCCGGTCGCACTCGAGATCTGCGCGACATCCGACGTACAGCTGCGGGCATCCGGCGCCGGCCGGACCGCCGCCTGCGTCCTGGTAGGGGAGTGACCTTTGCTAGAGGCAACTGATCTGCACGTCGAGTTCCCGGGGCGCGGCGGCAACCGGGCCCGGGCCGTCGACGGCGTCAACCTGTCGGTCGGGGCCGGCGAGATCGTCGCGCTGGTCGGCGAGTCCGGCTGCGGCAAGACCACCCTCGCCCGCACGCTCCTCGGCCTGGAACGCCCCACCTCGGGCCGGGTCGCGTACGACGGTACGCCGCTGAGCTACACCGGCCGCGCGCTGCGCGCCTTCCGCCGGCAGGTACAACTCGTCCTCCAGGATCCGATGGGATCGCTGAACCCGCGGCACACCGTGTACGAGGCGGTCGCCGAAGGGCCGCGCATCCACGGACTGCCCGACGAGGAATCCGTGGTGGCGTCGGCGCTCGCCCGCGCCGGGCTGCGGCCGCCGGAGCGGTTCTTCCAGCGCTATCCGCACGAACTGTCCGGCGGGCAGCGGCAGCGCGTCGTGATCGCGGGCGCGCTCGCACTCGACCCGAAGGTCCTGATCGCCGACGAGCCGGTCGCGTCCCTGGACGCCTCGGTGCGCGGCGAGATCCTCGCGCTCCTGCTCCGGCTGCGCGACGACCTCGGCCTGTCCGCGCTCGTCGTCACCCATGACCTCGGCCTGGCCTGGAACATCGCCGACCGGGTCGCCGTCATGTACCTCGGCCGGATCGTCGAGTCCGGCCCCACCGAGGACGTGCTGACGAACCCGCAACACCCTTATACGCAGGCGTTGCTCAGTGTCCTTCCCGAGTCCCCGAACCGCATCGTGCTCACCGGCGAACCGCCGGACCCGACCCGCGTACCCGCCGGCTGCCGCTTCCATCCACGCTGCCAACTGGTAGCCCAGGGCAACGGTACGGCGGCCTGCGGCACGCAACCACTGCCGATCCTGCCCGCGGGCACGGCCGTCCAGGTCGCGTGCCACGTGGCCGCACCCTGATCAGACCTCGTCGTCGTCCTCGGGCTCCTCCGCGGCGTCGGCGATCGCCCACTTCAGCTGGAACTCGACCTCTTCCTCGTCCTCGCCGCGCTCGTGCTCGACGCTGATCCGGGCGTTCTTGGGGACCGTGAACCGCTCGCCCGCGACCTGGATCCGGAACGGCTTGCCGGACTCCAGCGCGTCCGCGAGCCGCCGCAGCTTGGCCGCGAAATCGGCGACCGAGTAGTCCTTCTCGACATCTCTCTCACTCATGCCGCCCATCCAAGCAGGCAGCAGGTTCTTCGGGTGGTTGACAATAGTTAACAACTGATAGAACTATTGCGCCATGGCGCAAGATCAGGTCGACCGCTTCTTCGAAGTACTGGCCGATCCCACCCGGCGGCACGTCGTCCAACTGCTGGGGGAAGGGCCGCAACGGGCGGGCCAACTGGCCGCGGCGACCGGGGCGTCGTCGCCGGCGATGAGCCGGCACCTCCGGATTCTGCTGGCGGCCGGCCTGGTCGCCGACGAGCGCGTCCCGGAGGACGCGCGGGCGCGCGTGTTCCGGCTCAATCCCGAGCCTGTCGTGGCCGTCCAGGCCTGGCTCGACCAGGTCCAGGCGCACTGGCGCGACCAACTGGCCTCGTTCAAGCAGCATGTCGAGCAGAAAGGGAAGCCCGATGACTGAACCGTCCGCGACCGCCTCCGTCGAAGTTCCTGTCGATCCGGGGACGGCGTTCGAGGTGTTCACCGCCGAGATCGACCAGTGGTGGTTGCGAAATCCGATCAGCTTCTTCGATTCCGGCCGGGTCCGCGCGATGCGGATCGAGCCGGGGATCGGCGGCCGGGTGATGGAGGTCTACACCGCCGACGACGTCCTCGAGCTCGCCACGATCACCGAGTGGCAGCCCGGCACGCGGCTCGGATACCGCAGTTCGGTCGACGACACCGAGACCCGCGTCGACTTCGAGGCGGTCGCGGGCGGGACGCGCGTGACCGTCGTCCAGTCACTGGTCACCGACGACGGCAACGCGTTCTACTTCTGGCCGCGGGTGATCCGATGGCTTCCCGACTGGGTCGCGCGGCGGACCGGCGCGTCCGGGAAGCCACCGCGCGAGATCGACCGGCTCTCGATCGCCCTGTACTACGAGGATCCGGCCGCCGCCGCGCGCTGGCTGCACGAGGTGTTCGCGCTCAACTCGTGGGACACGCTGCCCGCGGACGGCGAAGACCCGCTGTGGATCGAGTTGCATGTCGGCCGGGTCGCCGTGCTGCTGTTCAAGCGCACCGGGCCGCGGCCGACCGCGGTCGACCACAACGTCTGGGTGTACGTCGACGACCTCGACGCACACTTCGCTCGTGTCCAGGGCGCGGGCGCGAAGATCCTCAGCGAGATCCACTCGCACGGGTACCGCTGCTACGAGGCCGAGGACCTGGAAGGACACCACTGGACCTTCGCGCAGGCCCGCCCCACGATGGAATGACCGAGCAGCCGCTGAGCGGTGGCCGGCTGACGCCCGGGGTGGTGCGTGTCGCCGACACGGTACGCAGGCCCGGCTCGGACAGCTCCGCCTTCACCGCGAAACTCCTGGAACTGCTGGCGGAAAACGGTTTCGGTGCGGCCCCGAAGTGTGCCATCACGACCTGGCTCCCACCAACTTCGTCTTCACCGACGACCTGCCGGGCGCGCTGATCGACCTGGCTGCGCCTGGTGATCGGCTGGAAGATCTCGGGTACGCCGCCTGGACCTGGTGCATCGCCTCCAAACACGCCGACCCGAGCCGTCAGGCGCACCAGGTCCGGGTCCTCGCCGACGCCTACGGGCTCACCGCCGAACAACGGTCCGAGCTGGTCGACGCCACGCTGGCACGGCAGTCCGCGAACGTGGAGTTCTGGGTACGCCGACCGTATGCGGAGGCAGCCGAGCGCATCGCCTGGTCCTTCCGCGAATACGCCTTCACCTCCGCGAACAGACTTGTCTTCGAGAAGGCTCTGCAGGACGACCTCAGCGGCAGACGGTGTTCCGACATTGCCAGCGAAGGCCTCAGGTGAAGCCTCCTTCGATTGCGGCCAGGAGTCGATACATGCTCGATGACGGATTGTCGTTCGGGAAGGTCGTTCCATCTCGCTCATGGCGGTCTGCCAGCGCTTCGGCCCGGATGTAGGCATCGCGTCGGAGCTTCATGTACCCCGCGCCGTCGATTCGCTTGCCCTGACGGCCATCGAGACGAGAGCTGAGCACCTCGGCGCCGCGATTGTCGAGGAATCCCGTGTGTGGTTGGTGGTGCAAGATGAGCCACAGTTCGAAACAGGGATTCGACACCGCGACGTTGATGCCTTCAGCCGCCGCCAGCCGTAGGGCGCGATCGAGATTCGGATGGTGGCGTGGCCACTCGACGTCGAACACGCACCAGGACTCATCGATCTCAGTATCGCGCTGCTGCCGCGCGACCGCCTTCTCCACGAGCTTGAGGGGCACGCCCGCGGTGGCATCGATGATGAGGTTGATCGCGGTGTTGCCCCGGATCTCTGGGAGGCGCTTGAGCGCGCTGATGTAGTCAGGCTCAGAAGCCTCGCCCTCGCAGTACACGAGGATGGTCTTTCGTTCGGGTCTGATTCCGGTTCTGCGAGTGAGGTTCTTGCCGCCTCTGCGTCGAGGTGCCATCAGGCGATCAGGCCCAGAGCGCGGAGTAGCTCAGTTCGGTCGGTGTCGGGCAGCGCTCCGAATCGGCCGTGCAGGTAGGCCTTCTCCAAGTTCACCGAGGTTCTGACGCGCTCACCCGCAAATTCGGCCAGTGCGCCCAGCCTGGTCGCTCCGTCGCCGGACTTTTCCGTAAGCCAGACCTCGTCACGGTTGAGGTGATTCAACAGACTGGTGTCATGTGTGGTGAAGATGAGCTGTGCGTGGCGGGGGTTGGTCAATGGATCCTGGAACAAGCCGATCAGCTGCTGGGACAGCGTGGGATGGAGACTCGCGTCCAGCTCGTCGAAGAGCAGCAATGAGCCCTCTTTCAACGCCGCAAGGACAGGTCCGATCAGCCTGAACCAAGTGCGTGTTCCGGCCGATTCGGCCTGAAAGTCCAGCGGCACGGATCCTTGCGCGCTGCGGTGGGTCAGTTGGGCCTGGCGCCCTGGACGGCGTGACCGCGGATCGTCGACGACCAGTACGTCGTCAATTCCGAGATCTGCCATCCTCAGCAACGCGAGCGCCTGCGCACGGTCGGCCAGGGTGAAGCCGGTGTCGAGTTCGAACAGAACTGGCTCGCTCTCCTCGAACAACGAGATGGTCGGATGCCGCAGCAATTGCGCGCGGCCCGCCGGATCGCGCAGACCGAGGGTTTGCACCCGCAACAAGTCCGTTGCGAAATCAGACACCAGAGGCTCGTCGAACCGCCTGGCGATGGACAGGGCGAGTGTCCGGCCGGTCAGCAGTTCCCTGGTGCCGGACAGATTGCCCAATCCCCGTTGGAGCTTGAGTTCGGTCGTATCGCGCTCGAAGATCCGGCGACGCTTCTTCTCCGGATAATGAAACAACCCCTCGTAGGAGACGCCCTCCTGGCTGAGTTCCAGGACGTACTCGAACCGGATGCCGTCGATGACCGATTCGATCGTGAACTCGGACGGCCGGTGGCGCCAATCGCCGAACGCGAACGGCTCGATCGGGATGCTGTCGTCCCATGATCGCAGTGACGTTCGGACCGCATCGCAGAGCCAGGCCATGGCGGCGACGATGTTCGACTTCCCTGACGCGTTGGGGCCGTAGATGGCTGTCACGTGCAGCAGGCTGAGGCCGACATTCTCGATCCGCTGAGCCTCGTCCCGAGCGGCGTCGACGGCGACCATCGACAACTCGACCGATTCCCTGATCGATCGGAAGTTCGAGACCTCGAAACGGATGAGCATGGAGGATCCTAACGTCGACAACGTTAGCATAGCGCCAATTTCGTCAACTTCTTACGATCTTAGCCACTTGTCAGCGTCTTCGAGGCGCGCTGGCCTAGAGGCGGCCGGCTTTCTTCAGGGTGAGGTAGGTGTCGGCGAGGGCTGGGGCTATCTGGTCCGGAGGTTCGTCGACGACGGTCACACCGGCTCGGGCGAGAGTGGCGGTCAGGCGTTCCCGATCGAGGCGTGTCCGGGCGGCCGAGGCGGCGCCGTACACGTCCAGGAGATCGCCGCGGGTGGCTTCCAGTTCGGTCAGCCGAGGATCGGCCACCGACGCGAGCACTACGACGTGCCGGCGCAGCAGCGGGCCGATCACGGGCAGCAGGGACTCCTCGATGACCGCCGGATCGAGACCGGTGAGGAGGACCACGAGGGAGCGCTGCCCGAGCCGTTCGAGCACCTGTGACACCACGACGCGGAAGTCGGTCTGTACGAGCTCGGCCTCGACGTTGGCCAGCGCGTTCACGAACGACGGCAGCACGTCCTGCGGCGCGGGCCGCCGTACGTCGGCCCGGACGGCGGAATCGCACGCCAGCAAGGAAACCCGGTCGCCTGCCCGCGTCGCCAGAGCGGCCAGCAGCAAGGCCGCGTCCATCGCATGGTCCAGCCGCGGCGCATCACCGACGCGCCCCGCGGACAGCCGTCCCGAGTCGATCACGATGACGACCTGCCGGTCCCGCTCCGGTCGCCACGTCCGCAGGACGACGTTTCCGCGCCGTGCCGTCGCGCGCCAGTCGATACTCCGGACGTCGTCACCCGGCACGTAGTCACGCAGCGAGTCGAACTCGGTCCCCTGCCCGCGCACGAGCAACGCCGTCCGCCCGTCAAGCTCACGCAGCCGAGCCAGCCGAGACGGCAGGTGCTTGCGGCTCTTGAACGGCGGCAGCGCCCGCACTGTCCACGGGACCTGGTGCGACCCCTGCCGGCCGGCGAACCCCAGCGGCCCCACGGACCGCACGGTCACCCGGTACGCCTTGCGGTCACCGCGGCGCGTCGGGACCAGATGCGTCGTCAGCCGCCGTCGCTCACCCGACGGCAGGTCCAGCTTGTGCGGCGGGTCCAGTACGCCGGCAGACGGCGGCCACGCGTCCCGTAGCAACCCACGCACGCGTCGGCCCGGGTTGGTGATCAGCAGATTCACCGCGGCCGGTTCACCGAGCCGTACGGCGTTGTCGCCCTCCCGCTCGAACTGCAGGCGGCGGGGCGAACCAGCCAGCAGGATGTCCAGGAGAGACACCACCATCACAGCAGCGACGACCACGCCGATCCCGGCCCACGACGGCATCACCAGAGCGACGAACACCACTCCAGCAGCAGCCAGGATGCCGGCTCGGCCAGTCAGGACCATCAGCGTGGCACCGGCACCGTCGCGAGCACACTCTCCAGCACCGCGTCCGCGCTGACACCCTCCAGCTCGGCCTCCGGCCGCACCTGGACCCGATGCCGAAGGCAAGGACGTGCCATCGCCTTCACGTCGTCCGGGATGACGTAGTCGCGGCCGGACAGCCACGCCCAGGCGCGCGAGACCGCCAGCAGCGCGGTGGCGCCACGTGGCGAGACACCCAGTTGCAGCGACGGCGACTGACGAGTGGCGCGGCACAGGTCGACGACGTACGCCAGCACGTCGTCGCGGACCGCAACCCGCCGTACGGCGTCCTGCCCGGCCTGCAGGTCCTCAGGACCGGCCACCGGACGCAGACCGGCAGCGGCCAGGTCACGCGGATCGAAGCCTTGTGCGTGCCGAGCGAGTACGGCGATCTCAGCGTCTCGCGGCGGGATGTCCAGCGTCACCTTCAGCAGGAACCGGTCCAACTGGGCCTCTGGCAGCGGATACGTGCCCTCGTACTCCACCGGGTTCTGCGTAGCGGCCACCACGAACGGCGATGGCAGCCGTCGCGGCTCGCCGTCCACGGTCACCTGCCGCTCCTCCATGGCCTCCAGCAACGCGGCCTGGGTCTTCGGCGGCGTCCGGTTGATCTCGTCCGCCAGCAGGATGTTCGTGAACACAGGCCCCGGCCGGAACTCGAACTCGCTCGTCTTCGCGTCGTACACCAGTGACCCGGTGACGTCACCCGGCATCAGGTCCGGTGTGAACTGCACTCGCTTGGTGTCCAGCCGCAGCGCCATCGAGAGCGCCCGCACCATCAGGGTCTTCGCCGTACCGGGGACGCCCTCCAGCAGCACATGGCCGCGGCAGAGCAGGGCGAGCACCAGTGCGGTCACCGCAGTGTCCTGGCCGACCACCGCCTTGCCGATCTCGGTCCGTAGCGCCACCAGCGCCTGCCGGGCCTGGTCCGCGGTGACCTCGGTAGTCGTCACGGGTGTCGTACCTCCTGCGTCAGTACGTCGAGTTCGTGGGACAAGGACATCAGAGCTTCGTCAGTCAGCGGCGGCAGACCGTAGAGCAGCTCGTACAGCATGGCCGGGTGGCGGCCGGTCCGTGCGGCGACAGTCGCGATCACGGCCGACGGATCGGCCCGCCGCGGGATCCCGTGCGCCTTGTGCAGCTGACCGAGCGCCGACTCGCGCAGCGCGGCCGCGGCGCGGTCGCGGGCTCGTGAGCGTCGGTAGAGCCGTGCCCTGCCCTCTGTCGTCTCCGCCGCGTGCACGATCACCGGTAGCCGCTCTGCCACCACAGGGCCTAGGCGCCGCCCGCGCCAGATCGCCACCACCAGTACGGCGAACGCGACCGCCCAGCCGATGTAGCGGACATCAGGTGGGATCAGCGGGGGAGTGTCGTCGCCCGAGTCGCTGTACGTCGCCTCCCACTGCGGCAGGTACCAGGTCAGATCCTCATGCGTGCCGAACAAATTGAGCGCCAAGGCCGCATTGCCGTCGTCGGCGAGCTGGGCGTTCGTGAACGTCGCCCGGGCACCGACCACGTCGACGAGGCGGTCGCCGAGGTCCAACCGGACCATGGTGGCGTTGATGCCGTCGCCATAGCAGGTGGTCGCGCCGTCGGGAGCGGAGTACGTCGGCCCGCTCACTGTGGCCGTGCCGGCCTTCACCGCGGCTGGAAGCTCACAGCCGGGCTGGCGGCTACGGCTTGCCAGTGAGTTGCCTGTCGGGCGCACACCCGGCGCCAGAGCTTCGAGAGCCCGGCTGCTGGGACGGATCAGGATGATGTGGCTCCACTGCGCACCCCCGATCCGCTGCCAGTCCGAGGCGTTCAGTGAACCGCCCGGGCCGATGACCAGCGCCTTGCCGGCGCCTGGTTGTAAGGCGTCGTCCAGCGACTCCGTGCCGTGGACGTCGACGTTGTGGTTCTTCAGCAGCGCCGCGAGCGCCCGTGCCCCGTCCGACTCGGTGGAGTCCGGGCTGAACGGTCCCGACGTACGGGCTGAGGTCGCGATCAGCACAACGATCGCGGCCAGCACGATCAGCCCTGTGACGAGCAGCGGCGTCCGCAACGCCCGCCAGCCCTCACTGACACTGCGTCCGACAGGCGTGCTCATACAACCACCCGTGCGGTCCGCGCGGCGTCGTCAGCCGCGACGACAGCGGCGTACCGCTGCGGGGTCCCAGGACGGTTGCCGTAGACAACCTCCGTGAACACCAGTGCGGCAGGCTGCAGCGGTTCGCGCAGTATCGGCGCCGCGCGAGACGCATCGGCCACGACCTCGTACGCCGTACGTCCGGCCCGTTCGTCCAGGACGGTCCGCTCGGTCAGCTCCGCCACGCACGCCCGGAAGCGGCTGCGGATCGCCGACGCGAAGTCGCCGGACGCGGCCTCCCGCTCGGCCAGTGCGCGGTACTCCGCGGCGCTCTGCGGCCGGGCGGTGTCGAAGACCGCCTGCGACTTGGCCCTGTGGCTGGTCCGCAGTACGCCGGAGCGCCAGAGCACCACAACCACGACGAGGACCAGCAGGGCGATCAGCATCACCAGACCGGCGTGACCGTTGGGCGACGAGCCGGTGAGGCTGTCCAGCAGGTCCTGGATCCAGTCCAGCACCTTGCCGACGGCCCGCTCGATCAGCGAGCCGGAGTCCCGGTACGCGGACTTGGACAGCTCCTTGGCCGCCTCCTGAGCGGCCTGGTCCCGGTCGATGTCGACGGGCGGCTCCAGCGGGAGAAGGATCACGCCGTCTCCTCGAACCGCAGCGCCGGCCGCATCCACAGGTCGAGACCTTCGCGGCGGACCCGGAGGTCGAGGTAGATCAGGGCCTGGACGGCGGACATGAAGGCGAGGCTGGCGATCAGCGTGATCAGCGTCGCGATGCCGACCGCCACACCGAGCACGATCGTCACCACGACGGCCCCGGTGCTGTCGCTGGAGCCGGCCCACCCGCCGACGGTCAGGATCAGCGCGCTGACCCCGAACTGCAGCGCGTACCCGATGATGTTCACCACCAGTCCCCCGAAGAGCAGGATCCCGAACACCCGCCAGAACTTGCCCTTCACGAGCTGCCACGACCGCCGCAGCGAACCCCAGACCCCCACCCGCACCGGGATGTGCAGCCCGATGTCCGGTGCGTGCCGGCCCTCCATCAGGACCACCGTCCCGGCCAGCACCAGCCGGATGCCGAAGATCAGCACCAGGACGCCGCCGACCAGCATCATCCCGAGCGCCGCGGCTCCGGCGACCTCGGAGGAGATCGCCGCGTCCGCCCCGGCGCCGATACCGAACACCGCGAGCCCCCAGCCGCCGATCAGCAGCATGAACGACAGCGACTGCACCAGACCCACAGCCGCCAGCGCGGGCACCGCGGGCCGCACCAGACGCATCAGCTCGCGCGGGCCGGCCCTGTGCGCCAGCTGGCTCCGCACCGCGGCCAGGGCGATGATGCCGGACAGCATGCTCGACACCACCGAGAACAGCACCACCTGTACGCCGTAGGTGAGCAGGAGGGCCGCACCGGCCTGCCCGAACGGGTCCTCCGCCCCGAAGAAGCCGCCCAGCCCGCCCGGTACGGCGACCTCGGTCAGAACGGCCTGCACCGCGACCAGTGCGATCCCGGCCAGCACCGGCAGGCCCAGCATGATCGTCTTGTTGTCGGAGATCGTCCGGGCGGCGTTGTCGAGCAGGTCCGCCGGCAGCCACGGCCGCAGCGGCTCGGTCGCCACGTCGTCGTGCAGGCGCATACTCGACTGCATACGGTGGTCGGCCACTGACTGCTCCTCTCCCGGTGAACCGTCGTACCAGCGGGCACGTGAGTTGTGGTGAACCCCGGCCGTGCACCATGATCCCGGATGATCACAGCCCAACTCGGGGGTCACACGGCGATCCGGCGTGTGCACTACCAGGGGAATGGGACACTATCCGTAGTGCGTACGGCCTGGCACCCCGCCGGGCGCACACCGACCGGTCGGACTCGGACCCAACGGAGCAGCGAGGAGCTAAGGGCGTGGCAGACGGTAACCGGACGATGCGGGGCCGCATCCTCATCGTCGACGACGACACCGCGTTGTCGGAGATGCTCAGCATCGTGCTGCGCAACGAGGGCTACGACACCTATCTGTGCGCGACCGGTGACAAGGCGGTGCCGGCGTTCCGGGAGTTCAAGCCCGATCTGCTGCTGCTCGACCTGATGCTGCCCGGGATGGACGGCATCGACGTCTGCCGGGCGATCCGGGCCGAGTCCGGCGTGCCGATCGTGATGCTGACCGCCAAGAGCGACACCGTCGACGTCGTGCTCGGGCTGGAGTCCGGGGCCGACGACTACGTGGTCAAGCCGTTCAAGCCGAAGGAGCTGGTGGCCCGGATCCGGGCCCGGCTGCGCCGGATGGACGAGCCCGGCCCGGAGTCGCTGACCATCGGCGACCTCACCATCGACGTGGCCGGCCACTCGGTGAAGCGGGCCGGCGAGACGATCCAGCTGACGCCGCTGGAGTTCGACCTGCTGGTCTGCCTGGCGTCGAAGCCCTGGCAGGTGTTCACCCGCGAGGTGCTGCTGGAGCAGGTCTGGGGCTACCGCCACGCCGCGGACACCCGGCTGGTGAACGTGCACGTCCAGCGGCTGCGCTCCAAGATCGAGAAGGACCCTGAGCACCCGGAGATCGTGGTCACGGTCCGCGGTGTCGGATACAAGGCGGGTGCGGACTGATCGAGTACGGACGCGGCCAAGAGCCGCAGGCTGCCGCCGGCGACCAGGTGGTGGACCCCGGTCACGAGGTGCACACCGGTCAGATCACTGATCACCGGAGCGGGCAGCCGTCGGCACCTCCCGAGCAGGAGGTGGCCGAGTCCCGCGGGACGGAGCTGGAGCTGACCGCCGCCGCGGCGGATTGGGCTGCCCAGCCGCAGCCGCTGTGGCGGACGCACCCCAAGCACTGGCCCGACATCTGGCGGCGGTCCATCCAGGCCCGGATCGTCACCGGCACCCTGCTGATGTCGACGCTCGTGCTGATCCTGGTCGGCTGGGTGATGATGAGCCAGGTCACCGACGGTGTCCTGGAGTCGCGCCGGATGAGCGCCCAGGCCGAGGTGCGCGCCCAGCTCCAGCAGCTGTCCGTCAGCCTCGACGCCGCCAACCCGAACCTCGTCAACCAGCAGCTGTCCGAGCTGGTCCTCGGCTCCAACCGCCCAGGCCTGTACGACGTCCTGCTGGTGCCGACGGACCAGGCGGCGTCCAACGCGATCCGCTACACCGGACTGGTCAACAGCGACTCGATCCCGCAGCCGCTGTCCTCGTCCGTGGTGAGCGACGGCTCCAAGCTCTGGGACACGTACACGCTGATCAACTACCGCGACAGCCCCAGCGTCCCGGGCCTGGTGATCGGTTCCCAGATCCGGATCGACTCGACCGGTGACAAGTACGCGATCTACTTCCTGTTCCCGCTCACGGCGCAGCAGGAGACGCTGGACGTCGTCCAGCGCGCACTGGTGACCGCGGGGCTGTTGCTGATCGTCCTGCTCGGCGCGGTGGCCTGGCTGGTCACCCGGCAGGTCGTGACGCCGGTGCGGATGGCCCGCCGGATCGCCGAGCGGCTGGCGGCCGGCAAGCTCGAGGAGCGGATGCAGGTCCGCGGCACCGACGACCTGGCCCGGCTGGCCGTGTCGTTCAACAAGATGGCGTCCAACCTGCAGCGCCAGATCCGCCGGCTGGAGGAGTTGTCGCGGCTGCAGCGCCGGTTCGTGTCGGACGTGTCCCACGAGCTGCGGACGCCGCTCACCACGGTGCGGATGGCCGCTGACCTGCTGCACGAGAGCCGTGACCAGTTCGACCCGATCAGCCGGCGCTCGGTGGAGCTGCTGCAGAACGAGCTCAACCGGTTCGAGGAGCTGCTCGCCGACCTGCTGGAGATCAGCAGGTTCGACGCCGGAGCGGCTGCCCTGGACCTGGAGGACGTCGACCTGCGCGACATCGTCAACCGGGTGCTGGAGAACCACGAGACCCTGGTCGAGCGGAAGGGCTGCGAGGTCCAGCTGGACATGCCGCGGCCGTGCCGGGCCAAGGTGGACTCCCGGCGCATCGAGCGGATCCTGCGGAACCTGATCGGCAACGCGATCGAGCACAGCGAAGGCCTGCCGATCCGGATCAGCACGGCGTACGACGAGGAGGCCGCCGCGGTGGCCGTCCGCGACCACGGCGTCGGGTTCCGGCCGGAGGAGGCCGAGATGGTGTTCAGCCGGTTCTGGCGGGCCGACCCGGCCCGGGCCCGGACCACCGGCGGCACCGGCCTCGGCCTGTCGATCGCACTCGAGGACGCCCGGCTGCACGGCGGCCGCCTGGACGCGTGGGGCTCGCCCGGCGACGGCGCGTACTTCCGGCTGACGCTGCCGCGCCGCCCGGACGTGGCGCTCACCGGTTCGCCGCTGCCGCCGCGGCCGGCGGACGCGACCCGCGTGGTCACCGAACTCGTCGACGTCGGCGCGCCGTACCAGAAGCTGAGCGGCGGTGAGGAGCGATGAAGCGCAGGCTGGTCGCGGCCGTGCTGGCCGTGATGATGCTGGGCGGCTGCGCGGCCGTGCCGACCAAGGGCACCATCCGCAACGGCGAGCGGCAGGGGCTGGCGCCGGACCTGGGCGGCGTCGGCGTCGAGGCCAAGCCGCCGCGGGCGAACGTCGGCGACATGGCGATCGTCAGCGGCTTCCTGGAGGCCATGTCGGACTCCCAGGCGTACGACGTCGCGCGGCAGTACATGACCCCGGCCGCGGCCGGGGAGTGGCGACCGGACTCGCGGACCGTGGTGTACGAGCAGAGCGCCGACTCGCTGACCCGGAAGCCCGGCGGCATCCAGTTGACCGCCCGCAAGATCGCGACCATCGGCGCGCGCGGCGAGTGGATCCCGGCGAAGGCCGACGAGCCGGCCGACTTCTTCTTCAGGCTCAAGAAGATCGATGGACAGCTCCGCGTGGACACACCGCCGCCGGGGGCGTACCTCGGCAGCAACCAGGTCGACCTGAAGCTCGCATCCCGGGACCTGTACTTCTTCAACCAGTCCCGCGACCTGCTCGTACCGGACCAGGTCTGGCTGCCGCAGAACCTCCCGTCCGGCCAGGCCGCGACCCAGCTCGTCCAAGAGCTGCTGAAAGGCCCGACCAGCCGGCTCGGGAACGGCGTGGTGTCCATCGCGCCGCCCGGCACCGAAGTGCAGGTTTCCGTCCCGGTGGACCTCGGCGTGGCGACCGTGGCGCTGAACGACGCCGCGGGCTCGCTCCGCGACCAGGAACGACGGCTGCTGGCCGCGCAGATCGTCTGGACCCTCAACCAGCTGAACCTGCGGGCCAAGATCACGGTCGGCGGCGCACCGCTGCTGCCTGACGACCCCGAGGTCCTGCCGTTCGCCAACTTCAGCCCGTACGACCCGCAGGTGCCGGCCGGGACGGCGACCAAGCTCTTCGGCCTGCTGAAACAGAAGCCGCACCGGATCGTCGGCCTGGACGGGGCGTCGGACATCGCCGCCCAGCCGCTGAACGCCGGGCCACTTGCGCTGTACAAGGCGCAGTCGCTCGCGGTGACGCTGGCCGGCGACGCCGGGGCGATCGTCACCGCCGACGGGAAGTACCTCGTCTACGGCAAGCTGGACCCGGGCGACAAGGACGTCGACCAGGCGAAGATCGGGCTCGAGGGGAAGACCCTGCCGCCGAGCTTCGACGACCAGGACAACCTGTGGTTCCTGGACCGGGCCGACCGCGACCACCCACGGCTGCGGCTCCGCAACCACGACGGGCCGCTCGACGTCATCGACACCGACTTCAAGGGCGACACCCCGGTCGCGCTGCGGATGGCCCCCGACGGCGTACGGGTGCTGCTCGTGATGCAGGCGGCCGGCAGCAAGCAGAACTACGTCCAGACCGCCGCGATCCAGACCGCTCCCGACGGCAAGCGCCGGGTGCTCGGCGCGTTCCGGCCGCTCCGGCTGGCGCTGACCAACATCACCGACGCGGCCTGGAACAAGCAGGGCATCATCGTGATCGGCTCCGGCGGCAACGCCAGCTCGGCACGTCAGGCCTGGCTGGCCAGCCCTGACGGCTCCAGCCTGCAGCTGCTGCCCGGGTCGTCGCCCGACTTCGTCCCGCAGCGCGTCGCGTCGAACCCGAACAAGGACACCCTCCCGGTGATCCAGGACGACACCGGCCGCATCCACTGGCTCAGCAAGGACCTGATCTGGGTCTCTCCCGACTCCGGCGACATCCAGGGCCCGATCGAGCCCACCTACCCTGGCTGATCCCGCTGCGCCAACCTGTGGCGACAGCGGGTTGTCCACAGGGACGCGTGGGCCTGGTTGCGCGGGACCGGAGAAACCGGGGACCGTGAGGTGGTGCGGGGGTGGGACGGGGTCGCGGACCTGGTGCTGGGCGGGCGGTGCGCCGGGTGTGAGCGGCCGGGGGTCACTCTCTGTGGTGGTTGCCGTCGGCTACTGACGGGGATGACTCCGTTCCGTGCCTGGCCGGACCCGAGTCCGCCCGGGCTGGCGCCGCCGACCGCCGCCGCGCCGTACGCCGGGGAGCTCCGCAACCTGATCCTCGCGCACAAGGAGCACGCCCGCTACGCCCTGGCCCGGCCGCTCGGGCGGCTGCTGGCCGACGTCGTACGGACCGCGCTCGGGGACCGGCAGGCGTCGTGGGTGTGTCCGGTGCCGTCGCCGCGGGCAACCGTCCGCACACGGGGGCACGACCCGCTGCTGCGGATTACGAAAGCTGCCGTCAGATCCCTGCGCAGACAGGGAATCGACGCTCGCACGGCCGGCGCGCTGCGGGTCGTCGGGCGCCCCGACGACCAGGCCGGCCTGTCCGCGGAACGCCGGACCGCCAACCTGGACGGGGTTTTCGGGGTGCGTTCGCGCTGGGCTGAAACGCTGATCGATCAACCGGTCCTGCTGGTGGACGACGTGATCACCACCGGATCCACGCTCACCGAAGCCTGCCGCGCCTTGGAATCCCGGGGAATCCGGGTGCTCGGCTGCGCGCTGCTGGCCGCGACCGCGAGACACCGGACGTCTGGTTCATGAGAACTTCCCTACCGGTTTTCGCCGAAGCCGACTAGCGTTGGCCCATGACACCCGCTAGGGCTTGTCGGGCAGTGGAGTGGCGGAGGACCGGATCAGCCGGATTCCTTGCCACCGGGTCCGACGGGTTCGACAGCGGGTGTTCTCGTTTCGGGCACCGTCACCACGAGTACGGGGGTCCGAACACGTAAAAGAAGTCGCCGATCGATGGAGGTTTCCGTGGACGTCGTTGTCAAGGGTCATCACTGCGAGGTCAGTGACCGCTTCCGGCAGTACGTCGAGGAAAAACTCGAGCGAATCGAGAAAGTCGATCATCGGGTACTGCGGTGCGAGGTGGAAGTCAGCCAGGAGAAGAACCCGCGACAGCACGATCGGGCGATGCGTGTCGAGCTCACCATGTACACCAAGGGTCCGGTGGTCCGCGCAGAGGCGTGCGGCGAGACCAAGCAGGCGGCGTTCGACGTCTGCCTGGACCGGCTCCGGTCCCAGGTCCGCAAGGCGGCCGACCGGCGCCGGGTGCACCGGGGTGAGCGGACGCCGGAAGGCCTGCGGCACGTGAACGCGAAGCAGCCGGTTGCCGGCAACGCACCTCTAGTGGAGGAACCAGTCGCCGAGGACGAGGTGGCGACGCACAAGTACGGATCTCTCACGGTCACCGGCGACGGTCCGCTGGTGATGCGCGAGAAGACCCACACCGCCAAGCCGATGACCCTGGACCAGGCGCTCTACGAGCTCGAACTGGTCGGGCACGACTTCTACCTGTTCGTCGACGCGGACGAGAACCAGCCGAGCGTCGTCTACCGCCGTCGCGGCTACGACTACGGCGTGATCAGGCTGGCCGTCTGAACCGTTCGCTCGTTGGTGGCGAGCCTCGCGAGATTCGGGAGGAGATACCGCAGCCGCGGGCCGGGCAAACCCGGCCCGCGGCTTCTTTACGCCTGACTGACGCTCGGTCCAGAATGGGCGAATTGGTCAGCTCCTGGCGCAGCTTTTCCCTTCCCGGCCCGCGCGCGACAGCGTAGTTTCCCAGGGTGCCGAAGGAGCCCCTCGTCCCCGGAAGCCGGGCCGTCATGGTCCGGCACCGCGTCTCGGCGCGGTTGCACGGTCCGCTGTCGCGATTCGCGTGGTTCGTGCTCTACCTCGACGTCCTGGTGATTCCCCTGCTCCTCGCCTGGGGAGCGATCGGGGTCGCGGAGTCGGATGCGGGCGGTGCGATCGAGCTCAGCGCCGGACTGGTCGCGTTCTCGGCGCTGGTGGTGGCCGTCGTCCTCCCCGCGCGGCTGCCGTGGCTGATCTCGTCGTTCGGGATCGAGACCATCCTCACGGTGCACCGGTTGATCGCGACGATCGCCGTCGTCCTCGTGGTCGTACACCTGGTCGCAGTGCTGGTCTTCGATCCGCGCCATCTGTCGATCCTCGCGCTCTGGCACACGACCTGGGCAGCCCGGGCCGCGGTCACGTCGACGGTGGCGCTGGTGCTGATCGTCGTACTCGCGCTGCGGCGAGCTCGGCGCCAGCCGCGGTACGAGGGCTGGCGGCTGGTGCACAACGGGCTCGTCGCGGTGGTGCTGGTCACCGCCTGGCTGCATGTCTGGTGGCTCCGGCACCTCGTTTCGCACACGCTGCTGGCCGCCTGGTTCGTCCTCTCCGGACTGCTCGTGGCGGGCCTGGCTGCGCGCCGGTGGATCGTGCTGCCGCTGCGCGCCCGCCGGTACGCCTACGTCGTGGCTTCGGTACGCGCGGTGCCGGGCGACGGTGTCACGCTGGTGATCCAGGCGGACGGGCATCCTGGGCTGCCGTTCGCCGCGGGACAGTTCGTCTGGCTCAAGATCGGGTCGACGCCGTTCGTCTTCGAGGAGCATCCGTTCAGCATCGCCTCGACGGCCGAGCATCCGGACCGAATGGAGTTCACCATCAAGGCGCTCGGGGACTTCACCGAGTTGCTCGTCGGCCTGCGGCCCGGCCGGCGCGTCTTTCTGGACGGCCCGTACGGCGGCTTCACCATGGCGGGCCTCGACAGCGCGCCGGGGTTCGTGCTGATCGCGGCCGGGGTCGGGGTCACGCCGTTGCTCAGCATGCTCCGGACGATGGCCGACCGCGGCGATCAGCGTTCGGTCCGGTTGATCCTCGCAGCCCGCCGAGAGCACGATCTGATGCTGCTCCCCGAAGTGGAGGAGGTCCGGGCACGGCTGCACCTCAAGGTCGTCAAGGTGGTGAGCGAACCCGGACCGGAGTGGACCGGTGAGACCGGGCGGATCAATCACGACGTACTCAGCCGCAATCTCCCGCGCCGGTACCACCGGCTCCACTATTTCCTGTGCGGCCCGCAGCCCATGGTGACCTCGGTCAGCCACGACTTGGCCGCACTCGGTGTTCCGCTGCGCCGGATCCACACCGAACGCTTCGGTTCCGTTTAGCTGTCGATCTGCTGCTGCAGCTCCGCCGCGTACGTCGCGACCTCGGCGTACACGCCCGGGTTGCCGGCGTCCGCGCAGCCGATGCCCCAGGACACGACACCGAACAGGCGGCCGTTCAGGACCAGCGGGCCGCCGGAGTCGCCCTGGCAGGAGTCCTTGCCGCCCGCCTCGTACCCGGCGCAGATCTCGCCGTCGGCCGTGTAGCCCTCGCTCGCGTACGCCTTTTCGCAATACGCGTCGCCGAGGACCGGTACGTCGACCTTCTGGAACGTGGCCGCCGGGCCGGTGCCCTCGGTCTCGCCCCAGCCGTACACGATCGAGGCGGCGCCGGCCGCGTCGGCCGCCTTGTCGGTCTCCAGCGCCAGCGTGTCGACACCCTCGAACGGGGTCGCCAGCGTCATCACGGCGACGTCGTGGCCGGGCGACTTGCCGTACTCAGGGTCCACCCAGATGCTGCTGATCTTGGACTCCTTGCCCGTGGACTTGTCGGCGAGGTCGTCGCGGCCCTGGATCGCGGTGTACGTCGACGCGGCCTCGGTGGAGCAGTGTGCCGCGGTGACGATCTTGTTCGCCGCCACCAGCGTCGACCCGCAGTACTCGCCGGTCGGGTCGGGGGAGTTGCTGTTCGACAGCTGGATGGCCCACGGCGTGTCGGCGGTGTGGGCGATGGTGCCGCCGACGATCCGGGTCTTGGGTCCGTCCGGCGACTGCGCGGCCGACGCGGAGCCTGCTACGGCCACCGCACCGAGGGACGCCGCGGTCAGTACGCCGGCCGCGAGGGCAGCGCGGACCACCTGCTTCTTTCCTGTCATGCCTCACTCCAGGGTGATAGGGGCCGCACGGGCGGACGGCCTCCTGGCAGGTTCTCCCGAACACCATGCGTAGCGCACCTCCCACTTTCGGTAACTCCGGAGTTATGCCCACGGCTCCAGAGCCAACCTTGAGCCCACACCAACCGGTTTCGAGCCGTCGAAATGGTTGGTGGGTGCCCAAGGTGGGGGGAAATGTCGGTGGGGCCCGGCACAATGCGGGACGTGACTACTCAGGTGCTGTCTACGGCTCAGGCGCGACGGGTCGCGCTGGCGGCGCAGGGGTTCATGGACCCCCGGCCGAAGGGCGTTCCCGACGCGCGGGCGCTGTCCCGGGTGCTCGGCCGGATCGGGCTGATCCAGATCGACTCGGTCAACGTCCTGAGCCGCACGCAGTACCTGCCGCTTTACTCGCGCCTCGGGCCGTATCCGCGGGAGCTGCTCGACCGCGCCGCCGGCAAGGCCCCGCGCCGCCTGGTGGAGTACTGGGCGCACGAGGCGTCGCTGATCCCGGTCGAGACGCATCCGCTGATGCGCTGGCGGATGGCCCGCGCGACGACCGAGGCCTGGGGCGGCCCGCGGTCGATCGCGAAGGAGCGGCCGGACCTGATCAAGCAGGTGCTCGCCGACGTGCAGACCCACGGCCCGCTGACCGCCCGCGAGATCGACGACGACGTGGAGCGGGCGCGGGACAACTGGGGCTGGAACTGGTCCGACGTGAAACGCGCCCTGGAGTTCCTGTTCTTCGCCGGGGAGATCACCGTCGCCCGGCGCAACCAGCAGTTCGAGCGGCTGTACGACGTCCCCGAGCGGGTGCTGCCCCGCGCGGTGGTCGACACGCCGACGCCGACGCTCGACGAGGCGCACCGCGGGCTGGTGTCGATCGCGGCCCGGGCGCACGGGGTGGCGACCGCGCAGTGCCTGCGGGACTACTTCCGGACCGCGCCCGAGCCGACGCTGCAGGCGATCGCGGAGCTGGTCGAGGAGGGCGAGCTGCTGCCGGTGCAGATCGACGGCTGGAAGCGCCCGGCGTACCTGCACCGCGACGCGCGGCTGCCGCGCCGGGTGAACACCCGGGCCCTGGTCAGCCCGTTCGACTCGCTGGTCTTCGAGCGCACCCGGACCGAGGTCCTCTTCGACTTCCGGTACCGGATCGAGATCTACGTGCCGGCCGAGAAGCGCATCCACGGGTATTACGTGCTCCCGTTCCTGCTCGGCGACCGGCTGGTCGCGCGGGTGGACCTGAAGGCCGACCGCCCCGGCGGCGTGCTGCTCGTCCAGTCGGCGCACGCGGAGCCGAAGGCGCCGGTGGAGACCGCCGAGGAGCTGGCCGCGGAGCTGGTCCAGCTGGCCGGATGGCTCGGGCTGGACCAGGTCCGGGTGGCCGGCGGCGGTGACCTTTCGCCAGCGCTCAGTGACGCCCTGCGAGGCTCCTGAGGAGATCGCGGGAACTTTCCGGCGCGCTCACGCGTGGGTCCGGTAGGGCTCGAGGCACGCTGCGGGCGTGGCTTGGCACACCCGGCCCCGTACGATGGGGGGACGCACGCCTTCCCGGGAGGGGTCGGCGCGCCCTGTCGGCGTTCGGCCGCAACCCAGGCTTCAGCAGCAAGGAGTGAACTCCCCACCATGAAGGTTGTCGACAAGGTCCTGCGGATCGGCGAGGGCAAGATCCTGCGCCAGCTGCAGGGCATCGCGAAGATGGTCAACTCCATCGAGGACGACTTCGTCACGATGTCCGACGAGGAGCTGCGCGCGCAGACCGCGGAGTTCAAGGAGCGCCACGAGAACGGGGAGTCTCTCGACGCGCTGCTCCCGGAGGCCTTCGCGGTGGTCCGGGAGGCGGCCAAGCGGACCCTGCACCAGCGGCACTACGACGTCCAGATCATGGGCGGCGCGGCGCTGCACCTCGGCAACATCGCCGAGATGAAGACCGGTGAGGGCAAGACGCTGGTCGGCACGCTCCCGACGTACCTGAACGCGCTGTCCGGCAAGGGCGTGCACGTGGTCACGGTGAACGACTACCTGGCCAAGTACCAGGCCGAGTGGATGGGCCGGGTGTACCACTTCCTCGGGCTCGACTACGGCGTGATCCTGCCGGAGATGTCGCCCGCGGAGCGCCGGATCGCCTACGCCAAGGACATCACCTACGGCACCAACAACGAGTTCGGCTTCGACTACCTGCGCGACAACATGGCGGGCAGCATCGAGGACTGCGTCCAGCGCGAGCACAACTACGCGATCGTGGACGAGGTGGACTCGATCCTGATCGACGAGGCCCGGACCCCGCTGATCATCTCCGGTCCGGCCGAGGACTCCCAGCGCTGGTACGTCGAGATGGCCCGGATCGCGAACGCGCTGAAGGCCTGGACGCTGGCCGACGAGGCGGAGCTGAAGCGGAAGAACCCCCGGGTCACCGACCTCGAGATCGACGAGACCAAGCGCCGGGTCGCCGACTACGACGTGGACGAGAAGAAGCGCACGGTCGCGATCCTCGAGCGCGGTATCGAGAAGGTCGAGGACCGGCTCGGCATCGACAACCTGTACGAGTCGGCCAACACCCCGCTGATCAGCTACCTGAACAACGCGCTGAAGGCCAAGGATCTGTTCCACCGGGACAAGGACTACGTCGTCGTCGACAACGGCGAGGTCCTGATCGTCGACGAGCACACCGGCCGGACGCTGCACGGCCGCCGCTACAACGAGGGTCTGCACCAGGCGATCGAGGCCAAGGAAGGCGTCGAGATCAAGGAGGAGTACCAGACCCTCGCGACGATCACGCTGCAGAACTACTTCCGCCTCTACGACAAGCTGGCCGGCATGACCGGTACGGCGATGACCGAGGCGAACGAGTTCTCCAAGGTCTACAAGCTCGGCGTCGTCCCGATCCCGACCAACAAGCCGATGATCCGGGTCGAGGAGCGGGACCTGATCTACCGCACCGAGGACGCCAAGTTCGACGCGGTGGTCAAGGACATCGTCGACGTGCACGCCACCGGTCAGCCGATCCTGGTCGGTACGACGTCGGTGGAGAAGTCTGAGCGGCTGTCCCGTCAGCTGCTCAAGGAGAACATCAAGCACGAGGTGCTGAACGCGAAGCAGCACGCGCGGGAGGCGGCGATCGTCGCGGAGGCGGGCCGCAAGGGTGCGGTCACGGTGGCCACCAACATGGCCGGCCGTGGTACCGACATCATCCTCGGCGGCAACCCCGAGTTCCTCGCCGACAAGGAGCTGCGCGCCCGCGGTATCGACCCGGCCGAGGACATCGAGCAGTACGAGTCCGAGTACCCGGAGATGCTCGAGCAGTTCGAGAAGCAGGTCAAGGAGGAGCAGACCGAGGTCCGCGAGCTCGGCGGCCTGTACGTGCTCGGTACCGAGCGGCACGAGTCCCGCCGGATCGACAACCAGCTGCGCGGTCGCTCCGGCCGCCAGGGCGACCCCGGCAAGTCCCGGTTCTACCTGTCGCTCGAGGACGACCTGATGCGGCTGTTCAAGCGCGAGATGGTCGACTGGGCGATGTCGCGGAACAACGATGACTCGCAGCCGCTGGAGAACAAGGTCGTCACCAAGGCGATCGCGTCCGCGCAGGGCCAGGTCGAGGCGCAGAACTTCGAGACCCGGAAGAACATCCTCAAGTACGACGACGTGATGAACCGCCAGCGGCACGTCGTGTACGACGAGCGTCGCCGCGTGCTCGAGGGCGCCGACCTGCGCGAGCAGGTGCAGGACATGCTCGAGGAGACCGTCACCGGCTACGTGCAGGGCGCGACCGCGGACGGCTTCGCCGAGGACTGGGACCTGGACGCGCTGTTCACCGCGATGAAGACGCTGTACCAGACGGAGCTCACCGAGGAGGAGCTGATCGAGGAGGCCGGCGGCGAGAAGGCCGGCCTGACGCAGGACTTCCTGATCGAGCGGTTCATCGAGGACGCCACCGCGGCGTACGAGCGGCGTGAAGAGCTGCTCGGCGAGGAGGCGATGCGGGAGCTGGAGCGTCGCGTCGTCCTGAGCGTGCTGGACCGCAAGTGGCGCGAGCACCTGTACGAGATGGACTACCTGCGCGAGGGCATCGGCCTGCGCGCGATGGCGCAGCGTGACCCGCTGGTCGAGTACCAGCGCGAGGGGTACGACATGTTCGCCGCGATGATGGAGTCCATCAAGGAGGAGTCGGTCGGCTTCATCTTCAACGTCGAGGTCGACGTCGAGGCGATGCGCGCCGAGATGGAGCTCGCGAACGAGGCGGCGCTGGCCGACGAGGACAGCCTCGAGGGCAAGCGGATCCAGGACATCCTCACTCCGGGCGCACCGATCGCGGAGTTCGCCGGCCGGACCGCCGACGAGGAGCGGCCGCAGGACACCCCGCGGCCGCGGGACACGCCGCGCCTGCGCGCCAAGGGGCTCACCAACGA
This sequence comes from Kribbella sp. NPDC004138, assembly GCF_053603655.1. Lineage (NCBI taxonomy): Bacteria > Bacillati > Actinomycetota > Actinomycetes > Propionibacteriales > Kribbellaceae > Kribbella > Kribbella sp. NPDC004138. The sequence continues at coordinate 75,154 of NZ_JBSGFZ010000026.1, forward strand.
GCCGCGGCCGCAACGCCTGACGTATTCGGCGCCGACCATCGACGGTGACGACGAGGTCGCGATGCACACCGACGCCGTCGAGGACGGCAAGCTGGAGTACGCCGGGACGCCGCGCAACGCCGCCTGCCCGTGCGGCTCCGGCAAGAAGTACAAGCGCTGCCACGGCGACCCCCAGTCGGACGTCTACAAGTTCTGACGCAGATCCATCGACGGCCGGTCCCCATCCCGGGGCCGGCCGTTCTGTGTCTGGCGTGGTGTGGCGCGGGACATGGTGTGGGGGCGGCGAGTGTGGTGCGCTGGGGGTATGTGGCTGACGGAGCGGTTCGGGCTCGCGGTGCCGGTGGTGGGGGCGCCGATGGCGAATGTGAGCGGCGGGAAGCTGACGGCGGCGATCTCGGCCGCGGGCGGGTTGGGGATGCTCGGCGCGGGGTCCGCGGTCTCGGCCGACTGGATCCGGACCGAGGGCGCGATCGCCGCGGCCGGCGGGGCGCCGTACGGGATCGGGTTGATGGCCTGGTCCGTCGAGGATCACCCGGAGCACCTCGAGGCGATGCTGGAGCTGAAGCCCGCACTGGTGTCGCTGAGCTTCGGGAACTACCAGCCGTACGTCGAGACGCTGCAGGCGGCCGGGATCGTCGTCGCGACCCAGGCGGGCACCGTCGCCGATGCCCGCGAGGCGGTGGCGGCCGGGGTGGACGTGATCGTTGCCCGGGGCGCCGAAGCCGGCGGGCACGGGCGGAACGCCGTTGCCACGTTGCCGTTGCTGCAGGCGATCCTCGACCTCACCGACCTGCCGGTGCTCGCCGGCGGCGGGATCTCCGGTCCGCGCGGGCTGGCCGCTGTGCTGGCGGCGGGTGCGGCGGGCGGCTGGATCGGTACTGCGTTCCTCACCTGCGTCGAGGCGCTGACCAAGGAGCCGGTGCGGCAGCGGATCATCGAGGCGGACGAGACCGACACCGTGTACGGCACGGTGTTCGACGCCGCGTCGCGGGCGGGCTGGCCGGACGAGTTCGGCGGCCGGGCGCTCCGCAACGCGTACTACGACAACTGGGAGGGGCGCGAGCAGGAGCTGAAGTCGGACGACGCGGGTCATGCCGAGTACGTCGACGGAACCAGCGCCGCCGACCCGGCCCGCGCGTCGATCTACGCGGGCCAGGGCGTCGGCGCTCTCACCGGTCAGCCGACAGCCGCCGAGGTCCTCGACGGCTTCGCGACGTACCGCGACTACCTGAGCGCCGCCCTCAACGGCGGGTCCAAGTAGTTGCGATGAGCAAGCACCATCTCGTCGCACAGCTCCCAGATCCGCTCGACGGGTAGCGCGGCCGCGGTCGCCGGGTCGACCATCACCGCCTGCCGGATCGCGCGCGGGTCTTGCTGGATCGCTGCCTGGACGACGAGTTCGGCGACGCTGAGGTACGACCGGTTGAGCGCCGCACACTGCGCCGGAAGCTCGCCGACCGCGACCGGCCGGAGCCCCGAAGCATCCACCAGGCAAGGAACCTCGACGACGCCCTCGGCCTGCAGATTGGCAATCAAGCCACCGGTGTTCGGGAGGTTGGCGTAGATGGTGCGCGAGGTGTTGGTGACGATGCTGTGGATGATTTGGGGGGCGTACTCCATGGTGGGTTCGACGTCGACCGGATCGCCGACCTTCAGGGCATCGCGGGTGTGTTCGTAGGACGCGAGGTTGTCCGCGACGATGTCGAGGTAGGCGCCGATCGGGAGGCGGAGGCGTTCGATCTCGGAGGTGTGGCCGAGGTACCACGGGACGTACTCCGCGGAGTGTTCGCTCGTCTCGGTCGGGTAGCAGCCGAGCCGGCGGTACATGTCCACCCGGACCCGCCGGCGCAGCTCCGGGTCCGCCGCGATCGCCGCGTCCAGCCGGTCGTACAGGTTCTCCGATCCGCGCTCGAACCGCAGCACCCACGACTGGTGGTTCACGCCCGCGGCCAGGTAGCCGACGTCCTCGTACGGTACGCCGACCAGCTCGGACAGCCCCTGCATCGTCCAGTAGACCGAGTGGCAGAGCCCGACGACGTTGCGGACCCCGAGCGCCTTCAGGTACCAGACGTTCATCACCATCGGGTTGGTGTAGTTGAGCAGCCAGGCGTCCGGGCAAACCTCGGCGATGTCCTTCGCGAGCTCCCGCAGGACCGGGAACGTCCGCAGCGCGCGGAACACGCCGCCGACGCCGAGGGTGTCGCCGATCGTCTGCCGGATTCCGTACCGAGCGGGGATCTCGAAGTCGACGTGGGTCGCCGCGTTCATCCCGACCTGCACGATGTTGATGACGAAGTCGGCGCCGTCGAGCGCCGCCCGCCGTTCGAGATGCGTGGTGATCCGCGGGTCGACGCTACTCTCCCGCGCGATGTACGAGGCCGCGGCCGCGGCGGTGTCGAGCCGCTCGGGGTCGATGTCGTGCAACGCGATGTGCACAGGACCCAGCTCGAGCGCGAACAGGTCGGCGAGCAATCCCTGCGTGAACACCACGCTGCCCGCCCCGACGAACGCGATCTTGGTCATGGCGCCACACTCCCGAGGGCCAGGTCCCAGTCGGGTTGGGCAGCTGTACCGCCGGCCGCGCGCGTCGAGAGGGAGCCGCAGGCAGCCGCGATCGCCAGCGCACGCTCGGGTTTCGAGCCGTGCAGTACGGCGGCGACCCAGCCGGCGTCGAAGCTGTCGCCCGCGCCGACGGCATCGACCGTGTCCACCTTCAACGCCGGCGCGGTGATCACCCTGGTCCCGTCGTGAGCCAAGGCGCCGTCCGGGCCGTTCTTGACGACTACGTGGGTGCCGCGGCGAGCCAGGCGCCGGGCCAGGATGCCGGCCGCGTCCTCGACCGAGTGGTGGCCGGTGAGGGCCAGAGCCTCGGCCGCGTTGGGCAGGAAGTAGTCGGTGACCCGCAGCACGGGGTCGAGCATCATGCGGTCCCACTTACCGGCCGGATCGTCGTTCGGATCCAATGAGGTGGACGCCTTGGCCGCCTTGGCCTCTTTGAAGATCCCCGCCAGCCCTGCCGCCAGTTCCGGCATCAAGTAGAACGAGGCGGCATGCACATGCCGCACCGACCGCACGAGGGATGTCGGGACATCCTCCGCCACAGTACTCGGCAAACACCCGGGGGACGTCAGGATCGCGCGATCGTCCCCCGAGGTGAGGATGGTGGTCAGCGGCGTCGGGAGCGATGGGTCGACCACCAGCGCGTCGACATTCACGTCCCGGTCCGCGAGCGACGTACGGACGAAGTCACCGGCCGGGTCGTCGCCGACGCGGCCTGCGAAGGCGACGCGGAGACCGAGCCGGGCCGCGCCGCAGGCCATGATCGACGCGGAGCCGCCGAGGACCAGGGAGCCGCCGGGGACGAGGCGTTCCCGTTGGCCGAAGAGGATCGGCTGGTCGACGGGCCCGACGACCACGTCGGGGTTCGCGTCGCCGATCACTAGCAGATCGAACATGTTTGTCTCAGCCTTTGAGTCCGGTGGAGGCCAGTGAGCGGATGAACGCCTTCTGGGCCAGGAGGAAGCCCAGCAGGACGGGCAGCACGGTGATGACGTTGCCGGCCATCACCGCCGACCACTGGGTGTGGTGCTGTCCCTGGAACGTGGTCAGTCCCAGCTGGAGGGTGTAGGTGGAGTCGCTGTTGATCGCGATCAACGGCCAGGTCAGGTCGTTCCAGGTCGCGAGGAACGTGAGGACGGCGACGGTGCTCAACGCCGGCCGCGCGAGCGGCAGCACGATCGACACCAGGATCCGTAGCCGTCCGCAGCCGTCCAGCCAGGCGGCCTCCTCGAGTTCCCGGGGGAGCGAGACGAAGAACTGCCGGAAAAGAAACACCGAAAGCGGCGTCACCAGCGACGGCACGATGAGCGCGCCGAGCGTGTCGATCAGGCCGAGCTGTTTCATCACCAGGAACGTCGGGATCATCGTCAGCTGGAACGGGACGACCATCGTCGCGAGCATCAGCCCGAGCACGAGCTTCGAACCGGCGAACCGGATCCGCGCGAAGGCGTACCCGCCGAGCGAGCCGAGCACCAGGTTCGCGGTCACCGCCACCGCGGAAACCACCAGGGAATTCAGGAACCACCTCGGAAACAGAGCGTTTCCGAGCACGTACCGGTAGCCGTCCAGCTTGATCCCGTGCGGCCACAGCGCCGGCGGAAAACGGTTGATCTCCGCGTTGCTCATCACCGAGCTGACCAGCAGCCAGACCAGCGGCAACGCGAACAGGAGCGCCAGTGGCGCGAGGACGAAGTGCCAACCGCTGATCCGCCTCATCGAGCAGCCACCCGCTTCCGGTAGAGCTGCAGGGCGACACCGATCACGAGCAAGGCGACCGCCAGGGTGTACGCGGCCGCCGCGCTGTAGCCGGCCGTGAACGTCTTGAAGGCCTTCTCCCAGATGAAGTACACGATCACCGTCGTCGAGCCGAGCGGCCCGCCCTTGGTGGTGACGAACACCAGGTCGAACACCTGCAGCGCGTTGATGGTCTGGAACAGCAGCAGGAAGATCGTCACCGGCGTCAGCGCGGGCAGCGTCACATGCCGCAGGACGCCCCACCGGCCGGCGCCGTCGATCCGCGCGGCCTCGACCAGATCGGTCGAAACCCCTTGCAGACCGGCGAGATAGACGATCACGCAGAACCCGGTGCCGCTCCACAACGAGATCGCGACCAGCAGGTACAGCGCCTGCCCCGGATCGCTGAAGAAGCCTTGGGCCGGCAGCCCGACCTTGTGCAGCAGGGAGTTCGCGACACCGAACTCCGGATCCAGCACGAACGAGAACAGCACACCCTGCGCCGCGGCCGACACCACGAACGGCACGAACACCAGCGTCCGGTACAGCCCGATCAACGCGATTTTCCGGTCCAGCGCGATCGCGATCGCCAACCCGGCGACCACACTCAACGGGACGTAGAGCGCCGTGTAGATCAGCGTGTGCACGACCGCCGACCCGAACGCCGGGTCCTTCACCAGTGCCTGGTAGTTCGCCAGTCCGACCCATTGGCTCGGGGACACCAGATCGTTCACCTGGAACGACAACAGCAGCGACCACACCACGGGGACGACACCGAGGCCGAGGATGAGCACCACCGACGGACTCACGAACGCCCAGCCGGTCGCACCTTCACCACGCGCCCGCCGTTTGGCCGCCCGGCTCCGCGGATCGACGGTGAACGTCCCGACCACGCTGGCCATCAGCTCGGCACCGCCAGCACCTGGTTGCACTGGTCGACGGCCTGCTCGAGTGCGTCCGCCGGGCTCTGCTTGCCCAGCAGGACGGCGGCGATCGCCTCGCCGACGTGCTGCGAGATCTGCGGGTACGTCGAGATCGTCGGCCGCACCTTCGCGGTGTCGAGCGCGGTCACGAACACGTCCAGCCCGTGGGTCGCCGCGGAATGCTTCTTCCACTCGGGCATTTCCGCGGTGGCCTTGGTGATCGGCAGGCTGCCGCCCTTGATGTCCCACTGCAGGTCCTGCGCCGGATCGGCCAGCCAGCTGACGAACTCGGTGGCGGCCTTCACCTTGGCCTTGCCGTTGTCGAAGATCGTCCAGGTGTCCGGCCCGGAGATCGTGATCGGCTTCCCCGAGTACGACGGCAGCGGGACGACGCCGTAGTCGAGGCCGGCGTCCTTCAGCTCGGGGAGCTGCCAGGGGCCGGTGGCAACCATTCCCATCCGGCCGCCGAGGAACACCTGGTACAGCTGTTCGCTGCCCGGTTTCGGGTCGACGTACAGCGACTTGTCGGTGCGCAGCCGGTCCAGGGTTTCGAGGGCCTTCGTGCCGACCGCGTCGAAGCCCGCCTTCTTACCGTCACCGCTGACCACATCGCCGCCGAGGTCCCAGATCATCGGCCAGATCCGCCAGACCGTGTCCTCGTCGCCGACACCCGGCCAGCCGGTGCCGAAGACGCCCTTCGCCGGATCGGTCAGCTGTTTCGACGTGGCCACGAAGTCGTCCCAGGTCCAGCCTGCCGCCGGCGGCGCCACCCCGGCGGCCGCGAACAGTTTCTTGTTGTAGACCACGCACAGCGAGTCGAGCAGGGCCGGCGCGGCCCGGACCTTGCCCTTGACGCTGACGGCGTCCTTCACGGCCGGCCAGTAGCCGTCGACCGTCAGTTGCCCGGTGAGATCGGCGACCTTGGGGCTCTTGGTGAGGCTGGCGAGATCCGACCCGAAGATGTACGCGATGTCCGGGTAGGACCCCGCCGCCAGTCCCGCGGTGACCTTCTGCAGCATGCTGTCCGCGGTCACGCCGCCACCGCCGCCGACCACCTTGATCTTCGGGTGCGACTGGTTGAACGCGGCGATCAGTGAGTCGATCGCGGCCTTGCCGAGGTCAACCTGGCCGTGCCACAGATCCAGCGTCACGACGCCGTTCGGATCGGCTCCCTCGTCGTCGTTCTTGCCGCAGGCGCCCACGGTGCCGACGGCCGCCACGGCGGCGGCCGCGCGCAGGACGTCACGGCGGGACAGGTTTCGAGCATGCTGAGACATGACGGTCTCCAGAAAGGTGTGGACGAAAGGAGTTCAGCAGGTCTTGCGGACGTACCCGGCGTCGCCCGGGACGGAGACGTCCACATCGCGCTGCACGATCGAGAGCGTTCCGCCGTACTGCGAACACGCTGTCCGCCGGCCGCTGTCGGTGTACTCGATCACGATCACGTTGTTGCCAAAGGCATCGACGTAGTCGCCGCACTCGTCGTACTGGCCGCATTCCTCGGCGACCGCGAAGTCGAGGCCGACCGCTGTCCGCGCGCCGGCCAGTTCGACCGTGTTCTTCTGGCCGATCGCGAGGTTCTTGCTGTGGGCGTGGGTGGCCAGCAGGGTCAGGTACGCCTTGGCCTGCCCGGCGGTGAGGAGGTTCTTCGAGCGGGTGTAGCTGTCGTAGTTGTCCGGCTCGATCGCCCGGTAGCCCTTGGCGGCGCAGCCGTCGATCCAGCCGTTCACCTTGGCGGCGATCCGGGTCCGCTTGTCGGCGGTACGGAGATCGAGCAGCGGCTCGCCCCAGTCCTCGTCGATCACCAGGTTGCCCTTGGCATCGCGGAGCAGCAGGTCGGCGGCCCACTGGCCCTGTTCGCCCGGCTGGACCTGGAAGGCGTTGACGTAGCAGATGTTGTAGAGGCCCGCGGCGGGCGCGGCGGTCCGGTCGCGGGTGACCACCTGGACTCCGGCAGGTGGGGTGTACGCGCCGCCGATCTGGTAGTCGAACTTCGCGTGTGCCGGCGGCAGCGTGACGGCCGCGTCGGCGGAGGTTCGGGTGAGGGTGGAGGCGGTGATGGTGACGGCGACTGCGAGGGCGGTGGCCGCGGCTGCTCCGAGCAGGCGGCGGGTGAGTCTGGACACGATTGCTCCATCGGTCCCGGGGACGCGACCCCGCCTCGGGTTTCTCACCACCCTGGCGCCGGAAAACCGGACTTCAGGCCGTCGGCCTGGTACCGGCTGGGTGCGTCGCTGCCGACCAGTCAATCCCTCGCCGGCCGCGGCCGTCAAGCGATCGGCTGCAAACGAGTGCGCGGAACTGCCCGCAGATTGCGGTACTGCGCATCGATTGCGATCTTGACAGCCTGGGTTTTAACCGGTTTAGATGCTCTTTAAACCGGTTTAAAGGAGATCTCGGGTGACCAAGCGGCCGACAATCGCGGATGTGGCGCGCCGGGCCGGCGTGTCCAAGGGCTCGGTGTCGTTCGCGCTCAACGGGCGGCCGGGGCTGGCGCAGGCGACCGTGGACAAGATCCTCGCGGCCGCCGACGAGCTGGGCTGGCGGCCGAGCAACCGGGCCCGGTCGCTGTCGGTCTCGAAGGCGTTCGCGCTCGGCCTGGTGATCACCCGGGATCCGGCCGTGCTGTCGTCGGACCCGTTCTTCCCGGCGTTCATCGCCGGGGTCGAGAGCGTGCTGTCGACGCAGGGCCAGGCCCTGGTCCTGCAGGTGGTCGCCGACGGCTCGGAGGCGGACGGCTACCAGCGGCTCGCGCAGGACGCGCGGGTGGACGGGGTGTTCCTTTCCGACCTCCGGCACGACGATCCGCGGATCGAGCTGCTCGTCGAGCTCGGCCTGCCCGCGGTCACGCTGAACCGGCCGGACGGCGACTCGCCGTTCCCGGCGGTCACCCTCGACGACCGGCCCGGCACAAGGGCGGTCGTCGAGCACCTGGTCGAGCTCGGGCACACCCGGATCGCGCACGTCGCCGGGCCACCCGCGTTCGTGCACGCCACGGCCCGCTCCACGGCCTTCGTCGAGGCGCTGGCTGCCGCCGGGCTGGAGCCGGTCGCGGTCGAGAACGGCGACTTCACCGCGGCCGGCGGTATCGAGGCGACGCGGCGGTTGCTCGCGCTGTCGCAGCCGCCGACCGCGATCGTCTATGCGAACGACCGGATGGCGATCGCCGGTCTGGGCGCCGCCCAGGCCGCCGGCCTGACGGTGCCGGACGACCTGAGCATCGCGGGCTTCGACGACAGCGAGCTCGCCGAGTACGTGCATCCCGGTCTGACCACGGTCCGCGCCGACCCGTTCCGCTTCGGCGAGACGGCGGCCCGGACCCTCAACCGGGTCGTCGACGGCGAGACCGACGTACCCGACGTCGAGCTCCCGCCCGCGGAACTCGTCGTACGGCGCTCCACTGCTGCACCCCCTGCCTAGGAGGAACCCCTGATGAAGTTGCAAGCTGGACTGCTGGCCGTCGTTCTCGCCGGCTCACTCGCCGCGTGCGGGAGCGGCGGTGACGGCGCTGGTGACGCCGACGCCGCGGCCAAGGCCCGCGGACCGATCACGATCTGGTACTCGAACAACGCCGAGGAAGTGGCCTGGGGCAAGCAGATGGTCGCGGCCTGGAACGCCGAGCACGCCGACCAGAAGATCACCGCGCAGGAGATCCCGACGGGCAAGTCGTCCGAGGAGGTGATCGGCGCCGCGATCACGGCAGGCAACGCGCCGTGCCTGATCTTCAACACGTCACCGGCGTCGGTGTCGCAGTTCCAGAAGCAGGGCGGACTGGTGCCGCTGGACGCGTCCTACATCGAGGAGCGCTCCGGCGACGTCGCCCAGCAGTACAAGTCACCGGACGGCAAGTACTACCAGCTGCCGTGGAAGTCGAACCCGGTGATGATCTTCTACAACAAGAAGGTGTTCGCGAAGGCCGGCATCACGAACCCGTCGCTGGCCACCTACGACGAGTTCCTCGCGACGTCGCGGAAGATCGTGGCTTCGAAGGCGGCGAAGTTCGCCATCTACCCGGCGCCGAGCAACGAGTTCTACCAGTCCTGGTTCGACTTCTACCCGTTGTACGCGGCCGAGAGCGGCGGCAAGCAGCTGGTGGCCGACGGCAAGGCGACGTTCGCGTCCGACGAGGGCAAGAAAGTCGCCCAGTTCTGGCGGACGATGTACGCCGACAAGCTGGCGTCGCCGGAGAAGTACACCGGGGACGCGTTCGTGGACGGCACCGCGGCGATGGCCGTGGTCGGTCCGTGGGCGATCGCGACGTACAAGGGCAAGGTCGACTGGGGCGTCGTCCCGGTGCCGACGTCCGCGGGCAAGCCGGCCGCCGAGATTCACACGTTCTCCGACGCCAAGAACGTCGCGATGTACTCGGCCTGCAAGAACCGCGGGACGGCGGCGGACGTGCTGAAGTTCGCGACCAGCAAGGACCAGGACGGCAAGTTCCTGGCCGCGACCGGGCAGATGCCGCTGCGCAAGGACGTCGCCTCGACGTACGCGGACTACTTCGCGAAGAACCCGGACTACAAGACGTTCGCAGACCAGGCGTCGCGGACCGTCGAGGTCCCGAACGTGCCGAACTCGATCACGATCTGGCAGACCTTCCGCGACGCCTACTCCAAGTCGGTGATCTTCGGCCAGGAGGACGTCGGCCAGGCCCTCGACGGCGCCGCACAGAAGGTCGACCAACTCATCAAGCAGTCATGAGGTCGCGTGGTCCGCTCGGCCGGATCCTCGGTGAGCATCCGGTCGGGACCGCGTTCGTCACGCCGTACGTCGTTTTCCTGGCCGCGGTGTTCGCGTATCCGCTCGGGTTCGCGGTGTACATGTCGTTCCACGACTACTTCTTCGCCGCGCCCGGTGCGATCGTGGACCGGCCGTTCGTCGGGTTCGACAACTACGTGGCGGTGCTGTCGGATCCGGCGGTCCGGCGGGCGTTCGGCAACGTGCTGGTCTTCCTGGTGATCAATGTTCCGCTGACCGTCGTGCTGTCGCTCGGGCTGGCGAACGCGCTGAACGCGGCGATCCGGTGGCGGACGTTCTTCCGGGTCTCGTACTACGTGCCGTATGTGACCGCGTCGGTCGCGGTGGTCGGCGTCTGGCTCTTCCTGTTCAACTCGAACGGGCTGGTCAATTCGCTGCTGGGGCCGTTGGCTCCCGATCCGTCGTGGCTGGTGAACTCGTCCTTGGCGATGCCGACGGTCGCGATCTACGTGACGTGGAAACAGCTCGGGTTCTTCATCCTGCTGTACCTCGCCGCGCTGCAGAACGTCTCGAAGGACCTCTACGAGGCGGCGGCGATGGACGGCGCCGGGCGGTGGAAATCGTTTCTCAACGTGACCGTTCCGGGGGTGCGGCCGGCGACCACGTTGGTCGTGCTCGTCGCGACGGTGACGGGCGCGAACCTCTTCACCGAGCCCTACCTCTTGACCGGTGGCGGCGGACCGGACGGAGCGTCCGCCTCCCCGGTGCTGATCATGTACCAGCGCGGGATCGAGCAGGGGAATCCGGATATCGGGTCGGCGATCGGCGTGCTGCTCGTCATCGGGGTGCTGGTGCTCGCGTTGCTCGAACGGCGGTTCGTCGGGCGGGAGGAGGACTGATGAAGCTCAAGTTCGTCGCGCTGCTGATCGGCGCGTTCGTCTTCCTGTTTCCGTTCTACTACATGCTGATCGGCTCCCTGCAGGCCGAACCGGATCCGACGGTTTCCGGAGCATTTCCGTCACCTGGCAACCTGACCGGCCACAACTACGCCGAGATCAACAAGGCCATCGACCTCGGCCGGTCGCTGCTCAACTCCGGCATCTTCACCGGCGGCGTCATCCTCGGCACCCTCGTGTTCGGGGTCCTCGCCGGCTACGCGCTGGCGCGGCTGCGGTTCCGCGGCCGCGGGCTCGTGTTCAACCTGATGCTGCTCATCCAGGTGGTGCCGTTCCAGTTGCTGACGATCCCGCTCTACGTGCTGATCGTGCGCAGTTACGGGCTGGCCGACAGCTATCTCGGGATGACCCTGCCGTTCCTGATCAACTCGACCGCGGTCTTCGTGTTCCGGCAGTACTTCCTGCAGTTGCCGGCCGAGCTCTTCGACGCCGCCCGGATCGACGGTGCGTCGGAGCTGGGCATCCTCTGGCGGGTCGCCGTACCGCTGGTCCGGCCCGCGCTGCTGACCGGCGTGCTGCTCACGTTCATCGGGCCGTGGAACGAGTTCCTGTGGCCGTTCCTGATCACCAAGCAGCAGGACCTGCAGCCGCTCGCGGTCTCGCTGTCCAACTACCTGACCACGGTGTCCGCCCGCGCCGCGAACCCGTTCGGCGCCGTGCTCGCGGGCGCCTGCGTGCTCGCCGCGCCCGCGGTCGCCCTGTTCATCGTCTTCCAGCGCCGGTTCATCTCGACGAACCTGTCGTCCGGCGTCAAAGGCTAGAACCGCAGTGCTGATCTTCTGAAAGGGCTTTTCCGTGACTGTTCCTTACACCCTCACCCGTGTCGGAGTCCTGATGACGGCCGAGCCGGGCAACGAGCTCGAGGCGGAGGGGGTGCTGAACCCCGCCACCGGGCACACCCCCGACGGCCGGCTGTACCTGCTGCCGCGGCTGGTTGCCAGCGGCAACATCTCGCGCGTCGGCCTGGCCGAGGTCGAGCTGACCGACGGCGTCCCGGTCGGCGTCCGGCGCGAAGGTGTCGTGCTCGCGCCGGACGAAGGCTGGGAGCGCGGCAAGAACAACGCGGGCGTCGAGGATCCCCGTGTCACGTTCGTCCCGTCGCTCGACCTGCACGTGATGACGTACGTCGCCTACGGTCCACTCGGGCCGAAGCCGGCCCTCGCGGTCTCGTCGGACCTGCGGGACTGGCGGCGGCTGGGGCCGCTGCACTTCGAGTACCAGCCGGACCTGGACACCGACCTGAACCTGTTCCCGAACAAGGACACCGTTTTCTTCCCTGAGCCGGTGCCCGGTCCGGACGGCGAACCGGCGTACGCGATGCTGCACCGGCCGATGTGGGACCTCGGCTGGTTCCGCGAAGGCGAGGGCGTCCACCTGCCGGCCGGTGTCACCGACGACCGCCCGGGGATCTGGGTCTCGTTCGTCCCGGTGTCGGCGGTCGAGGAGGACCTGCGCAACCTCGTCCATCTGCGGCAGCACCGGCTGGTCGCGATGTCGGAGTACCCCTTCGAGGAGCTGAAGATCGGCGCCGGGCCGGCGCCGCTGCGGATCCCCGAGGGCTGGTTGGTGATCCACCACGGCGTCACCGGCGAGCAGCCGGAGGGCTTCGACCCCACGACGCAGAAGGTCTGCTACGCGGCCGGCGCACTCATTCTCGACGCCGACGATGTGACCCGGGTGGTTGCCCGCAGCACCGAACCCCTGCTCGTCCCGGAAACCGAGGAGGAAAAAGTCGGAACGGTGGGGAACGTCGTTTTCCCGACCGCGATCGAGGAGGTCGACGGCGTGCGGTACGTCTTCTACGGCATGGCCGACGCCGCGATCGGCGTGGCCAGATTGGATCGCCTGCCATGAACCCGACCCGCCGCACCGTCCTCGGCGGGGCACTCGCGGTGGCCGCCGCCTCGGCGGTCACTGTCCCCGCTGCGGCCACGCCCACCCGCCTGTCCAACCTCGCCCACCTCGACTATCTCCGCACGTCGGTCTCACCACCGCCCGCTGCCGGCCACACCACCTACGGCTCGGCTCCGCTCGGTGTGCTGTGGACGTACGCCGACCGCCAGGCCGACGGCTCCTACCAGCGGATCGGTGGCGGCACCTACGATCCCGCGACGAACACCTACGGGCAGGGCGCGTACAACGCGGACGACATCGCCCGGGCGGCCGTCGTCTACCTGCGGCACTGGACGCTGTTCCACGAGGCGAGCTCGCTCCTGGCTGCCCGCGACCTGCTGCGGGCACTCGCTTTCCTGCAGTCGCCCAACGGAAACGTCGTTCTGTGGATGCAACCCGACGGCGCCCTCAACCCCAGCGCCGAACCGGTCGAGCTGCCCGATCCGTCCGACTCCGGCCCGTCGTACTGGCTGGCCCGCACGGTCTGGGCCCTGGGGGAGGGATACAGCGTTTTCCGCCGCACCGACCGGGCCTTCGCGGGCTTCCTCCGCGAACGGCTCGAGCTGGCGATCGCCGCGCTGGAGCGTCAGGTCCTGACCCGCTACGGCCAGTACAACGTGGTCGACGGCCGCAGGCTCCCTGCCTGGCTGATCGTGAACGGCGCCGACGCCACGTCCGAAGCGGTCCTCGGACTGTCGGCGTACGTCGAGGCGGGCGGATCGCCGGGAGCGCGTCGGGCCCTGAGCCGCTTCGCCGAAGGCATCGCAGAGATGCAGGCCGGATCGACCCGCGAATGGCCGTTCCGGGCGATCCTCCCCTGGGGCGAGTCGATCTCGGACTGGCACGCGTGGGGCGCCCAGATGCCCTCGGCCCTCGCTGCCGCCGCTGCCGCCCTTGGTGATCCCGGCCTGCTCACGGGGGCCGTCGGCGATACGGCAGGCTTCACGCCGCTCCTGCTCACGGCAGGCGGCGCCGACAACGGCTGGCTACCAGTCCCGATCGACCGCACCCAGATCGCGTACGGTGTCGACGCGCGCCTGCAGGCACTGCTCGCGATCGACCGCCCCGGCCAGAAACACCTCGCGGCCTTCGCCGCCGCTTGGTACTTCGGCGCCAACCGCGGCGCCGAACCGATGTACGACGCGGCCACCGGGCGCACGTACGACGGCATCTCCGGCGACGGCGTGATCAACCGCAACTCCGGCGCCGAGTCCACGATCCACGGCCAGCTCTCGATGCTCGCCCTCGACGCCCATCCAGACGTCGCTCGCCTGTCGGGCGAAACGGCGTACGAGGGCCTGCGCGTCGTCGAGGCGGAATCGGCCACCGGCGGCGTGGTCGTCACTCCACCTTCGGCCTGGACGGGCGAATCCCAGTGGAGCAACGGCGCCTACCTGTCCCTCGACGGCACGGCGACCTGGACGCTGCCGGCGTCGACGCAGCCGCGACTGGTGCTCCCGGTCGTCAATCTCGTCGACACACCCGACCCGGCGAAGACCACCTGGACGAGCGCTGGGCTGACGCTCGGCACGCTGACCCACAGCTGCGGCCCGCAAGGAATCTCCGCGGCACCCGGTGCTCTTCAACCGCTGACACTCACCAAACCGCTGCCTGCCGACGCGACCACGCTCAGCGCGCAGTCGACAGGCACGGCTCAGGTGGATGCAGTACTGCTGCTTCCGACCATCAGCAGCCTCAGGATCGGATCGGCGACGCTTCTGGTGAGCGTCGACACTCGTCCGCGGGTGGTCGATGCCGGCAAGCGTGCGTACTCGTATGACTCCAGCGGCCGGCTGGTTGCCCGCGGCACCCCACTCGTCGTACCTGGTGGGTTCACCGTCGTGCTCGGCTGAGCGCCTCCGCACACCAGTCGGCCAGGTACAGCAGTGCTTGGCCGCGCTGGTGGAACAGATACCGGCTGTCGACCTGGCGGTGGTACGCGTTGTGCGTCGCGTCCGAGGCGCGGCCGAGCAGGCCCGGCAGCAGCCACGCGTACTTCACGCCGGACGCCATCACCGCGAGCCGTACGTCGTCCGGGTCGCCGCGCCAGCCTGCCTCGTACAAGCCGTCGAGGTAGTTGGCGATGCACGTCTCGGCGAGCTCGGGCAGGCGCTCGACCGGCCAGAACAGGTCGAACACCGCGTCCGGGATGTAGTTGCCGATGTCCTCGCCGAGGGCGCCGTCGCCGAGGAACGACCAGTCGAACAGCGCGAGCTCGCCGGACGGTCGCTGGATCACGTTCGACACCCAGAAGTCGAGGTGGCAGCGGGCCCGCGGGAGACTCGCGACCAGGTCGAGCAGGGCGTCGCGATGGACCAGCAGTCCGGTCCAGGCCTCGCGGAGTCCGGCCGGCCAGGTCTCGCGGATCAGCGGCTGCTGCCACGCCGCGTCGTCGGTCATCAGGTGCCACGGCACGTCGCGGGTCGTCGAGTAGTCGCGGAGGAAACCGATCGACGTCCACGGCCGCTCGGGCGCGGGGCGCGCCTGCCAGCGACCGCAGGCCCGGGCGAGCGCCGCGTGCTCCGCGAGGCTGAAGTGCGTGCCCGGCGTACCGTCGATGTCGTCCATCAGCAGGACGGCGCCGTCCTGCTGGTCCTCGGTCTGCGCCGCGGGCAGCACCAGCCCGGCGTCGGCGAGCTGTTCGCGGAGCTCGTCGTCGCGATAGACCTCGAGCTCGCGGCGCCAGTAGTTCCAGTGCCGCGGGTCGGTCGACGCGGCCCACGGGCCGGACGAGTCGGCGGGCCGCCGGAGCTCCTTGCGTACGGCGGTCCGGCCGTCGGCGTACGTCACCCGTTCGACGTTCGCCGTCACCGCGTTGAGCGGATTGTGCCGCAACGTCGTCGTACCGACTTCGGTCATGCAGAGCAGTGTCTCAGCCCAGCAGGATCTTCGGTGGCAGACCGGTGAGGGCTTTCACATCGCGGGAGAAGTGGGCCTGGTCGGCATACCCGGTGAGCATGGCGACGTCGGCGAGCGGGAGTCCGGTGCGGGCGTGGTCGAGGGCGACGTTCATCCACAGGACCCGGTCGAGCATCTTCGGCCCGTACCCGAATGCGTCCAGGCAGCGGCGGTGCAGCTGCCGCTCGCTCAGGCCGATCGTCCCGGCCAGCCGCGCCACGCCGGCCGTGCCACGCAGCAGACCGCCGCGGACACTGCGCAGTACGTGCGTGGTGAGCCGGTCCGTCGGCTCCTCGAGCAGTCTCGCGACCTCGAGGTCGAGCGCTGTCGCGTGATCGGGGGCCGATCGGATCCGGTCCAGCAGGCGCCGGCTCCGGTTCGGCGACCACAGGTCGGCGAGGCGGACCCGCTGGTTCAGCAACTCGCGGGCCGGGACGCCGAGGAAGCCCGGCGCGGCACCCGGCGCGAACCGGATCCCGGCATACCGCGTGCCGCGCGGCGCGGAGCCTGTCCAGGCGCGGCTGTCCGGGCCGGCGACGATCAGGTCGTCGTCCATCAGCAGCAGGTCCATGCAGCCGTCGGGGAGGATCCGGTACTCACCGCCTTCCGCCGTCCGTGTCCACAGGTCGGCGCCGGCGATGCGCGCGGGGCGCTCCCGGTACGGCTCGACGGCCACAGTCACCTCTCCAGTCTGCAACGCGCCGCCGACAGTTTGGCGACGGTGTGTTCGGGCATCAGAGATGGTGTGACGCGTCGAGACGATCTGTCAGGGGTTCCGCTGCTCGGCCGTACGATCGCGCCCGAGGGGTCTGGTCTGGTGCTCGCCGAGTGGGAGGCCGACGGCCGCACGTCGGACGAGGTGGCGTGGCAGGCGCCGCTGCACGTCCACCACACCGACGACGAGGCCTGGTACGTGCTCTCCGGGACGATGCGGATGCGGATCGACGGCGAGGACTACGACGTACCGGCCGGGTCCGGGATCATCGGGCCGCGCGGGGTGCCGCACACGTTCGGGAATCCGGGCGAGGAGCCGGCGCGGTACGTGCTGGTGATGTCGGCGACCACGCACGCGATGCTGCGCGAGCTGCACGGCGGGTTCTCCGGCGACGTCGCGGCGCTGTTCGAGAAGTACGGGTGCGCGCTGCTCGAGTGATTCAGACGAGGACGTCCAGGACCGGTACGTCGACCGGCAGGTACTTGACCAGGGCAACGTTCTCGCGGACCAGCTCGTCGCGGACCGCCGTCCCCGTGCGCCGGTCGATGACCGTGCGCCAGATCTCGTTGCGGCGGAAGTACTCCGCGCCGACCCGGAGGAACCGCTCGTCCTTGGCGAACACCCGGTACGACGACGCGGCCGGGACCTCGGCCAGGATCTCGCCCTCGAGGTAGCGGTCGCCGACGCCGACCCGCAACTGGAACGTCTGGTCGGTGTCATTGCGGAACTGCAGATCCACATAGTTGTAGACGATGCTGCAGCCCACGCCCCACGGCAGCACCCGGCCGTTGTCGGGGAACGGGTCGAAGCTGTGCGTGGACCGTTGCGTCACGGTCAACGGCGAATGCAGGACCATCCAGTGCAGCAGGTTCGCGAGCTGGCAGATGCCGCCGCCGATGCCTGGCTTGGCCTGGCCGTTCGACAGCCGCATGCCTTTCAGATAACCCTTGCGACGGGTGGCGTTGCCGACGACCTTGTTGAACGAGAACGTCTCTCCGGGGCGGATCAACAGGCTGTCGACCTGTGCGCAGGCGAGTTTCAGGTTCGCGACCTTGTTGTGCTGCATCCACATCTCGGTCTCGCCGAGCTGTCGCAGCAGCAACGACTTGTGCCGCTTGATCCGCACCGGCAGGTCTTTCACGTCGTGCGTTGCGGCGTACGGCGTGCTGGACGTCATCCAGTCCAGGCGCTTCACGGCGCGGTGGTAGCGAACGGCCAACGGGTACAGCAGACGCACACGCTCACTCCAGCGCCGCCGCCGTACCGCCGGGAGAATGCGCGCCTGCTCGGCCACACTCAACTCCCGCACACCGACCTGCCACGCCGACGTGGCGGTTGTGCTCTCCGACATCCTCGTTCCCCCGAACCCAGACGACCCCGGCCACCGTACGCGGCCAGGACTCCAACCACATGACAGAACCACCACAATCAAATTGCGCCCGGTATGACGCCGGGGTGGAGCCGCGAGTTCAGCCGACTTTCACACGGCTGATTCCGAGCTCGACGATCAGCCGGGCGGTGCAGACCCAGCGGTTGCGGCGAACCTCAAGCGGGAAGACGAGCGCGCCGCAGCGGTTGCCGTGGAGTCCGGCTGGGTTTCGCGCGGGTGGTCGGCCCCGCATGTTCGGCGATCAGCCGAGTCCGAGGGCGCGTACGGACCCAGCGGTTGCGGCGGACCTCCAGTCGGAAGGCGACTGCGCGGGAGCAGCTGCCCGTTGGGGTCAGTCGACTTTCGCGAAGGTGCTCGGCCACGCATGCTCGGGTCAGCCGAGTTCGAGGGCCGTGCAGACCCAGCGGTTGCGGCGGACTTCCAGGCGGAAGGCGACTGCGCGGGAGCGGCTGCCGTGGCGTACGTGTGCGGCGACCTCGGCGATGAACGGCTCGGGCATGAACACCCGCACCGAGCGCACGACGCTCTTCTCCTTCGCCCCGCGGGTGCCGGCGGTCGAGTTCAGCCCCAGGAGCCGCACCCGCCGGTTCAGTTCCATGAAGACCGCATCATCGGCGAACCGCACCAGCTGCGAGATCGGCCGGTCGCCGGCCAGCACCTCGGAAATCGCCTGAGCCAACCGGGCACTCCAAGCCCGCACCTCCGGCAGCCGAGGCGCCTCCCTCCCCGGAACCCCGCCCGGCCGCGCGACCTTGGCGACGGCTTCCTTGGTGGCTGTCGTGGCGGGTGTCGTGCCGGGTGTCGTGCGGGCAGTCGTGCCGGCTGCGGTTGTCTTGACGGAGGTTGCCTTGGCGCCGGCGGTTGTCTTGAGCGGCGCCTGGGCCCCGTCAGGTTGCCCAGGCGCCGCGACCGCGTGCGTGGCGCCAGCAGCTTCCGGCACCACGCTGAGCTTCCGGCCCTTCTCTCGCTCACCGGCGACACCCGGCGCGTCTGCGTCGCTCGGCTCATTTGAGACCGGCGTCGATGCGATGCCCAGCCGCCGTACGGCCTCCAGGCGCAGCGCGAGAGCCCCGTCCGTCAGCTGATCGGCGTACCGCGTCGTGGCCGGCACGACGTGCGCGTCGCCGCCGACCGACGCCAGGCGAGGACGTCCGACCTCGGCAAGGATCTGCCGAGCGTCCCCGGCGGTTCCCACGACGGCCCGCGCGGGCCGCGCTGTCGGCGTGGTTGAGGTGGTCGGCGTGGTCGGGGTGACGGCCATCTGAACCTCCGGTGTGTCCGGGCGGGTGAGCGTCGGGTCTTGGAGAGCGCCTGCGGTGCCTGCGGTGTCCGTCGTACGGGTGGGGACGGCGGTGCGCGGAGCAGCCGGGTGTACGTCGAGGGTGAGCGTTGGTTTCGGGCGGGCGTCTGCGGCGCCGGCCGTGTCTGCGGTGTCGGTGGTGCCTGCGGTGTCTGGGGTGTCCGTCGTGCGGGCGGGGACGGCGGTCAGTGGACCAGCAGGGCGTACGCCGCGGGTGGGCGTCGGGGCCGGGCGGGCCTCGGTGGTGTCGGTGGTGCCTGCGGTGTCTGGGGTGTCCGTCGTGCGGGCGGGGACGGCGGTCAGTGGAGCAGCCGGGCGTAGGTCGCGGGTGGGTGTCGGGGCTGGGCGGGCCTCGGTGGTGTCGGGCGTGTCTGCGGTGTCGGTGGGGTCCGTCGTGGGGGTGGGGACGGCGGTTAGGGGAGCAGCGGGGTGTACGGCGTCCAGGGGGAGATCTTCCGGCTGGAGGTTGTGGGGCTGGCTCATGTCACTGCTCCTGGTGATGGGGCGGGAGGTGGTCGCCGGTCGGCGTGGGTGGGATGCGGAGGACCTGCCCGGGGTAGATGAGGTCGGGGTCGTTCCCGATCACGTGGCGGTTCGCGGCGTACCAGGCCGGCCAGCGTGCGGCGATCGCTTCCGCCGTCGCGTCTGGCCCGAGTTCGCGGGCGGCGAGCTTCCAGAGCGAGTCGCCTTCCCGTACGACGACGCGTACTGGGACGGTCGGTCGCAGTTCGGTGTACCGGGTGGGCGCACCGTCGGCCGGCCGATCCGGTACTCCCACCCGCGCCCCGCCCGTCGGTCGCTCCGTCCTGCCCGGCTTCTGCGTCGTGCTGCTGGAGTTGCTGGGATCGACTGGGCGGTTCGGGGTGAGGTCGTCCGGCGGGGTGGGGGTGGAGCTCAGGCGGACTCCGGACGGCGGTTCGGTTGCGCGGCGGTCGGTGTGAGCCTGATCGGAACTACCGAGCTCGACGGTCGAGCGTGGCTCCATGGCTCGGAAGTCGTCGGCGGAGTGGTCGGCTGGGGTGTTGCTGGTGCTCGTGCGGTGGGCGTCGGCGTCCGGCCCGAGCTGCACGGTCGAGGCAGGTTCGGTGGTTCGGTAGTTGTCCGTGGCCTGGACGGCTGTGGTGTCGCCGGCGTTGGTGTGGTGGGTGCTGGTGTCCGGTCCGAGCCGGACGGTGGAGGCGCGTTCGGTGGCGCGGTAGTCGGCGTGGGCTTGGTCGGCACTGCCGAGTTCGACGGTCGAGCGTGGCTCCGTGGCGCGGTCGTTGTCCGTGGCCTGGTCGGCTGTGGTGTTGCCGGTGTTCGTGTGGCGGGTGCTGGTGTCCGGTCCGAGGTGCACGGTCGAGGAGCGTTCGGTGGCGCGGTAGTCGGTGTGGGCTTGGCCGGAGCTGCCGAGTTCGACGGTCGAGCGTGGTTCGGTGGCGCGGAAGTTTGCGGCGGGTTGGGTCCACTGGCGAACGTGGGCGGTGTCGGTGGGGGCGGCTTGGGCTACGCCGACGGTGAGGGGGGTGACGGCGGCTACGCCGAGGCCGGAGCGTAGGAGGGCCCGGGCGGTTTTGGTGGTGATCCGGCCGGCTACGGCGCCGGACAGGGTGCCGATCGTGCCGGGGACCTGTTCGAGGACCGTGAGCAGGACGGCCAGCACCAGCCAGCCGTACGCGATCCAGGCGATCGTCCCGACCGCGAGGACGGTCAGCGAATCCAGGTCGTACGTCCGCAGGCCGGTGATCGAGCCCGCGGTGATCCACCGCAGCAGGAGACCGACGCCGGCCAGCGCGACGATCGCGAGCGTGCCTTTGACCACCCGGATCATCGCGTTCATCCCGCTTCGCTCCCGACCTTTGAGTTTGCGTTAGTTTGCTTGGGCTTGACCACTATAGACCGGTTCTACGCCGCCTTTGCAAGTCCTTAACCCACGCAGCGTCGGTTTCCACTGCGGACAGTGACGGCCGGGCGGCACCCGCGACCGGTAGGTTCACGGTCATGCGGTGGGATGCGTTGTTCGCGGACCTGGAGTCGCAGTTCGAGGCGCTCCAGGACAGTGACCTGTACGGCGAGGTGGCCGATCGGATCCGGGCCGAGGTCGGGAAGATCACCGTGCTCGACCGACTCCGCGGCGCGGTGGACACCGTCGTCCGCGTCGAGCTGAACGACGCCGACCCGGTGCGCGGACAGCTCAGCCGGGTCGGGAAGGACTGCCTGCTGATCGAGACCGAGCGCTACGAGGAGTGGCTGATCCCGGTCGACGCGCTGATCGCGGTCCATCGGCTCGGACCGTGGGCCGAGCCGGCGGTCGGGGCTGTCGAGGGCAAGCTCGGTCTCGCGCACCTGCTGCGGGGGATCGCCCGGGATCGCTCACCGGTCACGCTCTTCTGCAGCGGCGGCGGTCCGGTCACCGGCACCATCGACCGCGTCGGCGCCGACTTCCTGGAGATCGCCGAGCACCCGCTCGACGCACCGCGGCGGCGCACCGAGGTCTACAACGTCCGCCTGGTCCCCACCCAGGCCCTCCGAGCCCTCCGCCGCCGCTGACTCTCGTCGCCCCCCGGCGCCAGCCCGCCGGGAGAGCTTGGGGTCAGAGGTGGGCGTCCTCCGTGGCGTCGGCTTCCTCGCCGAACGGATGGGTGTCGATGAACTGCTTGGTCTCGGTGTAGAGCCGCTCGATGTACTTCTCGAGCTCGGTGGCCTCGACGCGCCACTGTCCGCGGCCGCCGATCTTCACCGCCGGGATGTCGCCGCGCCGGACCAGCGCGTAGACCTGGTTCGCGGAGATGTTCAGGACCTCGGCGACGTCGGCGAGCTGGAGGAACCGCGGTCCCGGCATCGTCGTCTCCTTCGGATAGTGGCTGGTTCCTTCAGTTTGCCACGGTTGGCGAACGGATGACCGAGTTTGTCCCCAGGCTGTGACAGCCTGTGGATGACCGTTCACCGTGCGATCGGCGACCAGGCAGAATGTCGGCCGACACCGATCCACCGACTGGGGAGACGACGTGGTCGAGACAGCAGTGCGAAGTGGCTTCGGGGCGCCGTCCGCCCCGGCCCAGCGCAACCGCAAGGCGCGCTGGAAGGACGGCCGCCTGGTGCTCGGCGTGCTGCTGGTCGCCGTCACCGCGCTGGCGGGCGCCAAACTGCTGTCGTCCGCCGATGACACCACCACGATCTGGGCGGCCAAGCACGAGCTGAAGACCGGCACCCCGCTGACCGACGACGACCTGACCACGGTCCGGGTCCGGTTCACCAGCGGGGACGACTCCAAGCGCTATCTGTCGGCCGACGCCGATCTGAAGGGGCTCGTCGTCGGTCGCACGGTCGGCCAGGGCGAGTTCGTGCCGAAGGACGCCGCCGTTGCCGCGTCCGATCAGGACCGCACCGAGTTCCCGCTCTCGGTGGCCTCCGGCCGCCTGCCGTCCGACACCGCGCCGGGCGACGTGGTCGACGTCTGGGTGGTGCCGAAGACCGAAGGACAGCCCGCGCGGCCGCTGTGGAGCAGCGTTCGCGTGCTGCAGATCGACTCGGTGAAGGGGGTCGCGGGCAGCACGGCGCGCCGGCAGGTGACGATCGCGCTCGCCTCGACCGACCTGCCACGCATTCCGGCCGCTCTCACCGCGATCAGCGCGGGCGAGCCGACCCTGGTCCGGAAGGACGGCTGATGTCGGTCCCAGTCCTGCTGGCCGTCACGGGGGCGCCGTGGGAGGCCGACGTCGTCCGGCGTACCGAGCGAGCGCCCGGGATCCGCGTCGTCCGGCGCTGCGTCGACATCGCGGACGTGATGGCGGCCGCCGCGAGCGGTCAGGCCCGTGCCGTCCTGCTCGCCGACGCGCTGCCGCGGTTGTCGTCCGACGCGGTCGCCGCGCTGCACGCGCGCGGCATCGCCGTGCTCGCCCTGGTCGACCCGACCGAGACCGGAGCGCCGTTCGGCGCCGAGGACCGGCTCAGCCGGATGGGGATCGAGCGGATCCTGCCGGCCGACGTGAGCCCGGCCGACCTCGGGCGCGCGGTGGCCGACGCGGTCGAATCCGGCCCTCCGATCACGAGCTCGCACTTCGCGGGCGGTTTCGTGCCGCTCACCCCGGAGGCCGCGGCCAACCCGCAACCGCCCGCCTTCCCGCAGGGCACCGGCCGGCTGGTCGCGGTCTGGGGCCCGACCGGCGCGCCGGGCCGGACGACCGTCGCGGTGAACCTGGCCTGCGAGCTGGCGGTGCGCCGCGTGCCGACTCTCCTCGCCGACGTCGACGTGTATGGCGGGACCGTCGCCCAGATGCTCGGCATGCTCGACGAGACCTCCGGCCTGGCCGCCGCGGCGCGCTCGGCGTCGAACGGTTCGCTCGACGTGACGACGCTCGCGCGGCACGCCCGCGAGCTGAACCCGCACCTGCTCGTCCTGACCGGGCTCAGCCGCGCGGACCGCTGGACCGAGCTGCGGCCCGCGGCCGTCGAGGCGATCTGGTCGACGGCGCGCTCGCTGGCGCCGATCACGGTGATCGACGCCGGGTTCTGTGTCGAGACCGACGAGGAGATCTCGTTCGACTCGCTGGCGCCGCGCCGCAACGGGGCGACCATCGCCACGCTCGAGGAGGCCGACGAGGTCGTCGTGGTCGGTACGGCGGACCCGGTCGGCCTGACCCGCCTGATCCGGGCGGTCCACGAGTTGCACGCCGTCGTACCGTCCGTCACCACCCGCGTCGTGGTGAACCGGCTGCGCTCCGGTTCGCTCGGCGGATCGCCCGCCGACGCGGCCCTGGACGCGCTCCGGCAGTATGCCGGTGTCGACCGCGCCGCCCTTTTGCCGTACGACCTGGGTGCGGTGGACACCGCCGTGGCGCACGGGCGCAGCCTGTCCGAGGCCGCCAGGTCGAGCAAGCTCCGCAAGGCGTTCCAGCAACTCGCCGGCGCGGTGGCCGACGACCTGCATTCGGTCCCCGCCTGACCGCTCACTCAGGGTTGATTCGGGGGACAACCCCACCGACAGCGGGGCCGCGATGTGCCAGGGTTGGGGCATGTCCGATGTCCAAGGCCGACCGCGGAGCTCGATGAGCGTCGAGCGGCGGTACGGGATCGCCATCTCCGTCGCACTCATCCTCGGCGGGGTGTACTGGGCGCTCACCGGCCTGACCGAGGGCACCAAGAGCAGCCAGAGCAGCTACCCGGTGCAGGGCGGGTCCCTGCTGGTGAAGGGCAGCTCGGCGTCGATCGAGGTGCGTCCCGGCGACGGCACCGAGGTGCGGGTCGACCGCCAGTCGGAGCGGAACGTGTTCGGCTCGGACCCGAAGGAGAGGTACGACCAGGGCGACGGCAAGCTCGAGCTGGACAGCGGCGGCTGCGGGTTCCTGTCGTTCGGGTGCAAGACGAGCTACGTGCTGACGGTGCCGCGGGACGTGAAGCTGACGGTCGAGAACAGCAGCGGCAAGGTGACGGTCGCCGGGATCGAAGGCGGGGCCGTGCTGAAGACGAGCTCGGCCGACATCGAGGTGCACGACGTCGGCGGACCGCTGGAGCTGCGGTCGAGCTCGGGCGATGTCGAGGGCGACGGTCTGACCGCGACGTCGGTGACGACCCACAGCAGCTCCGGCAGTGTCGCGCTGGACTTCACCGTCGCGCCGCAGACGGTCGACGCGAAGACGAGCTCGGGCGACGTCGACATCCGGATCCCGTCCGGCACCGAGTCGTACAAGGTCGACACCGACACGTCCTCGGGTGACGAGTCGGCGAACGTGAAGATCGATCCGAACGCCACCCGGACGATCCGGGCGAAGACCTCCTCGGGCGATGTGAGCATCGAGTACAGCCACTGAACCACAACCATTGAACACAGGGCGTGAGGGCGAGGGCCGGGAGGGTGAGGGCCTCCGCCGTCTGAGTAGGCTTGCGCGCATGGTTGAGGTGCGGGCGGTGCCCCGAGGTCTGCTGGTGGACTGGGGCGGAGTGCTCACCTCGGGCCTGGAGCCGGCGCTGCGGCGCTGGGCCGAGCTGGACGGTTTCGACTTCGACTCCTACCTCGCGGCGGTCATGAAATGGCTGCCCAGCGAGACCGTGACCGCCGAGCTCAACCCGGTGCACGCGCTCGAACGCGGCCAGCTCGCCGTCCCGGATTTCGAGCGCAAGCTCGCCTCGATGCTCGTCCGCCACGACGGGACGCCGGTGCCCGCCGAGGGACTGATCGAGCGGATGTTCGCGCACTTCGAGCACCAGCCCGCGATGTCCGCACTCGTCCGGCGCGCCAACGAGCGCGGGATCCGGACCGCGCTGCTGTCCAACTCCTGGGGCAACACCTATCCGCGCGACACCTGGGACGGCATGTTCGACGACATCGTCATCTCCGGCGAGGTCGGCCTGCGCAAGCCCGAGCCGGAGATCTTCCGGCTGGCGGCCGGCCGGCTCGGACTGGAACCGGCCGAGTGCGTGTTCGTCGACGACCTGCAACTCAACGTCGACGGCGCCCTGGCGGTCGGGATGACCGCGATTCTGCACACCGAGTACGACGAGACCCGGCGAGCGCTGGAAACCCTGTTCGGAGCCGACCTGACGTGACCGTGACCACCCCCGCATCCTCCTCGATCCGTCCCGCCGGCCGCCGTGGCATCGTCATCGCCGTCCTGGCGTGCGCGGCCCTGGTCGCCGTCGGCGCCTGGATCACCCACCTGTACGGCGGAATGATCGACCTGCGCGTCTACCGGATGGGCGGCTCGGTCCTGCTGCACGGCGACTCGCTGTACGACGCGAAGCTGCCCGGCGGCTCGAACCTCCCGTTCACCTACCCGCCGTTCTCAGCGATCGCGATGGTCCCGCTGGCCGCCGTACCGTGGGCGGTCGCGCTGGTGGCGTGGACGACGATCTCGGTGCTGTGCATCACGGCGCTGTGGCGGGCCAGTCTGACCAAGACGTTCTGGTCGTTCATCACCCAGCGCAAGCGGACGGCGGTGCTGGTCGCGCTGACCGCGCTGTCGCTGCTGCTCGAGCCGGTCTGGCAGACCATCCAGTTCGGGCAGATCAACCTGTTGCTGACCGCAATGATCCTGCTGGACCTGATCCGGCCGAACGACGCGCGCCTGCGCGGGTTCTGGCTCGGCGTGACGATCGGGATCAAGCTGACGCCGCTGCCGTTCCTGGCGCTGCTCGTGGTGACGAAGCAGTGGCGGGCGTTGCGCAACGCCGTCCTCGGCCTGCTGGCCACGATGGCGATCGGGTTCGCGATCGTGCCGCACCAGTCGTGGCGGTACTGGACCGACGTGATCCTGGACGCGAACCGGGTCGGCGGGATCGCGTACACCGGCAACCAGTCGTTCAACGGCTTCCTGCACCGGATCGGCGACGAGGCGAGCTGGGTGCAGCCGGCCTGGTTCGTGATCTCGGCCGTGTTCGGCCTGCTCGTGCTGTGGCTGGCCCGGAAGTACTGGCTCGCCGACGAGCGCGTGACCGCGATCTCCGTGATGGCGCTGGCCGTGCTGTACGCGTCGCCGATCTCGTGGAGCCATCACTGGGTGTGGATCATCCCGCTCGGCGTCAGCGTGATCCGGGGCGTCAACCGTGTCTGGGGCCTCAACCCGGCGGTCGTCACCGGCGTCCTGTTCTACGGCCTGTTCGTCCTGCGCTCGATCTGGTGGGTGCCGTTCCGCGATGACCGCGAGCTCAGCTGGAGCTTCTGGCAGTCGATCCCCGGCAACTCCCACCTGATCGTCGGGATGATCGCGTTCGTCCTCCTCCTGATCACCAGCCGCGGCCTCGCGAAGCCTCAGGAGGAGAACAGCAGGAGCAGGCCGCCGCAGGTGTAGCCGACCATCACCACCAGGAGCGGGATCTGGCCGGCCAGGGCCTTCGCGCGGGGGAACAGGGCGACGGCGCGGTCGTGGGCGGAGACGACGCCGAGCAGGTGACCGAACACGACCGCCGCGACCTGGACGACCGCGATCGTCGCGCTGTGGTTGGTGATGCCGGTGTTCACCGCGAGCAGACCGGTGCCGAAGACGTTCGCCCCGTTGCTCAGCGGATCGCTCAGGTAGATCAGCGTCCGCTGGCCCTCCAGGATGAACAGGGTCAGGTAGTGCGCGACGACGTACCCGAAGACGATCGGTACCAGCGAGTGCGCGAACAGGCCCGGTAGTGCCGTCCGCGAACTGTCGGACAGGCGGCCGGCGAGGATCGTCGCCCCGGAATACGTGACCAGCACGAACAGGATGAAGACGATCAGCGCGGCGGTGCCGAGCCAGGTTATCGAGATGTCCTGGTTCTGCGCCCACCCGATCCACGCGGACGAGTTCGAGAACCCGTCGTACGCCGTGGAGCCGAGCAGCGCCGCGACCAGGCCGACGAGTCCCGGCAGCGGGCGGAGGCCGTCCAGGTTCTCCAGCGGCCGCCGCGCCACCAGGCGCCCGTCGGTCCGGCGGCCCCACGGCGACAGCCGCGACATCAGCGTCGCGTACGCCTCGAACGGGTCGCCCTGCGCGAACCAGCGGTCGCCGAACAGCACCGCGCCGAACATCGTGATCACGACGTACAGCGCGATCCAGGCCTGCAGCACCGGGATCGTCGCGCGGTCCGGCGCGACCAGTTCGAGCCAGGCGAACGCGAAGATGCCGAGCGCGGCCGGCCACAGGCCCACCCAGGACGGGAGCTCGAGCAGGCCCTTCGACGGCGGCTGGCGGAGGAGCTTCGACAGCAGGAGATGGATGGTGCGCAGTGGGTTCAGGGTCCGCCACACCGGGCCGAACAGCAGCGAGATCGGCACCAGCCCGACCCAGACCAGGATGTAGATGAACCCGAAGATCGGGTTCGTCAGCCGGTCGACGCCGAACAGCAGCGCCACCATCGCGTAGAGGAACGTCGCCAGTCCGAACAGCCGCACGAGCCAGCGGAACCAGCTTGCGTCGATCACCCGGCTGATTGCGGCGGGCAACGGTACGCCGGACGCGTTGCCGCGGTACTTCGGGGTGCGCCAGGCGACGCCGAGGATGACGAAGGACAGCGCGACCGCGACCGCGGCGCCGGCGACCGCGAGCCCGAACGGGACCGGCAGGTCCTGCCGCCCGCCGATCCCGTGCAGCGGCAGAATCAGTGGCAGCAGCAGCGGCACGCTCACGAGACGACGAGCTTGACGACGAGCTTGCCGCTCTTGTGGGTCTCGACCTCGAAGGTGCCCTTCATGTTCGCGGTGAACTTGACCGATGCCGCCTTGCCCGGGGTGAGTTCCAGCTCCTTGTCGTAGCCGTGGATGTGCAGTTCCTCCTCGGCGTCGCTGACGGCCTTGATCAGCACGGTCTGGCCGGCCTTCACCTTGACGGTCGCACCGCTCGGGTTGACCTTGCCGTTGGCAACGGTGACGTCGACGGTCACGTCGGCCTGCTCGCCGGACGGGTCCGCGGTGTTCGACGGGGCGCTGGTGTTCGGCGAGCCCGGGGTCGGCGTGTTGGCCGGCAGGGTCGACGTCGGCGTACTGGCCGGGGCGCTCGGCGAGGGAGTGCTGCTGCCGCTGGTGTCGTCCCCGCCGCAGCCGACCAGGAGCAGCAGGCCGAGGGTGGGCAGGAGAGCGGTGGCGGCACCGCGAGTGAGCGTCGAACGCATCGGTCCAGGAGCCTTTCGGGGATTCGAACGAGTTCTCAGGGCGCGGGACACACCCTCTTGCCTGACGAACACGGATACCTCAGTGTTCCCGTACGGCCAGTGTCGCAGCCCACTGTCGGCGGAGGCCGCTAGGGTGAGAATCCGTCGAACTGAGAGGAAGGTGGCCAGATGCCGGACCGGTTGACGTCGCTCGACCTCACCTTCCTCAAGGCCGAGTCGCCGGCCACTCCGATGCACGTCGGCACGGTGGACATCTTCGAGCCGCCGGTGCACGGCGACGAGGGCTTCGACTACGAGAGTCTGGTCGCGCTGATCCGGGACCGGATCGCCTTCGTGCCGCGGTACCGGCAGCGGGTCCAGCAGGTGCCCGGGCGGTTCGCCGGGCCGGTCTGGGTCGACGACGAAGAATTCGACATCACCTTCCACGTCCGCCGGTCCGCCCTGCCACGCCCCGGCACGCACGCGCAGCTGCTCGAGCTGGTCGCGCGGATCATGTCGCGCCGGCTGGACCGGGCACGCCCGCTGTGGGAGATGTATCTCGTCGAGGGGCTGCAGGGCGACCGGTTCGCGATCATCGCGAAGTCCCACCAGGCGCTTGTCGACGGCAACAGCACGGTCGACATCGGCCAGGTCGTGCTGGACTCGACCGCGCACCCCAGGGACACGCCGACCGACACCTGGCAGCCGGAGCACCCGCCGTCCGCGCTGGAGCTGCTCGCCGGAGTGTTCTCCGACGCGACCCGGCACCCGACCGCGGTGCTGGAGCTGGCGCGCGCCGAGATGGCGAGCCTGACAGGGGCCATGTCGGTGCGCGAGGCGCTCGGCGGCGTGGTCGGATCGCTGGCCGCGCAGCGGCACGCGCAGGAGAGCTCACTGCACGTGAAGACGTCGGGGCAGCGCCGGTTCACCACCGTGCAGACCGACCTGGAGGACTACCGGACCATCCGCGCCGCGCACGGCGGCACGGTCAACGACGTGATCCTCGCCGTGGTGGCGGGCGCGTTCCGGGCCTGGATGATGACCCGCGGCGAGGGCGTCGGGCCGACCCGGAGCGTGCGGGCCGTGGTCCCGGTCAGCATCCGCGACGACGAGGACGAGGAGCCCACCTCGCTCGGCTCCCGGGTGATCGCCTCGAGCGTGAACCTGCCCGTCGGTGAGAACTCCCCGGTCATGCGGCTGCACCAGATCTCGTACCAGACCAAGGTGCACAAGGACACCGGCCGCGCGGTCAGCGCCCGCTCGCTGGTCGGCATCGCCGGGTTCGCCCCGACCACGCTGCACGCGCTCGCGGCGCGGGTCGCGACCGCCACGGTCCGGCCGATCGACGACGTGGTGATCACCAACGTCCCGGGTCCGCAGTTCCCGCTGTATGCGCAGGGCGCGCCGATGCTCGCGTCGTACCCGGTCGTTCCGCTGATGCCCGGCCAGGGTCTCTCGGTCGGCGTCACGTCCTACGACGGCCAGGTGTACTACGGTCTGAACGCGGACCGCACCGCCATGCCGGACCTCGCTGTTTTCGCCCAGTGCGTGACCGACGCGCTGGACGAGTTGCTGGAAACGACCAGGGGCAGCCGGAACCGCGCCTCCCGGGGCCGGAAGAAACCCCGCGGCACCACCAAGAAGGCGGGCTCATGAGGGTCTACGTACCGTCCACGCTCGGGTTGCTGGCGGCGGCGTGCAACGCCGGCGAGATCGGCCCGGCCCCACTGACGGCGTACGCCGTGACACCGGCGCTGCGCGAGTGGTACGCCGAGGGCGACGACGAGGAGCTGGAGTTCGCCGCGATGGCGCAGGCGGCCCGCGCCTCGGTGGGGCTGTTGGCCGCGGATCCGGCGACGGTGCGCCGGCGGGTGGTGATCGCGGCCGAGGTGAGCGCCGTGCCGCCGGCCGACGGGTCGGTGGAGCTCGGTGACGCCCGGCTGGAGCTGCACGTGGTGATCCCGTGGCGCTCGGTGGCCTCCGTGCACCTGGACGCCCCGCAGGCGACCGCGGTGATCGGCAAGGCCGCCGAGCTGTGGGAGGCGGCGCAGAGCGGTGACGACGACGCGATCTTTGCCCTGGATTCGTGCGAGGGTGAAGACCTGCTGTGGTACGCGACACAGGAGATCCCCGATCTGCTCGCGGCGGAGGGGCCGCGTAGCGGGCTGAGCTGACAGGGAGCTGATGGCGATGCAGGCGATCTGGAAGGGAGCCATCTCGTTCGGGATGGTGACGATCCCGATCAAGGTGTTCTCCGCGACCGAGGAGAAGGACATCTCGTTCCGCCAGGTGCACGTCGCCGACGGGGGCCGGATCCGGTACAAGCGGATCTGCTCGGTCGACGGCGAGGAGGTGCCGTACTCCGACATCGGCAAGGGGTACGAGATGCCGGACGGCCGGATGGTGGTGCTGGACTCCGACGACTTCGCGGACCTGCCGCTGTCCAGCAAGAAGGTCATCGACGTGCTGGAGTTCGTGCCGGCCGATCAGGTTGACCCGCTGTACCTGGGCAAGTCGTACTACCTGGCCGCGGACGGCGGCCCCGGCGCGAAGCCGTACGTGCTGCTCCGGGACGCGCTCGACGGCTCCGAACTGTATGCGCTGGTCAAGGTCGCGCTGCGGTCCCGGGAGAGCCTGGGGCTGCTGCGGACCGTCGACGACGTGCTGGTGCTGCAGGTGATGCTGTGGCCGGACGAGATCCGGGACAAGTCGTTCGCGGCGCCGCCGGAGGACGTCGAGATCCGCACCCAGGAGAAGGCGATGGCGTCGTCGTACATCGACACGCTGCGCGGTGAGTTCGACCCGGACCAGTACCACGACGAGTACCGCCAGGCGCTCGAGAAGGTCGTGATGGCCAAGGCCGAGGGTGTGCCGCTGCCGGAGTCCGAAGAGGAGGAGCCGGAGGGCGCCGAGGTCGTGGACCTGGTCGCCGCGCTGCGTGCCTCGGTCGAGGCCGCGAAGGCACGGCGTGCGGGCGGCGGTTCCGGTGAGGCCGAGCCGGCCAAGAAGGCGCCGGCGAAGAAGGCCGCAGCCAAGAAGGCGCCGGCCAAGAAGGCGGCTGCCGCCAAGAAGACAGCTGCCAAGACGACGGCCAAGAAGGCCGCCAAGAAGACCACCAAGAAGTCCGCATGAGCGACCTGCCGACGCCGCCGACGACGACCGAGATCCCGAAGGACGCCTCGGAGATCCCGGACGATCCCAGCGCCGTGGTGGTGAAGCCGGGCGCGTACCTGCTGGAGCTGATCCCGGTGCCGGTGACGGACGTCGACCGGGCGAAGCGGTTCTACACCGAGCAGTGCGGCTTCCATCCGGATGTGGACGTCTCGCCCGCCGACGGTGTCCGGATCGTGCAGCTCACCCCACCGGGCTCGTTCTGCTCGATCACCCTCACCACCGGGCTGCCCGCCACCGAGATGGCGGCCGGCTCGCTGCGCGGGCTGCACCTGGTGGTGAAGGACATCGAAGCCGCGCGGCAGGAGCTGATCGGCCGCGGGGTCGACGTGAGCGAGACCGAGGACCTCGGCGGGGTGTTCTACGCCTGGTTCGAGGATCCCGACGGCAACACCTGGGCGCTCCAGCACATGCCGTGGCGGAAGTAAGCCGGAAGCAGCTCAGGCGCGTTCGTGGTTGACGGTGCTGGCGTGGCACCATGCTGGTGTCACGCCTGGCCATCCGCACCCGGCGTGCCCACACGGTCCACCCCACGATCGAGGAGTCCTGCACCATGGATGCCGTCACCGCCGTACCGACGCCTGCCAACGAGCCCGTCAAGGGGTATGCGCCCGGGTCGGGTGAGCGGGCGAGCCTGGAGGCGAAGCTCAAGGAGCTGACCGCCGCGGGAGCGATCGACCTGACCTGCACGATCGGCGGCGAGCAGAAGCTCGGCGGCGGCGCGCCGATCGAGGTGGTGCAGCCGCACCGGCACGCCCACGTGCTCGGCACGCTCGGTAACGCGACCGAGGCGGACGGCAAGGCCGCCGTCGACGCGGCCCTGGCCGCCGCCCCGTCCTGGCGTTCGCTGTCCTTCGACGACCGCGCCGCGATCTTCCTGAAGGCCGCCGACCTGCTGGCCGGCCCGTGGCGCGACACGCTCAACGCGGCGACCATGCTCGGCCAGTCGAAGACGATCCAGCAGGCCGAGATCGACGCCGCCTGCGAGCTGATCGACTTCCTGCGGTTCAACGTCGCGTTCGCGCGGCAGATCGTCAGCGACCAGCCGATCTCCTCGCCGGGCGTGTGGAACCGGGTGGACTACCGGCCGCTCGAGGGTTTCGTGTATGCGATCACCCCGTTCAACTTCACCGCGATCGCCGGCAACCTGCCGACCGCGCCGGCCCTGATGGGCAACACGGTGGTGTGGAAGCCGTCGCCGACGCAGCAGTTCGCCGCGCACTGGACGATGCGGCTGTTCGAGGCCGCGGGCCTGCCGGCCGGTGTGATCAACCTGGTCACCGGCGACGGCATCGACGTCAGCAAGGCGGCGCTCACCCACCCGGACCTGGCCGGTATCCACTTCACCGGCTCGACCAAGACGTTCCAGTCCCTGTGGGGCACGGTCGGCGCGAACATCGCGTCGTACAAGACGTACCCGCGGCTGGTCGGCGAGACCGGCGGCAAGGACTTCATCCTGGCGCACCCGTCGGCCGACCCGGCGGTGCTGAAGACCGCGATGGTGCGCGGCGCGTTCGAGTACCAGGGCCAGAAGTGCTCGGCGGCGTCCCGCGCGTACGTCGCGCGCTCGGTGTGGGACCGGATCCGTGACGACCTGGTCGCCGAGACCGAGGCGATCACGATGGGCGACGTCACCGACCTGTCGAACTTCATCGGCGCGGTGATCGACGACCGCGCGTTCGCCAAGCACAAGGCCGCGCTGGACCGGGCCGCGGCGACCGACGCGATCCAGGTCGTTGCCGGTGGCACCTACGACGACAGCGAGGGGTACTTCGTCCGCCCGACGCTGCTGGTCTCCGACGACCAGGCCGACGAGATCTTCAGCACCGAGTACTTCGGCCCGATCCTCGGCGTGCACGTGTACGACGACGCGGACTACGACAGCGTGCTGAAGGGGATGGAGCACTCGGCGCCGTACGGGCTGACCGGTGCGGTCATCGCGCAGGACCGGCACGCGGTGGCGGCGGCGTCGGAGTACCTGCGGTTCGCGGCGGGCAACTTCTACATCAACGACAAGCCGACCGGCGCGGTGGTCGGGCAGCAGCCGTTCGGCGGCGCGCGGGCCTCCGGGACGAACGACAAGGCCGGCTCGATGTGGAACCTGATCCGCTGGGCCTCCCCGCGGTCCATGAAGGAGACCTTCGCCCCGCCGACCGACTACCGCTACCCGCACCAGGGCTAGGGACCAGTCAGGGATTACCCGGGAATCGGGCCGCGGCGGGAGCGCCGCGGCCCACGCTCTCGTTGTCCGGGTATGCATGAGACCGACCTGCACCTCGAGCCCAACGAAGCCTCCGACCTCTGCCGCGTGTTCGGGCCCGACGTCCTGGCCCGGAACGGCTGGGACCGCGCCTTCGTGACGGTCCTGGACGAAGCGACGGCCGAGGACGCGCTGGCGCTGCTCGTGCACGCGGCCGGCGCCCCGCTGAACGAAGGCTGGTCGGCGCGCCGCGTGCTGACCGACGCCGGGGTGCACGCCGGCAAGACCGAGGACGCCGAGGCGTGCGCATCCTTCAACGGGTACGTGTACCTGCTGGGTTCGCAGTTCGGGAAGAAGGCCGGCCCATTGGCGGCCAAGCGGTCCTGGATCGCGCGCGTCAAGGAGGAGACGATCCTCGCCGGTGAGCCCGCGGAGCTGGAGATCGTGCGGCTGCGCTTCGGCCTGCACCGCGCGATCAATGACGCGCTGGCGGACGTGGAGCTGGTGCCGGTCGGGCCGCTCGGGCAGCAGGCGTACGTCGACGCGACGATCGAGCGCGGCCTGGCCAAGGCCAAGAGCTGGAGTGGGACGATCCACCCGGCGGACCACCCGGTGAACATCGAAGCGGCCGAGTTCCTCGCGAACGGCAACCTCGTGCTGGGGCTGCGCTACCCCGTGACCGCCGACGGGCACCCGCTGCTGGTCGAGCTGACGAATGTCGGTGAGCTGTTCGACGACCCGGACGCGGTCCCGGTCTGCGGTGACGTCTGGATCCTCGGCGACGTCGGCGGTGTCGACGCACCGGCCGGGCTGCGCGGTCTCGACACGCACGGCGACGACCGGTTCGACGCGGTGATCGGCGATCTCGACGCGTCCGGCAAGTCCGCCACGGTGCTCGCCGACCACCCGGAAGGAGCCCTCGCCGCGTCGGAGCACGTGCGGTTCGAGCTGCCGCCCGGCGGCGGGGTCCTCGGGAGCAAGGTGATCCACCATTTCGGCGACATCCGCCGCGTCGAGGGCGTCGCGGTCGACCACGAGGGCCACGCCCACTACGTCATCGACGAGGAAGGGCATGTCGCCCTCCGCACGCTCGTGTTCGATTAGCTGGCGAGACCCCGCCGGACGGTGATGTAGAACGTGGTCAGGTCGTCGACCAGCGCCTCGATCTGCCGCGGGGCGGTGAGGTCGGCGTCCAGCAGCCAGTCCGAGACCAGGTCGAACATGCCGCCGATCAGACCGATCGCCACACCGTGCCGGACGGCGCGCTGGTCGTCGGGCTGCGGCCCGTCGTACCGGTCCCAGAGCTGGACGAGGAAGCCCGCCGCCCAGCGGCGGTTGGCGCGCCGCTGCCGCTCGACCGACTCGGAGATGCCGGAGGCCATGCCGAAGGTGACCTTGGTGATCCGCGGGTCGTCGACCAGGGCGTGCACGAACGTCGCGAGCAGCCGCGGCGCCTCCTGCCGCTCGTTGCCGGTCGCCTGCGCGGCGGCGCCGGTCATGAGCTCCTCGAGGCGTTCGGAGGTCCGCCGGAGCAGCGCGAGATAGCACTCCTCGCGGCTGGCGAACAGCTCGTAGAAGCTCTTCGTCCCGATGTACGCCGTGCTGCAGATCTGCTCGATCGACGTCCCGAGGTACCCGTGGTCGGCGAACAGCTTGAGCGCCGCGTCCAGCAGTTGCTCGCGTCGCTCGGCCCGGCGCTGCCCGGCGTCCAGTCCCCGTATGGTGCGGCCCATGCGGTGGACGCTACCCCGCGTGGCCGAGTCGTAACCAAGAGATCTTGTTTCGAACACAAACTCTTGTTTGTAACCCGGAGACGTGCTCCACTACCCGTGATCTACTGATCACCGAACGACACCATACGGGGAGTTGTCATGCGTCACCGCCTCCGCCGGACCGCCGCGGTCCTGCTCGCCGCGTCCCTGCTCACCGCCACGCTGAGCGCACCTGCCGGCGCGGCCACGTCGGCCGGGTTCGACGACTGGACCTGCAAGCCGTCGGCCGCGCATCCGAACCCGCTCGTCCTGCTGCACGGTCTCGGCGGCAACGGCCCAGGCAACTACTCCTACCTCGGCCCGTTCCTGGCCGCGAAGGGCTACTGCGCCTTCACCCTCACCTACGGGCAGGCCACGCCGGAGATCCCGGTCGGCGGCACGGTCTCGATCGAGCAGTCGTCCCACGAGGTCGCCGCGTTCGTCCAGCGGGTCCGTCAGGCGACCGGTGCCGCGAAGGTCGACATCGTCGGGCACAGCGAGGGCGGCTTCCAGTCGGTCTACGGCCCGAAGGTCCGCGGGTACGCCGGCCAGGTGGGCAAGGTGGTCGCGCTGGCGCCGCCCACGCACGGTACGACGTTCGGCGGGCTGGTCAGCGTGGGCGACTACCTGGGGCTCCGGCCGCTGGTCGACCAGGTACTGCGGCAGTTCGGTTGCCCGGCCTGTGACGAGTTGATCGTCGGCGGGTCGGCGGTGGCGAAGCTGACCCAGGGCCCGATCGCGCAGCCAGGGGTGAAGTACTCGATGATCGCCTCGCGCTTCGACGCCTTGGTGACGCCGCACGAGACGTCGTTCATCCGCGAGCCCGGTGTGACGAACGAGTACGTCCAGGACACCTGCCCGCTGGACACGGTCGGTCACGTCGGCCTGGCTTTCGACCCGACCGTGGCCCAACTAGTTGCCAACGCGCTCGATCCCGCTCACGCCAAGCCGGTCGTGTGTGCCTTCGGGCCCCCGCTGTAATTCGGCGGCGCGGGCTGCGAGTCGCTGCTTATGCTCAGCGGCATGACGGGCGGCGCGTACGGGGACCTGCTCGACCCAGGCGCTGACCATCGCGACGTCGAGCGGGTGCTGCGGGAGTCCGGGTGGACGCCTTGCGGGGCCGGGGACTGGGCGGTCGCGTTGCGGGCGCCGGATGGCCGGGCCGCGGCGCGGATCAGTCCGTTCGATCCGGCGGGGCCCTACACAGTTGCGCTGTATCGCGAGGCGGCGCACACCCGTCAGGTTCCGCGGGTCTTCGGGCATCGGCGGCTGGCAGGCGGCGGGGATCTGCAGTTCCTGGAGTGGCTCGAGCCGGTCGACGCGGACGAGGCCGCCGGGTTCCACCGGGCACTGGCCGCGCGCGCGCCGGCGGTCGCCGAGTTCGCGGACGCCGTACGCCGGGTGCACGAGCGCGCGGCGCGGGAGCTGCCGTGGTTCGCGCCGAGCCTCGACGACAACCCGGACAACATCATGCGCACCGCGGACGGGCGTCTGGTGGCGGCGGACCTGTTCAGCGCGGACGGGCCGCGGCTGTACGCAGCGGTCCTGGACGAGCCGGGGCTGGTCGCGGCGAGCATTCCCGAGGCCGAGCGCCGGTTCATCACCGAGATCCCGCTCACCAACACCGGCCCGTGACCGGCCGAGGTCCGTGCGGCGATGCGGGCCGGTCTGGCCGCCGCCGACGCGACCTCGGCCGGATAGCGGGTGTGTGACCGCTGGCGGGTTGCAGTGGGCCGGCGGTGAAACAACCCGCTAGCTGGGCGCGGCGGTCAGGCGGTTCGGTGGAGTGGCTGGGTGGGTGGGTCTATGAGGAGGGCGGAGCCGCACTTGACGCAGATCCACTCGTCGGGTTCGTCGACCAGGTAGTCCGAGGGGTCGATCCGCTCGAACGGCATCACGGCGGCGCAGAACGCGCAGTACTGGTCGGCGCCGGTCGTGGGCGGGGTCCGATCCCGCTTCTTTCGCAGGGTGCTTCGCATCGGAACGGTCACCTCCGGGACAACACTTCGTTTCAGGTTGCCACCGGAGGCGACGCGGTCAGCGCAACGACACGGGTCTACTTCCCAGTCCACTCGTGGCCGAGGTCGTACTCCTTCTGCAGGCCGGAGCGGATCGCGTCGACGACGAACGGCTCGAGCTTCTTGCCGATCAGCGGGATCGCGACCTTGATGTCGAGGTCGATCGACTGGACGGTCTGCGCGCCCTCCGTGGCGATCCGGGCCGTTCCTTTCAGGGTCACCGGGGTGTTCGAGATCTCGCCGGCCACGTCGGCGGTCCGTGTGCCGTCGGCGGCCGCCGCGTGCCAGGTCTCGGTCTGCACGACGGTCAGCGTCTCGCCGACGAACTTCCGGGCCATGTCCGGGATGTCGGTGGACTCCATCTCCCGGGAGACCCGGACGACGGTGTCGGCGCCCGACGTGCTGACCTGCACGTCGTACGACAGCGCCTTGGTCTTCTCGCAGGCCTGCTCACGGAAGGCGGTGTCCGTCACGATCGCGAACACTTCCTCAGGGGTGGCGTCGTACGACGCCGACATCTTCAGCTCCATGCGGTCATCATGGCATTGCCGGCGTCGCCCGAGGTCATGGTGCCGCGTTGAGCAGGTCGAGCGCCGACTGCTGGCGGGCTGCGTCGAGTTTGTCGACCGGGCCGTACCAGCGCAGGCCGTACTGGTCCATCGGGGTCCGGTCGGCCGCGAAGGCGCGGTCGGCCTGGCGTTGCAGGTAGGACGTGTACGGGTGGTCCGGCAGTGCGGCGTTCAGCTTGCCGAGGCCGCGGACGTGCGCGCCCTTGAACGACGGGCCGTCGCCGCCGCAGTCGCCGTTCTCGCACGGCTCGCGGAGGATGCCGTCGGCGGTGTGCAGCGCGGCGGCGGTGGTGGCCGCGTCGGCGAGCTGGCGCGCGGACGTCAGGTACGCCGAGTTGTTCGTTGCCTTCGACAACTCGGTGAGCGCGCCGATCAGCACGCCCTGGTTGTACGTCCACGCGGTGTCGCCGTTGTTCTTGCAGGTGGACAGGTCGATACCGTCGTTGACCAGGTGCGAGGCGTTGATCATCCCGGTCTGCTGGAACCAGGTCCACCCGGCCTGCGCGCGTTGCAGGTACGTCGTGTCGCCGGCGATCCGGGTGTGCAGCTGCGCGTTCAGCTGGATGTAGAGCGAGTTGGTGATCGCGTTCTTGTACGTCTTCGCCTCGCTCCACCAGACACCACCGCCGCAGGTGCCGTCCCAGTACGCCGCCATGTGGTCGGCATCCACGCGGGCCGTCTGCAGATACCGCGCCTCGCCGGTGAGGTCGTACGCCGCGACCCACGCGAGACCCCACCACCCGGTGTCGTCGATGTAGTCGTTGCGGAACTGGCCCTCGAACTGGCCGAGGTTCAGGTCGTACGTCTTGCCGATCGCGTACTTGTAGCTCGGCATCCCGCTGATCCGGGCGTTGTCGATCAGGGCGTTGAGTGCGTTCGCGGAGTTCCACCAGCCCGTGGTGTCGAACAGGCCGCTGGACAGGTTGTAGTTCTGCATCAGCGCGGTCGCGGCCGCCGTACGACGGTCCCAGGCGTTCCAGGTCGTCCGGGCCCACGGCGTGCAGGCGACGTCGGCGCGGTCGCCGGCCTTGCCGCAGGCGCGCAGGGCGCCGACGCCGAGGTTGCTCCAGTCGTCGACGTTGTACATCTGGGTGCGCCAGCCGCGTTGCCCACTGGGGATCGCGGTGTTGCCGAGGCGGCTGCCGCCGGACCAGGTGCGGCCGCCGTCCATCGAGCGGTCCAGCCAGACCTCGTCACCCGGATTGCCGTTCTCGATCGAGGCCCAGCCCATCGCATCGCTGTCGTCGAAGTGCAGGGTGATCGTGCGGCCGAAGAGTGTGGTCGAGACCGGAGCGCGGTCGCCGGGCGCGAGCGCGGGATCGCGCGCGTCGCAGTACTTGTTGCAGATCGTTGCCTGGGTGGTCATGGTCACCGGTGGGGTTTCAGCCGGCGCCGGTAGGGGCGCGCCGAGAGCGATCAGCAGGGACAGGCTGGAAACGATTCCAACGGACATCACAGATCTCCCTGGGGCGGTAGGAAGCGACTGGGGTGGTGGGGCGGGGAAGGAATCGGCGCAGCGGTGTGACCGAAGGTAGGTGGGCCGCGACGCTACGTCAAGACATCAGGAGCGCCGCGACGATTGCGGTGGTGAGGACGAGCGTGAACGTGATCGCGACGCGGCGGCCGCGGGCGCGGCGGCGGGTGTGGGCGGTGCGGTCGGGACGCGTGGTGCAGGGGTCGAAGCCGAGCTCGTCGGACGGTGCGAGGACGCCGCCGAGCCGCGCCGGGAACGAGCGCCGCTCCGCCTGCCGGGTCGCCTCCTCGATCACCCGGCGGCGCATGAACTCGCGGTGCCTGGTCGCCGGCAGCCGGACGTCCGGCGGCACGGTGAGGCTCGACGGCAGCGCGAGATCGGCCGGCAGCGCGAGGCCCGCCGGGAGCGCCCGCTGGACCACGGCGTGCGCCGCCGCCACCCGCCTCGCCCGGCTGATCGAAGGCGGGAGGATCAGGTAGGCGAGGTGGACCAGCGACCGGTAGTCGTCGAGCAGCAACGCCTCGATCAGCGGCTCTTCCCGGGTGGGACCCTGGACGATCGGTGTCTCGACCGTGGCGGACATGCAGCTCCTCAACTCGGCGTACCCAAGGTCCAACGAATGAATCACTGACCAGTCACGAAGTGGTCGGTTAGTCTCCGTGTCATGAGCACTGGTGACGGCGTGGCGGGGCAGTGGGGCGGGGTCGACGTGAATTTCGGCGAGGAAGGCGGGCGGCTGACGTACGGCAGCTACCTGCGGCTCGCCGAGCTGCTCGACCAGCAGCGGCTGGAGTCCGACCCGCCGGCGCACGACGAGCTGCTGTTCATCACGATCCACCAGGTGTATGAGCTGTGGTTCAAGCAGGTCCTGCACGAGCTGACCGGGTCCCGGGACGCGATGCTCGCCGGCGAGCTGTGGCTGGCCGAACACCTGCTGCGGCGGGTGCACACGATCGAGCGGGTCCTGACGCAGCAGGTGGACATCCTGGAGACGATGACCCCGCAGGACTTCGGCGAGTTCCGGCACCGGTTGTCGCCGGCGTCCGGGTTCCAGTCGGTGCAGTTCCGCGAGGTCGAGTTCCTGTCCGGCGCGAAGGACCCGTCGTTCGTCCGCCGGTTCCGCGGTCTGACCGACGCCGAGAAGGACCGCCTGCGGCGCCGGCTGGAGGAGCCGACGCTGTGGGACGCGTACCTCGAGGTGCTCGGGAAGGCGGGCTTCGACACCGGCTCCGAGGACGCCGTCCGCGACGCTCTCCGCAAGGTCGCCGGCGACCGCTCCCACTACGCCGCCGTCTGGGAACTCGCCGAGGCCCTCGTCCAGCACGACGAACTGGCCGCCGCCTGGCGCGCCCGCCACGTTGTCATGGTCGAACGCATGATCGGCACCAAACCGGGCACCGGCGGATCCTCCGGCGCCACCTACCTCCGCAGCCGCCTCGACCTCCGCTACTATCCGCTCCTCTGGAACCTGCGCAGCAACCTGTAGCCCACGGAAGGCCGCCCATGAAGCTCTATGCCGACACCGGGGCGAAGCGTTTCGGGCAGGTGGTCGGCGATGTGATGCTGGTGGCGTGGGTGTGGGTTTGTGTGCAGCTGGGGCAGGTCGTTTTCCAGGTGACCGACGCGCTGGGCGCGCCGGGGCGGAAGGCGGCCGAGGCGGGGGACGGGCTGGCGGGGGATCTGCGGCGGTTGTCCGAGCCGATCGGGAAGGTGCCGGCGGTGGGGGACCAGTTGCGGTCGCCGATCGACGGCGCGGCCGGGGCCGCGGGGAAGCTGGCGCAGGCGGGGCGGGACCAGGCGCACGCGGTGGAGCAGCTCGCGTACGTGCTCGCGGCGGTGACGATCGGCTTGCCGGTGCTGTTCGCCGTGCTGATCTGGGTGCCGCGGCGGATCCGGTTCGCGCGGCGGGCCGGGGCGGCGCAGCGGTTCATCGACAGCACGGCGGATCTGGACCTGTTCGCGCTCCGGGCGATGGCGAACCAGCCGATGCACAAGCTCGCGAAGATCTCCGACGACCCGGTCGCTGCCTGGCGCGACGGCGACGCGGACGTGATCGCGCGGCTCGCCCGCCTGGAGCTGCGCTCCAGCGGACTGAAGCCGCCCCGGACCTCCACCACTCAGTAACCCCACGTCCGGGCCGCGCGGATCGCGCCGTCAGGTGTGGCCGAGCGGCCGGGCCGGAGGTTGGTGAGTGGTGGGCGTCCGCTTGATTCCGGCTTGAGGTTGCCTTGAGCGGGCGGAGGATACGCTCGGTGGCATGGCGCGGGTGCTGCTGGTCGAGGACGACGACGCGATCCGGGCGTCGTTGGGGAAGTCCCTCACGGCGGCCGGCCATGTCGTGTCGGCGGTGGCGGCCGGCGCGGACGGGGTCGCCGCGGTCGCGCGCGAGCGGCCGGAGGTGCTGTTGCTCGATCTCGGGCTTCCCGATCTCGACGGGCGCGACGTGCTCGCGATGGTGCGCGCGGTCAGCGACGTGCCAGTGATCGTGGCGACGGCGCGCGACGACGATGCGAGCGTCGTCCGGCTGCTGGACGCGGGCGCGGACGACTACGTGATCAAACCGTTCAGCGCGGCGCAGATGGATGCCCGGATCCGCGCCGTGCTGCGTCGGCTCGGGCACGACCAGCAAGGCGAGACGACGGTCGAGATCGGTGGACTGCGGATCGATCCGCGCAGCCGTGAGGTGACCGTGGACGGCGCCGCGGTGGATCTGACCCGGAAGGAGTTCGACCTGCTGCTGGCGTTGTCGCGACGTCCCGGGGCCGTGGTGACCAAGCGGGAGCTGCTCGCGGAGGTCTGGGGGCTGCCGTGGGGCGGCGGCGACCGGACCGTCGACGTACACCTTTCGTGGCTACGGCGGAAGCTGGGCGAGACGGCCGCCGCTCCACGGTTCATCCACAGCGTGCGCGGTGTCGGTATCAAGCTCGCGGTGGACGGGTGAGCATGCGCCGCCGCATCCTGCTGCTGTCGGTCGGCATGACCACGCTGGTCGTGCTCGCGTTCGCCGTACCGCTGGTGGTCCTGCTCCGCAGTACGACGGCCAACGAGTCCAAGGACAAGGCGCGGTACCTGGCCGAGAGCGTCGCGTACTACGTCGGCGAGAAGGGCCGCACGAACGACGACATCACGGCGTACATCAACGGTCTGGCGGACAAGCCGGGGCGGATCTCGGTGCGGATGCCGGACGGTACGACGCTGGGCGAGCCGCCGCCCGGCGGGGTGCCGACGCCGAAGGAGGTTCCGGCCGGGTACGGCGACGACCCGGACGGCGACGACGGGAAAGGGCCGCCGAAGCTCGGCGACGCGGACTACCGCGACGTCGACGGCGGTCTCGCGGTGGACGTCGGCGTCGGTACGCCGGCCGGGCCCGCCTCGGTCTGTGTCTTCCTGACCGCCGAGGAGCTGTACGACGGTCTGGTGCCG
Source organism: Kribbella sp. NPDC004138 (assembly GCF_053603655.1). Lineage (NCBI taxonomy): Bacteria > Bacillati > Actinomycetota > Actinomycetes > Propionibacteriales > Kribbellaceae > Kribbella > Kribbella sp. NPDC004138. The sequence goes on from NZ_JBSGFZ010000026.1 coordinate 118,357, forward strand.
CGGGTCCTGTTCCTCGTCGGCGGCAGCCTGCTCGTACTGCTGCTCAGCATCGCCGGCGCCGAGCTGGTGTCGCGCCGGCTCGCGCGTCCGCTGGAGGAGACCGCGAGTACGGCGGAACGCCTGGCCCGCGGTGACATGGACGCCCGCGCCCCGACGACCGGGCCCGCTGAGGTGGCGAAGGTCGGTGCCGCGCTGAACGGACTCGCGGACCGGATCGACGAGGTGATCGCGGTCGAACGTGAGGCGGTCGCCGACCTGTCGCACCGGCTTCGTACGCCGCTGACCGCGCTTCGTCTGCAGGTCGAGGCGCTACCGGACCGGGAGAGCGCCGAGGAGCTGAACACCCAGGTGAACAGTCTCGAACGGACGCTGACCGCGGTGATCAGCGCCGCCCGTCGACCGCAACGCGAAGGACGCGTACCGCACTCGGACGCGGTCGAGGTGACTCGTCAGCGGGCCGCATTCTGGGAGCCGCTGTTCGAGGACCAGGGCCGCGAGCTGGCGCTGGACCTGCCGGACACGCCTGCAACCGTTCGCTCCTCCGCCGAGGACCTCGGCGCGGCACTCGACGCCCTGGTGGAGAACGTCGTCGCCCACACCCCCGACGGCACGCCCGCGCGGATCACTCTGACCCGGGCGCCCGGCGTCGTACGCATCGTCGTCGCCGACAACGGCCCCGGCATCCCCCTCGGCGCCGGCGAACGCGGCCGCAGCGACCGAGGCTCCACCGGCCTGGGCCTGGACATCGCCCGCCGCTGCGCCGAAGCCGCCGGCGGCCAACTGACCCTCCACCGCAACGAGGTCGAACTGACCCTCGCGGCGACGTAGGTCAGCTGGTCGTCCAGACCGTCACCTCGAGCTCAACTCTTCCGGTGGTCGCGTTCCACGACTGGACTCGGAACAGGCCGACGTGCGGGTTCACCGACCCACCGGAGCGCACGCAGAACGCCGTACCCTTGCCGGCCGCGAACGATTCCGGCTGCGCGTCCGTGCCCAGCGCGCTCAGGCAATCGTCGTAGGTGGCCGGTGCTCCGGGGTCGAGGCCGCCTGCCTTGGCGCTGAGTCCCAGTTGCGCGTACGGAACGCCACCGATCGGCCTGAACTCGCCGACGTCGATGGTCAAAGTGTCCTGGTTGACAACCGGTCCCGGCTGGTCGACGTCGACGCCGTAGCCGTTTGGAACCTTGATGTTCTCCTTCCAGACCAGGGAGCCGGCACCGCCCGCGGCCGGGCTGCCGGACGGACGATCGGTGCTGCCGGCCGTCGGGGTCACGGTGCTTGTCACTGTGCTGGTCACGGTGCTTGTCACCGTGCTCGTCGCTGTGCTTGTCACGGTGGTTGTCGGTGGTGCCGGATTGATGCTCTGCGGCAAGGCGCCTGCCTGGCCCAGGACGATCGTGAGAACCGAGGCGACGACTGCCGCGACGGCCGGGATCCCGGCGAGCAGGGCAGGGTGACGGTGCCACGCGTAGTCCCGGTCGTCCTTCGATTGGCCCGTTGTCGTGTTGCTCATCCGCGGCTCCCCTACACGTCGCAGGCCTGAGGAGTCAGCCTACCGACGGCCTGGTCCACGTCGCCTGTCCAAGGGGAGCGTCGCCAGCCGTACCTACTGAACCAGTCCTGTGAGGACCGTCAGTGCGCGCTCGAGGTGTGGTGCTTCGTCGTCGGCTCGGGTGGCGGCCGCCAGCTCGACGGCCGCTGAGCCGCTGAGCGCGCGGTAGGCGACCCCGGGAACCTTCAGCTCGGCAACGGGTGCGGGCACGATCGCGATACCCAGCCCGGCCGCGACGAAGGTCACCAACGTCGACGTCTCCGCCACCTCGTGCCGTACCCGCGGCTCGAACCCGGCGGTCCGGCAGCGTGCGAGCACGGTGTCGTGCATCACCGATCGCCCGGTGCCCGCGTGGATCACGAAGTCCTCGTCGGCCAGCTCAACCAGTCGCACGCGGCGCCTGCCGGCCAGCCGATGACCGTCGGGTACGGCGACGATCAGCGGATCGGCCCGCAGTACGTCGACCCGCAGCGACTCGTCCTCCACCGGCGGCCGCAGCAGCCCGAGGTCGATCCGCCCGTCCACGAGCGCCTGGGCCTGTTCGGGGGCGAGCATCTCGCCCTGGACGGCGAGCTCCACGTCGGGCAGCTCCTCGCGCAACGTCCGCACCAGATGCGGCAGCAGGCTGTACGTCGCCGAGCCCACGCAGCCGATCACCAGCCGCCCTTGGAGCCCCGCCGCGACCCGCTGGGCTTCACCTGCCGCGGACGAGACCGCCGCGATGATCTGCCGGGCCCGGACCAGGTACGACTCGCCGGCGGGTGTGAGCTCGACGCGTCGCGTCGTACGCCGGAACAACTGCAGGCCGAGCTCGCTCTCCAGCCGGCGGATCTGCTGCGACAACGGCGGCTGGGCCATGTGCAGCCGGGCGGCGGCGCGCCCGAAGTGCCGTTCCTCGGCGACGGCGACGAAGTACCGCAGGTGACGGAGCTCCACGGGATTGATACTGGCAGAGTCTCAGTCGAGCGTAAATGAGTATTTCTCCATATCGGTCCTGGCGGCCTACCGTCGAGGGCATGAGCGATGTGGTGATCTGCGAACCGATCCGTACCCCGGTGGGCCGCTTCGGCGGTGCGCTGGCCGCGCTGTCGGCCGCCGACCTCGCCACAGCCGCTCTCACCGAACTCGTCCGCCGGACCGGTCTGGGCGAAGGTGATGTCGACGACGTCGTGCTCGGCCAGTGCTACCCGAACGGCGAGGCGCCGGCGATCGGGCGGATCGCCGCCCTCGATGCGGGCCTCGGCGTCGGCGTACCCGGGGTGCAGGTCGACCGCCGCTGCGGATCGGGCCTGCAGGCCGTGCTGTACGCGGCAGGCATGGTCGCTACCGGCGCGGCTCGGCTGGTTGTTGCCGGCGGCACCGAGTCGATGTCGCAGGTCGAGCACTACGCGCTCGGTCTGCGGACCGGCCTCCGCGGCAGTGTGGAGCTGAGCGACCGCCTGATTCGGGCCAGGGAAACGGCCGGGGGCAAGTTTCATCCGGTGCCGGGCGGGATGCTGGAGACGGCCGAGAACGTCCGCCGCGAGTACGGCATTTCCCGTGCGGAGCAGGATGCGTTCGCGCTGCGGTCCCACCAGCGCGCCGTCGCCGCGCAGGCCGAAGGCCGGTTCGCCGACGAAGTGGTGCCGGTGGAGGCTCCCGGCCGGCGCGGTACGAGCACGCTCGTCACCGCCGACGAGCACCCGCGTCCCGATACTTCGCTCGAGGGCCTCGCCGCGCTTCGGCCGGTCATGCTCGCACAAGACCCCGGCGCGACCGTCACCGCGGGCAACGCCAGCGGGCAGAACGACGGCGCCGCCGTCTGCGTCGTCACCACCCGCAAGGAGGCTGAGCGCCGCGGCCTTCGCCCGCTCGTGGCACTGCGCTCGTGGGCGGTCGCTGGTGTTGGACCCGAGGTGATGGGGATCGGGCCGGTGCCGGCCACCGCCGCGGCCCTCGCGCGCGCCGACCTCACCCTCGACGACCTGGACCTGATCGAGCTCAACGAGGCGTTCGCGTCCCAGGTCCTGGCCTGCCTGCGCGAGTGGAAGGTCGACCCGCTCGACGAGCGCCTGAACCCGAACGGCTCCGGCATCTCCCTCGGCCACCCCCTCGGCGCCACCGGCGCGCGGATCCTGGCCACCCTGTCCCGCGAACTCCACCGGCGCGACGGCCGGTACGCCCTGGAAACCCTCTGCATCGGCGGTGGTCAGGGCCTCGCCGCGATCTTCGAGGCCATCCGGTGAAGGTCGCGTGCACGGAACTCGTTCTCTCTGACGGTACGCCGGCGGTGGCGGAGGCCGTCATCGCGTATCTCCTGGAGGACGGCTCATGAGCCTCGACAAGGTTGTCGCCACCCCGGCGCTCGCGGTCGCGGATATCGCGGACGGTTCGAGTGTCGCGGTCGGCGGGTTCGGGCTGGCCGGGATCCCGTGGTTCCTGATCGAGGCGCTGCTGGAGCAGGGCGCCGGCGATCTGACCGTGGTGTCGAACAACTGTGGCGTCGACGGTGCCGGACTCGGCCTGCTGCTCGAACGCCGGCGGATCAGCCGGGTGATCGCGTCGTACGTGGGGGAGAACAAGGAGTTCGCCCGGCAGTACCTCGCGGGTGAGCTGACCGTCGAACTCACACCGCAGGGCACCCTCGCCGAGCGGCTGCGCGCGGGCGGAGCAGGGATCGGGGCGTTCTTCACCCCGACCGGCGTCGGCACGCTGGTCTCCGAGGGCGGGCTGCCGTGGCGGTACGCGCCGGACGGCACCGTCGCGGTCGCCTCACCGGCCAAGGAGGTGCGGACGATCCAGGGCCGCGACATGGTGCTCGAGGAGGCGATCGTCACCGACGTCGCCCTCGTCCGCGCCGCAGTCGCCGACCGGGCCGGCAACTGCGTGTTCCACGCTTCGGCCCGCAACTTCAACCCGGTCGCGGCGATGGCCGGCCGGCTGACGATCGTCGAGGCCGAGCAGGTCGGCGAGCTCGCTCCCGACGCGATCCACCTGCCAGGTGTTTTCGTGCAGCGCGTCGTACCGCTGACGGCGGAGCAGGCCGGCCGGAAGTCGATCGAGAAACGTACGACCCGGCCGCGGGAGGTTCGACGTGCCGTGGACGCGTGATCAGATGGCTGCCCGAGCGGCCGCCGAGCTGAGCGACCTGGCCGTCCTGGACATCATCGACGGGACCTTCACCGTCGTGGAACTTGCCCCGTACGTCACCGTCACCGAACTCCAAGAGGCAACCGCGGCGCCCGTCGCGCTCACCTGATCAGAGGGGTACTGACAGGGTCTGGTAGGAGCGTGGCGACGACGTAGCGTGAAGGTATGGCCGTCAACAACGACCTGCGGGAGTTTCTCACCACCCGTCGGGCAAGGATCACCCCCGATCAGGCCGGTCTGCCCGTGTACGGCGCCAACCGGCGGGTAGCCGGCCTCCGGCGCGAAGAGGTCGCCCTGCTTGCCGGCATCAGCGTCGAGTACTACACCCGCCTGGAGCGCGGCAGCGCCGGCAGCGTCTCGGAGAGCGTCCTCGACGGTCTCGTGCACGCGCTGCAGCTTGACGAGGCCGAGCGCGACTACCTCTACCGCCTGGTCCGTACGGCGGCCACGGCCGCGACTCGCGCGCCGCGCCGTACGCCGGGGAAGAAGCGTGTGCGTCCAGTCGTCCAGCGCATTCTCGACCAGATGCCGATGCCGGCGTACCTGCGGAACAGTCGCTTCGACGTCCTCGCCGCCAACGATCTGGGCCGAGCCCTGTACAGCCCGCTGTACGACCAGGCTGGGCCTCACAGGCTGCCCAACAGCGCCCGCTTCTGCTTCCTGGACTCCAGTGCGACAGAGTTCTTCGTCGACTACGACAAGGCAGCCAACGACTGTGTAGCGTTCCTTCGGGCCGCGGCCGGAAGCGATCCCTACGACAAGGATCTCTCCGACCTCGTGGGCGAGCTGTCCACCCGCAGCGAGGACTTCCGCCGCCGCTGGGCCGCCCACGACGTCCGCTACCACCGCACCGGCCGCAAACGCTTCCACCACCCGGTCGTCGGCGACATCGAGCTCGACTACGAAGCGTTCGAGCTCGCCGGTGACCCCGGCCAGCGCGTCAACATCTACACCGCACCCCCTGACTCGCCTGCCGAGGAGGCACTGAGCCTCCTCGCCAGTTGGACCGTACGCGAACCCCTCCGAAGGACTCTTTGATGCAGACCCTGACGCTCAACAACGGTGTCCAGATGCCCGCGCTCGGCCTCGGCGTGTTCCAGACGCCGCCCGACGAGACCCGTGCCGCCGTCGCGGCCGCTCTCGATCTCGGGTACCGCCATATCGATACCGCCGCGGCGTACGGCAACGAGCGCGAGGTCGGCGAAGCCATCCGCGACTCCGGCGTCGCCGGGGACGAGCTGTTCGTCGAGACCAAGATCTGGATCAGCGACTACGGGTACGACGAAACCCTGCACGGGTTCGCCAAGAGCGCGGGCAAGCTCGGCGTCGAGCAGATCGACCTGCTGATCCTCCACCAGGCGCTGCCGAGCGATTTCGGCCGGACGCTCGCGGCGTACCGTGCCCTGGAGAAGCTCCTTGCCGACGGCAAGGTCCGCGCGATCGGCGTCAGCAACTTCATGGTCGACCACCTCCGCGCGCTCCTCGACGCGACCACCGTGGTCCCGGCGGTGAACCAGTTGGAGATCCACCCGTACTTCCAGCAGCGGGAGGTCCAGGCGTTCGACCGCGACCACGGCATCCTGAACCAGGCCTGGTCGCCGATCGGCGGCATCACCTTCTACCGCGACAGCGGCCACGTCAGCGCCCTCGAAGATCCCGTCATCGGCAGCATCGCCGCCGCCCACCGCAAGTCACCGGCCCAGGTCATGCTCCGGTGGGGCCTCCAGCAGGGCCGCTCGGTCATCCCCAAGTCGACCAGGCCCGCGAGAATCGCCGAGAACCTCGACGTCTTCGACTTCGAACTCACTCCCGACGAACTCGCCACCATCGACACCCTCGAAACCGGCAAGCGCGGCGGCCCCGAGCCCGAGGACATCACCCTGACCGCCTTCGGCCGCCCGATCCCCGAGGCCTGACCCGCACAGTGGAGGCGAAAGCGTGAGTACCTGGACTGCTGACGAGTTGAACACCCTGGACCGGCTCGGCGAGATCCGCGTCGCCGGGCGCCGCCTGGACGGATCGCTGCGCACGCTGACGATCGTGTGGCACGTCGTCGTCGACAGGAAGCTGTACGTGCGATCGGTGCGCGGGGCCGAGGGTGGTTGGTACAAGGGGGTCGGCCGGCATCACGAAGGTGCGATCGCGTGGGACGGGACGACTCGGGAGGTCAGCTACGTGCCGGACGACACGGCGGACGATCGGATCGACGCGGCCTATTTCGCCAAGTACGGCAACGGATCGCCCAGCCGCGCGATCACGAACGCCGCGGCGAGAGCCACCACGCTGCGCGTCGAACCGCGCGAGTGAAGTGGCCGTTGGCAACGGATACCGGTGACATCGAGTAGTTGGTTGATTACTCTGTGGCCTGTTGCGTGCGCGACTGCCGACAGGAAAACGGGGACCGTCCGGGGCGGTGCTGCCGGCAACGGCTGAGGCCGGCACCGTCCAATGCGGTACGGCGTTGCTGCCCGAAGGGGCGGCCATTTCGGTGACCATCACCGCGCCCGTGGCCGCCGGGTACACCGGGACCCTGGAGACTGCTGGCAGCCACGCGCCGCCGCCGGGTCTGAGGCGTGCAGCTTGCTGCAACCCTGTATTCAAAGGACCTTGGGCTCGGCTATAGTCGGCCGATCTCGAGCTCTTCGAGATGACACTGGAGGGGGAACTCCTATGAAACTGCAGCGCTTTGCGCTCTCGTTGGCCGGCGCGGGCCTGCTCGCGGCCGCGGCCGCATCCGCCCCGGCCGCAGCGAGCGGCCAGGCCGACCCGAAGCCGTACTTCTCGGAACGAACCGCCCGGCCGCTGTCCGCGAAGGCCGCGATCGCCGCCACGCCGTGCATCAGCGCGGTCGGCGTGCCCACCGCGGCGGGCACCATGCAGGAGATCGACGCGACGCCGCCGAACCGGCCGCCGACACCGCCGACCGCCGACATCTTCGAGCCGTTCCCGTACGTCGGCACCCGCGCGGACGCGACCTGGTACTTCGCGACCAACGCCTCGCAGACCCAGTTCTACTACTACGGCCTGCTGCTGCAGGGCGGGAACCTCTACCGGCACACGACGTATCTGCCGACCGACGAGGAGAAGCCGCCGGTGCCGACCTTCAAGAAGGTCGGGAACGGCTGGACCAGCTTCACGTCGATCGCCACGTCCAACTACAGCGTCGCCCAGCCGCGGCACGCCTACCTGTACGGCCTGAACACCAACGGCAGCCTGTACCGCTACGCGATCGTCGGCACCGGTTTCAAGGCGCTCGGCCCGCTCGCGGGCTTCGGCGGTTTCAAGGCGATGACGGTCATCAGCGAGACCGCGACGTACGACACGTTGCTGATGGTCTCGAAGGCAGGCGCGCTGTGGACCGCGCACATCCCGGTGGCGGCCGGCGCCAAGCCGGTCATGAAGCTGATCCGCTCCAGCGGCTTCGCGGCGTACGAATCCATCGTCGCGCAGGGCTGCGGCACCCGCGGCGGCACGCTGCTCGTGTTCGCCGACCACAACACGCAGTCCGCCGACCAGTACGCGATGAGCAAGGCGAACGGCACCGCGACCGCGATCACGAAGTACGGCAAGATCCCGGCCACGTTCAACGGTGTCACCCACGTGTCTCTCACCACCCACTACGACCAGCTGGTCGGCGAGTAGTCCGAACAGACCTGATGCCGCGCCGGTTCACCGGCGCGGCATCAGTCGTTTTCACCAGCTCAGCTTCCAGATCCGCGCCGTCGCCGGCGCTTCCACACCCCACGTGGGCGGGGTGGTCGGGTACACGCGGGTGCTGAGGACCCTGCCCGCGCTGGTGAAGACCTCGAGCACCGAGCCGTCGAGGATGATCCGTGCCGCCGGCCGGTCCGACGCCGGGTCGAAGGCGTCCGTCACCCGCATCCGCCCGCCGTGGGCGTGCCGGTCGAGGCCGGCCTGGCTGCGGTCGATCGTCAGCGCGTTCGCGTCGAGCTCGATCACGAGCCGTTCCTGGTCGCTGAAGTGGATGACGACCTGTCCGGAGCCTTCCGGTACGACGATCTCGCACTGCGCGCCGGTCGACGCCCCGTCGGCGGGTGAGCCATCGCCGACGCGCAGCGAGTCGACCGTCGGAACCGGGGCGCTGCGGAGTGACGAATCGGCCCCGAGCCAGACGACGCGGGGCAGCGAGATCACCCCCGCCCAGTCGTCGTTCCACCCGGGGCGGTCGCGCCCCTCGGTCAGCCAGCCGAACAACAGCGGGCCGAACCGGCTGTCGCGCAAGGCCGACGCGGCGTAGAAGTTCGTCCCGTGATCGACCCGCTGTGGAGCCGGCGGCCCGTCGACGCCGAACGACAGCACCTCGCCGGGACCGCCCTCCGGCGACCACGAGGAGACCACCGCGATCCGCCGGCCGTCGATCGTCAGCATCTGCGGACATTCCCACGCGGCACCGGTGTCCTCGCCGCCCACGACACCGCGAGGCAGTTCGGCGAGCGGTCCGGCGTCCGTCCAGTTCTCCAGATCGTTCGACCGGTACGACGCGATGCTCGCGCCGCGTCCGGCGTACCCGGCGCCGACCGCCATCCACCACGAACCGTCCTCCCGCCAGACGAACGGGTCGCGGAACATGATCGCGCCGTCGGCGGGGTCGGGCACCACCTGGCGCGGCGGCCCGAACGACGCGCCGCCGTCGTCGGACACCGCGGTGAGGACCGACTGGTACGGGCGCTCCTCGACCCGGCCCGAGTAGAACGCCCGGATCCGGCCGTCGTCGAGCACCGTGTTGCCGGACCAGCAGCCGTCGGTGTCCGGACCGCCCGGCCGGGGCGCCATCGCGGGCCGGTGCAGCGTCCAGCGGACGTAGTCGGTCGACGTCGCATGACCCCACTCGACCGGGGCCTGCAGGTCGAGTACCGGCCGCGACTGGAAGTACAGGTGGACGTCGTCGCCGAGCTCGATCGGGCCGTTGGGGTCGTTGAGATAGCCGCGCGGCGGCCGGACATGGAACGCGGGACGGAGATGCGCGACCGTGCCGGCCGATCGGGCGGACTGGATCTGGGTCACCGTGAAGCTCCTGCCGTGATTCCTGCGATGAAGTACCTCTGGGCGAAGACGAACAGCACGACGCTCGGCAGGATCGCGAGCACGACACCGGCCAGCACGACCGAGATCGAGCCGGTGCCGAGATTGCCCTGCAGACCGACCAGGCCGAGCGGCAGCGTGAAGCTGTCCTGCGACTGCAGGAAGATCAGCGGCCGGTAGAACTCCGCCCAGAAGCCGGAGAAGTTCAGGATCGCGAGGGTCGCGATCGCCGGGCCGGCCATCTTGGCGTAGATCATCAGGAAGGTCTGGAAATGCCCGGCGCCGTCGATCCGTGCGGCCTCGCCCAGCTCGCGGGGCATCTGCAGGAAGTACTGCCGCATCAGGAAGGTGCCGAACGCGCTGCCGAGCGCCGAGACCACCAGCGACAACGGGCTGTCGGACAGGCCGAGGTACCGGACGATCACGAACACCGGGATGATGATCGTCTGCAGCGGCACCATCATCGTGGCCAGGAAGATCCCGAAGATCACCGAGCGCCCCGGGAAGCTGACCATCGCGAACGCGTACCCGGACAGCGTGCAGGTGATGGTCTGGCCGACCACGATCAGCCCGGTGACGACCACGCTGTTGACGAAGAACCGGCCGATCGGGATCCGGTCGAAGACCGCACCGTAGTTGGAGAAGTCCGGGTGCAGCGAGAACCACTGCGGCGGGTTGGTGAACGCCTCGGCCGGTGTCCGCAGCGACGTGGTGACCGTCCACAGCAACGGGCCGAGGGCAACCATCGCGGCGATCACCAGGATCGCGACGCCGGTGCCGCGGCCGATCCGGGCGAGGGTCGAGGTGGAGTGGATCATTGGTAGAACACCAGCTTTCGTGCCGCGAGGAACTGCAGCCCGGTGATCACCAGGATCGCGGCCAGCAGCACGATCGCGATCGCGGAGCCGTAGCCGAACTGCAGGTTCTGGAAGCCCTTCTGGTACATCGCGATCGTGACCGTCGTGGTCGCCGATCCCGGCCCGCCCTTGGTCATGATGTACGGCTGGTCGAACAGCTGCATCGCGTTGATCAGGGCAACCACCGCGGCGAACAGGATCGTCGGGCTGATCAGCGGGATCTTGATCCGCAGCAAGGTCCGCAACGGCCCGGCGCCGTCGATCTGGGACGCCTCCAGGACGTCGGTCGGCACCGACATCAGCGCGGCCACGAACAGCACGAACGTGAACCCGGCCTGCTGCCACACCGCGATCAGCACGATCGTGGTCGCGGCCGCGAATCCGTTGGTCAGCCATGGCACGTTCGGGATTCCGAGCAGGCCGAGGTAGTAGTTCACGACGCCGAACTTGTAGTCGAACAGATAGCCCATGAAGATCGACACGGCCGCCGTCGACGCGAGCAGCGGAAGGTAGAACGCGGTTCGGAACACCGTCCGCACCCAGATCAGCCGACGTTGGTTGACCAGGACCGCGAGCCCCAGCCCGACGGTCAGCTGCAGGACGACGATCGCGAGCGCCATGCCGAGCGTCACGCCGAACGACTTGAGCACCGGTCCGTCGGTGAACAGCCGCCGGTAGTTCTCCAGCCCGACGAACTCGGGCGACGAGATGACGTCCCAGGAGAAGAACGACAGGCCGAGCGACGCGACGATCGGGATCGCGGTGAAGACCGCGACGAACAGCACCGACAACCCGATCATCGCGAACCCGAACCGCGTCTCCCCGTACGAGCTCGGGTGGCTGCGCGGCTTCACCGCCGTCCGCCGTACCTCCGCGGTGACGGCAGTCATCAGCCGGCCCCCGCAGCCTTCTCGAGGTCGGACTGCAACCCGTCGAGCGCCGCCTTGGCGTTGCCGGACGAGATCGCCTCGGTGGTGCGCTGGTTGAGCGCGGTCGCGAGCGCGTTGTAGTACGGCGGCGCCGGGATCGGGGCGGTGTCCGGGTGCTTGGTCAGCGTGTCGTAGAAGACCGACCAGTGCTTCGGGCCGGTCTTCGCGTACCGCGCGGCCGTCACCAGGGACTTGCGGCCGGGCGTGGTGACGTTGCCCGGGAACACCAGGTCGAACGTCTCCGGCTTCACCAGCAGCTTCAGGACCTCCCAGGCCAGGTCCTTCTTCTTCGACGACTTGAAGATCGCGTACCCGCCGGCGCCGAACAGGTGCCGCTGGCTCTTCCACTTCGGGAACATCGTGACGTCGAAGCTGCCGTTTTTCATCCCGGCGTTGGTCAGGCCGCCGGCCCAGAATCCGCCGCCGATCGACATCCCGATCCGGTTCGATGCGAACAGGCCCTGCAGCGTGCCGCCCCCGCCGACGTCGGGCGAGGGCGACAGGCCCTTCTTGGTCAGCTCGATCATGTAGTTCAGCGCCTCGACGGTGGCCTCGGAGTTCGCGGTCGGCGCGCCCCACTTCCAGCCGCCCTTGCGGCCCGCGGCGGCCGCGTCACCGGCGTACGCCTTGTTCCACAGCCAGTCGCCGCCGTCGTACTTGCCCTCCTCGAGCAGGTTGGCGTTGTTGGCGTACATGAACGACGTCCAGCTGCCCCACAGCCGGACCACCCAGCCGAAGGCGTTGACGCCCTGGAACTTCGCGATCTTGGTCGCGGCCGCCTCGAAGTCGTCGAGGGTCCAGTTCTCGCTCGGCGGTACGACGCCGGCGCGCTGGAACAGGCCGGTGCTGTAGAACATATTTCCGGCGTTGAAGCTGTCCGGGAGCTCCCACAGGTGGCCCTGGTACATCATCGACTCGACCAGGGCCGGGTGGATGTCGGCGAAGTACTCCTTCAGCGCGTCGAGGTCCTTGGTGACGTAGTCGTCGAGCGGGACCGCGAGCTCCTTCGACGCCATCAGCTGCAGGCCCTCGGTGGCGACGCTGATGATGTCCGGCGGCGTCCCGGCGGCGATCTGGGTCAGCACCTTCGCCAGGAAGTCGTTCCAGTCGGTGCCGTTGATGGCCGAGATCTCGAACTTGATGCTCGCGTCGAGCTTGGCGATCTGCGGCTGCAGGCGGTTCTGCAGCTGGGTGGCCGCGGCCTGCTCACCGAAGTACAGCATCTTCAGCGATTTCGGCGAGCTGCCGCCGTCCTTGCCGCAGGCGGCCAGATCGGCCAGTGCGGCCAGGCTGAGGCCACCGGCTCCGGCCTTCAGCAGAGTACGGCGGGCGAGCGCGCCGCCGGGCGGACGAGTACCTGTCATCTGGGTTCCTCCTTGACCGCTCGGGCAGCCCGGCAAGGCCGCCCAATACGTATTGACCCGGGACCGTAGCAGCGGTGTACGGTGTGACGCAATACGTATTGGGTCGATCTGTGATAGGAAAATGACGGCGGCGACGAGGCCGCGCAGCGCAGAGGGGGACCATGGCGAAGCAGTCGGCCGGCCGGCCGAAACGGGTCACGATGACCGACGTCGCGCGACGTGCGGGGGTGTCCCAGCCGACGGTCTCGTTCGTGCTCAACGACCGTCGTGACGTCGCGGTGGCCGAGGAGACCCGGCGACGCGTCCTCGAGGCCGCGGCCGAGCTCGAGTTCGTCCCGAACCGGGCCGCGCAGCTGCTGCGGTCGAACAAGTCGTTCACGGTCGGCGTCGTGACGAGCGGCATCGTCTCCCAGCCGTATGCGGGTCTGATCGTGCTCGGCCTGCAACAGGTCGTCCAGCCCGCCGGGTACGTGTGCATGGTCGTCGACACCACCGACGACCCGGGGCAGGGCGACGACGCGGTGGCGAGTCTGGTCGGGCAGGGCGTCGCCGCGATCGTGTACGCGTCACTCTCGCCGAAACCGTTGCACCGCAGCCCGCGCCTCGACGGGATCCGGACGATCTTCGTGAACTGCTGGCCCGAGGAGGGGCACGCCGACACGGTCCTGCTCGCCGACGAGTACGCTGGTGGGCGCGCCGCGGCCGCATCGGTCTTCGACCGCGGGCACCGCGACGTCGCCTTCCTCGGCGGTATGCGGAACGACTACGCCTGCAAGGAGCGCCGCCGCGGCTTCGACGACGCCGCCCGCGCGGCCGGTCTGCGGCCGGCCGACCTCGTCCACCGGTACGGCAACTACCAGATCGGCTCCGGGTACGACCTCGCGACCGAGGTGGTGCCGGAGCACGGATCGACCGCGCTCGTGTGCGGCAACGACCGGATGGCGATCGGTGCGCTGCTCGCCGCGCACGCGCTCGGCCTGGAGTGCCCGCGCGACATCAGCATCGTGGGCTTCGACGACCAGCCTGACGTCGCGGACCAGGTCCGCCCGGGGCTGACCACCGCCGCACTGCCGCACCTGATGCTCGGCCGCCGCGCGGGGGAGCTGGTGCTGTCCCCGCCGGACGAGGCCCCCGAGCGGATCATCGTCGACTGCGAGCTGATCGAGCGCGACTCGGTCGGCGATCCGCCGCGCCGGCGCCGGCGCGGGACGCCGCAATGATCCACTGGCGCCCGCCGTCGGGCTTCGTCGGTGACGTGATCCCGTTCGGCCACGCCGGGCGGATCTGGTTGTTCTACCTGCTCGACGAGCGCCCCGACGACCCGACCGCAGAGGAGGGTGGGATGCCCTGGGCGTTGCTGTCGACAACGGATTTCGTGCAGTACACGGACCACGGCGTCGTTCTGCCGGCCGGTGGTCGCGACGACGAGGACTTCGACTGCTACACAGGAAGTGTGGTCGCCGACGGGGACCGGCTGCATCTGTTCTACACCGGCCACAATCCGCGGCGCGGCGATGCGGGCGGCTCGTTCCAGGTGGTCTGTCACGCGGTCAGCGACGGTGATCCGACGCGCTGGACGAAGCACCCCGCGTTGTCCTTCGGTGCGCCGGAAGGCTTCGTGCCACAGGACTGGCGTGATCCGTTCGTCTACCGGGTCGGTGAAACCTGGCAGCTGGTGCTCGCTGCGCGGTACGCCGCTGCGCCCGATCGCCGGTGCGGTGTGGTGGCGCGGCTGACGTCGACCGATCTGGAGAAGTGGGACCTCGCGGAGCCGCTGTGGGAGCCGCACCGGTTCATCACCCAGGAGTGCCCGGACGTGTTCCAGTGGGGCGACTGGTGGTACCTGGTCTACTCCGAGTTCACCGACGCGTTCCAGACGCGCTACCGGATCGCGCGCGGTCCCGACGGGCCGTGGCTCGCACCGGCACGCGACACCGTCGACGGACGAGCGTTCTACGCAGCCAAATCGGTCGAACACGACGGACGGCGGTTCTTCGTCGGCTGGATCCCCACGAAACAAGGGGATTCGGACACCGGCCCGTGGCAGTGGGCCGGCGACCTCGCTGTCCTCGAGGCGCATCAGGAGGACGACGGCACGCTGGCGTTCGGGTTCCCGCGTGAGGTCGTCGCGGCGCACGGCGACGTACAGGATGTGCAGGTGTCGCCGCTCGACGGCGCGGACGCCGTGCCGGGGCAGGGCGCGATCGACCGGTACGCCGCTTGGATCGCTGAACCCGTTCCCGAGCGGTGCCTGATCACACTGACCGTCGACGTCGATCCCGGTACGCAGTCGTTCGGCTTGCTGCTGCATGCCGGGTCGGACGGCGAGGACGCGACGATCGTCCGCCTGGAGCCACAGGCGAACCGTTTGGTCATGGATCACTGGCCCCGCGGCCGCACCGGCCCTGCGCAGTGGCAGGTTCGCGGCGACGTGCCGTACGTCGTGGAGCTCGAGCGAGCCTGTCCGCTGCCGCCTGGCCGGCATACGGTGCAGGTTCTGCTGGACGGGACGACCGGTCAGGTCGTGGTCGACAACCGGGTCGCGCTGAGTTTCCGCCGGTACGACGTGGGGCTTGGGCAGCTGGGCCTGTTCGTCACAGACGGCGGGTTCGGCTTGGTGTCGCTGAAGGTGGCCCGGTGGCCGGGGTACATTGCAGCACCTTGACAACCCCGACGCCCACGGGAGTTCGCATGCGCCGTACGCCACTTGTCCTAGGTATCGCCGCCAGTCTGTGCGCAACGCTGATGCCGGCGGGTGTCGCCGAGGCGGCCGGGCCGAGCAGTGTGCGCCGGGTCGGCACCGAGGAGTTCGCCGACCCCGGATTCGCGCACTTCGGCTCGAAGTACTACCTGTTCCGGACCGGCGCCGGCTACGGCGCGCGCTGGACGACGAGCAGCGGTTGGTCGGCGGTCCACAAGTCGATGGCGGCGATCCCGGCCTGGGTCGATCACAGCAAGCCGTTGCTGTGGGCACCGGAGGTCTTCCAGAGCTCGGACAGCCGCGGCGCGTTGTACGTCATGTACTTCACCGGCGAGTCCGCGTCCCGGCACGTGCACTGCATCGGCGTCGCGACCTCGCGGCAACCGGCGGGCAACTACACACCCGGTGCGAAGCCGGTCGTGTGCTCGCCGTGGGTCTCGCGCGGGTACGAGGCGATCGACCCGGCGGCGTACCGCGCCAAGGACGGCAAGCGGTACCTGATCTACAAGAGCGACTACCGCAACGCGTCCGGCTTCCAGATCCGCGCGGTGCAGATGGACACCCAGACCGGTACGCGGGTCGTCGGCAACAGCATCGCGAAGATCGTCAGCTCGACCAGGATCGAAGGCCCGTCGGTGATCGCGCACGGCGGCAAGGTGTGGTTGTTCGCCTCGCGCGGTGACTACGTCAACTGCTCGTACAACACCGACGTATGGTCCGCGAACACCTTCTGGGGCGGGCGTTTCACACGGGTGAAGACCTTGATGACGACCACCTCGACCCGGCTCTGCGGTCCCGGCGGAGCGACCGTGCTGAACGTCGGCGGGACCACGCGGATCGCGTTCCACGCGTACGTCGACGCCAACCGCAACGGGGTGAAGGACTCGAACAAACGGCAGGCGTACACCGGCGTCGTGAAGTGGACCAGCGCCGGCAACCCCTACCTCAGCTAGGTTCGCGCCTTCTTGGCGGTGTCCCGGACCACCCCGGCCGCGACCTCGCGGAGCTTGACGTTGCCGGTCTGCGACGTCCGGACGAGGAACGTGAAGGCCCGGTTCGCGTCGAGCTGGTAGCGCTCCATCAGGATCCCGATGGCGGTGCCGATCGTGGTCCGGCTCTCGAGCGCCTCCGTCATCGTCGACTCCTGCCGGCTCCAGCCCAGCAGGACGGCGGCCCAGTCGGCGTACATGCCCGCGATGTAGTGGGCGTCGGCGTCGAAGGCCTGCGGCTTGTCGGCGTACAGGTTGAGCGCGCCGCGGACCCGCGGCGCGGCCCGGAACTGGAACGAGAGCTGCGAGTGCATCCCGAGGGCGGCGGCCTTCGGACCGTACTGCGGCCATCGGTCGTCGGTTCCCAGGTTGTCGACCTGCACGACCGGCTCGCTGAGCGCCGCGTCGAGGCACGGCCCCTCACCCAGGTCGTACTGCAACTGGTCGACCTCGGCCGCGAGCGGATCGGTCGGTGCGAGCGTCTCGATCGTGCCGTCGGTGCTGGTCACCGAGATGCTGGCGCCCGTGATGCCGGGGATCGACGCGGCC
This sequence comes from Kribbella sp. NPDC004138, assembly GCF_053603655.1. NCBI lineage: Bacteria > Bacillati > Actinomycetota > Actinomycetes > Propionibacteriales > Kribbellaceae > Kribbella > Kribbella sp. NPDC004138. The sequence goes on from NZ_JBSGFZ010000026.1 coordinate 135,470, forward strand.
ACGCTGGAGGTGATCAGGTCGAGCGAATCCTCGGCCGTGACCGGCGTTCGCAATGTGTCGGCGACCGTGGTCATCAGGTCGGCCAACTCCGGTAGTTCCATCGCAGTACCCTCGACTCGAATGGTCGGCGGCGCCGACCGGTGGGTTCATTGTGCGTCTTCCGGGCCACCGTGCCCAGCGCGGCCCCACCGGCCGGAAAGTGCCCGGACCGGCGGCCTGCGGGGGACGGATCGCCTATGATCCCGACGATCCAGACCAGGACTTGGCGCCCGCCGGTCCACGTTGCCGATGGGGAGTCCGTTGCGAACAGACGACGAGCAGATCGTGCGCCGTAAGGCGGCAGAACTCGCCGACGTGGCGTTGCGGCTCCAGTCCGCCCGGGACACGACCGACCTACTGACAGTGACAGCCGAGCTGGCAGCGACGTTCTTCGCCTGCCCACTGGTCGGCGTCGCCACGCTCGGCCGCGACGCGGCGCTCCTCGACACGGCCGGTCCGGCAGCCGATCTGCTCCGCGACGACGCGTCGGCGCCGGCCGGTGCCTTGCGGCGTTCGCTCGAGGCGGCCGAGCCCGTGTCCGCCGACGTACGCGATGCCAGGCGCGTCACGCACGTCCCGTTGATCCCGGGCCGCGGGCGGGCCGTCGGTGTGCTGTCGCTGTACTGGCCCGGCACGGTCACCGACCTGACGTACGTCAGGCCGTTCTCGACCCATGTCGCTGTCGCCATGGAATCGCTGTGGTACCAGCACCGCTTGCACGCGTCGATCGAGACGCACCGCCTGGTCAGCTCGAGCCTCGGGGTGCTGATGGAGCGCTACGGCATCGACAGCCGGGAGGCGTACGAGGTGCTGAGCGGGATCTCGCTGGAGTACAACGTGAAGCTGCCCGAGATCGCCCGCCGGGTCATCGAGGACCGCGACCTGCCGGTCTCCCGCTGACCCTGCCCGCTCCCTGTACACGGTCGTGAGCGGACAGTCGCGATCACGGCGGCCGGTCGCCGGATGCAGGTGTGTCAGGTTGCCCGCGCCGGGTGGCGGTGATAGTTGTAGGCGAGGTCATCGGTTTAGCCAGCAGCCGAGTATTGGCCCGCGCCTTCGCGCGCGTTGAGCCGTCGGGTTGCCTGCGTCGTCCGTTGCCAGGTGCCCGGCAGGAAGCTGCTGCTGTCATGCTCGATGAAGGTGCCGAACTCGTCCTCGCCACGATCGATGCGGGGTCGTACGTGATGGTCCGGGTCGTGGGCGACCTCGACCTGGAGAGTGCGCCGGTGCTCACCGCCGGCCTGAAGGCCCAGCTCGGACCACGCCCGATCGTGCTCGACCTGAGCGGGGTCGAGTTCATGGACTCCAGCGGCCTCGGCGTCCTGGTCGGCGCGCACAAGGAAGCGGCGGCGCGGGACGGCGCCCTGGTCCTGGCGGCGCCCAGCCCGCGGGTGCACAAGATCTTCAAGGTCACCAAACTGCACAAGGTGTTCGCCGTCCACGAGACGGTCGACCAGGCGGTCGAAGCGGTCGTTTCAACGGTTCCGGCCACTGGCTCGGTGACCGATGATCAAGGCTGAGGACACCACCGGCACCGGACCCGCACCGGCAACGACCGGGGCCCGGCCAGAGCTCGCGGAGGACATCGCGCTGGCGATGGCAGGTTCGCTCAACCTGCGGCGCTCCGTCCTGCAGCTCCTCGACGGGGTACGCCCGGAGGTCGCCGATTGGGCGGTGGTCGCGCTCGCCAGTCCGCAGGGCGCCGGTCTCCAGCTGTTCGGGGGCAGCGACGTGACGGCCGAGCTGACTGTGTCGCGGCGGCGTGTGGCCGGCACAGCTCTCGGGCGGGTGCTGACGACCGGTATGCGGGAGCTCTTGCATGTCGCCGCGGGGGTCGAGGACGGCCTGTCCGCGCTCATCCCGCATTCGGTCTTGCGGCACGAGGCTGCGTCGCTGCGCCCGGCGGACGTACTCGCCATCGGCCTGACCGCGCGCGGCGCGACGCTGGGCGCGCTGATCATGGTGCGCGGGCAGGGGCGCGGATTCGGTTCGGACGACATCGCACTGGCCGAGCGGATCGCCGCCCGGGCGTCGCTGGCGCTGGACTCCGCACGGCTGTACGAACAGCGTGGCGAGATCACGTCGGCGTTGCACGACAGCCTCGTCCCACCGCCGCTGCCGGACGTGCCCGGTGCCGTGCTCGGGGCGCGCTATCGGCCGGCTGCCGAGCAGCTCGACATCGGCGGTGACTTCTACGACGTCTTCCGCGCGGGGGCGGACTGGCTGATCGCCCTGGGCGACGTCTGCGGCAAGGGCGTGAATGCCGCGGTCCTGACCGGCAGAGCACGCCAGAGCCTTCGGACCGCGGCACATTTCGAGCGCGAACCGGGCGCTCTGCTGGGCGCGCTGAGCGCGGTCTTCCACGACGACACGTCGGAGCGTTTCATCACACTGCTCTGCCTGCGCGTTCGCCCAGGAGAGAGTCCTGAGGCCGGGGACCTGGTCGTGGAGGTCGCGTCCGCCGGCCACGCACCACCACTGCTTGTCTGCGCCGACGGCGAGGTCGAGGCCGTCGAGGCGGAAGGCGCGGTGCTGGGCGTCGTCGGCGATGCGCAGTACGTCGCGACCACGGTCCGGCTGGCGCCCGGCGATCAGCTGGTGCTGTACACCGACGGTGTCGAGGAGGCCCGCGGTGAGTCCGGTTTCTACGGCGACGACCGGCTGGCCGAGCTGCTGGGCCGGCTCGCCGGTGCCGCACCCGACGTGGTCTGCGCCGCCGTCGAACAGGACGTGGTCGAGCACCTCGCCGGTCGTGCTCATGACGACATCGCCGTGGTGTCGGTCGGCTGCGCGCGGACGACCGCATGAGCGCGACCGATCTCGGAGCGACCCTGACGGCGTTCCAGGACGCCGTGGCGAAGGTCGATGTCACGAACGCACTCGGTGTCGTGGATGCGGCGCTGGCGGACGGTGTGGACCCGATCGCGTTGCTGACCCAGGTCGTCGGTCCGGCCCAGCGCGTCGTCGGCGACAAGTGGCAGCGCGGGGAGTGGTCGGTGGCGGACGAGCACGCCGCGACCGCGGTGGCGATGTCCGCGACCGAGACGATCGCACGGGCAGTACGGCGTACGCCGGTGGTCCGGGGGCGGGTCGTCGTGGCGTGCGCCGAGCGCGAATGGCATGCGCTCGCGGCGATGATGATCGACTGCGCGCTGCGATCCGATGGGTGGGAGACGACGCTGCTCGGCGCGTCGACACCGGCGCTGCGGCTGAGTCAGTACCTGCAGGATCTCGGCCCGGACGCGGTGGCGGTCAGCTGCTCGGTCCTCGGCTCGCTGCCGACCACACGACGCTTCATCGAGGCGTCGCGAGCCGCGGGCATCCCGGTGCTGGTCGGCGGGCCGGCGTTCGGGACCGACGACCTGCGGGCCACCAGCCTCGGGGCGACCGCCTGGGCCGCCGACGCGGCCCACGCGATCGAGGTCATCCGGACCATGCCCGCCGTGGTGCCGCGGGCGGAACCGCTGCCCGAGGCCGCGGCGGCCGAACAAGCCGCGCTCGAGCTGGCGCACGCGGCCTTGATCGCCGACCTGACGTCGAGATGGCCGGGACCGGCGTGCGATCTGGACCCGGATCTGGTCAAGGACTCGATCGAGCAGTTGCTGCACGCGGTCTGGGCAGCGCTGCTGACCACTGACCCGCGTCCGATCTCACAGACCGCGGGCTGGGTCACGGCGCTGCTCGAGTTCCGTCGGCTGCCACCGGCTCTGGCGACCGGCCTCCGGGACGAACTGACCCGCGCGCTGCGCGACTATCCGCTGGCGAGCTTCCTGTTCGCCACGTCCTGGACCTGAGCGCCGCTCATGATGTTGCCGTAGGCACCTTTTGCCCGGACCTGCTCGGCCACCAGAACCGGTCGCCGAGCAGGAAGGCCAGCGCCGGGACGACGACCGTGCGGACGAGCAGGGTGTCGAGCAGGACGCCGACACAGACGATCACCCCGACCTGGGTCAGCGTGATCAGCGGGAGCACGCCGAGCACCGCGAAGACGGACGCCAGCAGCAGCCCGGCGCTGGTGATGACGCCGCCCGTCACCCGGAGCCCGGTCAGCATGCCTTCCCGGGTGCTCGTGGTCCGCGCCTCCTCGCGAGCCCGCGTGGTCAGGAAGATGTTGTAGTCGACGCCGAGCGCCACGAGGAACAGGAACGACAGCAAGATGACCTGTCCGTCGAGGGCCGGGAACCCCAGGAGATGGTCGAACAGCAGCCAGCTGGCCCCGAAGCTCGCGAAGAACGACGCGATGACGGTCAGCAGCAACAGCACGGGTGCCAGCACGGACCGCAGTACGGCCACCAGGACCGCCCCGACCAGCAGCAGGATCAGCGGCATGATCAGCAGCCGGTCACGCTGATCGGCCTCGTTCGCGTCGAGGGTCTCGGCCGCGCCCCCGCCGACCAGGACGTCCGTCCCGACCTGGTCGAGCCGCTCGCGGAGGTCCCGGACCACGGCGAAGGACTCGGGACTTCCCGGCTCGGCGGTCAGCACCACGTCGTACGAGGCGAGTTGGTCGTTGCGGGCGCCCGGCCGGACCTCGGCGACGCCGGGTGCGTCCTTGATCGACGCCGCCACCGCGGATGCCTGCTGCGCGGGACCGATCACCGTCAGCGGCTCCGTGGAGCCGGCCGGGAACGCCTCCGCCAGGATCTTCGCGCCGCGCACCGCCTCCGGCTCGACCCGGAACTGCTCGTTCTGCGCGAGACCGGTGCGGACGCCGAACGTGCCGAGCGCGAGCCCGGCGAGAACCAGAGTGGACAGCACGAGCACCACGGCCGGCCGGCGCGCGACAACCGCCCCGAGGCGGCCCCACAGCTTGCCCTCGGTCGCGGGGTCACCCACCCGCGGCACGAACGGCCAGAACACCTTCCGTCCGAACAGCACCAGGACCGCGGGCAGGACGACGAGCCCGGCGACCATCGCGAGGGCGATACCGATGATGCATCCGATCGCGATCCCGACCAGCGTCTCGGTGCTCGCGAGCAACAGCAGAGCAAGTGCGGCGATGACGGTGCCGCCGCTGGCCAGGATCGGTTCGGCGACCCGGCGTACGGCGAGGGCCATGGCGTAGCCCGGCCGCTCCTCGTGCCGGAGGATCTCGCGGTACCGAGCGATCAGGAGCAGTGCGTAGTCCGTGGCGGCGCCGAAGACCAGCACGCTGACGATCCCGGTGACCTGTCCGCCGCCGGGAATCCCGAGGCGTGACAGGACCTGGTCGGACAGGCTGGTCGTGACCTGCTCGGTGAGCCCGACGACGATCAGTGGAAGAAGCACCAGGCCGGGACTGCGATACGTCAGCAGGAGCAGCAGCGCGACCACTGCGGCGGTGACGATGATCAGCTTGCTGTCGGCGCCGTCGAAGACCTTGGTGAGGTCGGTGGTGAAGGCAGCGGGACCGGTGACGGCGGTCTCCAGGCCGGACGGCAGATCGCGCAGCTTCTCGCGCAACTGGTCGACGGCTGTGGCGATCGCGGCGTCGTCGCGCTCCGACAGGGGGAGTACGGCGAGTGCGACGCGCCCGTTCTCCGGGACCTGCAACGGGGCCCGCACGCCGACCGAGGCGGCCTTGGCCTGCGCCGCGGACCGGTCGGCGGCGGTCAGCGAGCCGCCGTCGGACCGGCTGAACACGATCAGCGCGGCGGAACCGTCGGCCTGGGGGAGCTGCGCGCGAAGCTGCTCGACCTGCGCGGACTCGGCCGCGGTCGACAGACCCGTCGCGGATCTGGGCGCGGCCTCGCCCGGGCTGGGCAGCAGCAACGCCGCGGCCGCCAGCAGGACGGCCACGAGGACGACGAAGGCGGCCGTGCGCCGACTGCGCACCAACCGGGCCGGACCTGGCACAGTGACTCCCAACGAGACCTAGAAAACTCGATGATCAAGTATCTTGATTTCCAAGACATTAGGAGGTGGAGGTGGTGGAGCGCAAGTCCCGGCCCCCACAGGACGACCTGGTCGGCCTGGTGCAGATGCTCGTCGCGGAGGGGCAGCGGATCGCGCACGTGTTCGCCCAGCGGCACGGCGTCCACGGCACCGACGTCGAGGCGTTGGTGCGGATCCTCGTCGCCGGCGAGCGTGGCCGGCCGCTGACGGCCGGCCAGTTGGCCGCCGAACTGGGACTGACGACCGGGTCCGTGACGACCCTGCTCGACCGGCTCGAACGTGCCGGCCACGTCCAGCGGGAACGCGACCCGGCCGACCGGCGCCGGGTGATCCTGCGGTACGGCGAGCCCGGCCGCGAACTCGCCGGCCGGTTCTTCACGCCGCTGGGAGCCCATCACCGCGCGGCCACCAGCGAGTTCACGCCCGCCGAGCTCGAGGTCGTCAAGCGCTATCTGACGGCGTCCATCGACGCGTTCCGCGCGTATCGCTCGGAGCTGAGCGAGCAGCCCAAGCGCTGAGGCGTGTCAGCGTGCGGTGACTTGGGCCTCCAGATCGCGCAGCGCTTGGAGGAAGGCTTCGGAGAACGTCGGGAACGGCTGGATGACGTCGAGCATGACGGGCAGCGGGACCTTTGCGCGGATCGCCAGCGTGGCTTGTTGCAGCCACTCGCCGGCTTCCGGGCCGACGGCGTACGCGCCGGTGATCAGGCTTCCGTCCGAGACCAGCGTCAGGAAGCCGGGCTGGGTGTCGTACGAGCGGAGGTACGTCGCGGTTCGTGGCACCCCGGACAGTTGCACGGTGGCCACGAACGCGCCGTCCGCGGCGCCGACCGACGCCGCCTGCGGGTAGCAGTACACGACCCGCGGCACCGCTTCGTAGTTCGCAGTCCGGGGCCTGCCGAGAATGTTGCTTGCGGCAACACGTCCCTGGTACTCGCCGACGTGCGTCAGTTGCCACAGACCGGTGACGTCGCCGATCGCCCAGATGCCGGGAGCTGCCTGCAGCGTGTCGTCGACCGGGACGCCGCGCGGATCGGGATCGATGCCGACGGTCTCCAGCCCGATGCCGTCGACCCGCGGCCGGCGGCCGGTCGCGACCAGGATCCGGTCACCCGTCACCTGCGTCGCGTCGCTCAGGTCGACCACGTACGTCGATCCCGCGAGCGCGACGCGCTCCGCGCCGGTGCCGACCCGGACGTCCACGCCGTCCGCGGTGAGTGTGGTCGCGACCGCTTCGCCGACTGCCCGGGGTTCGCGGGGGAGCAGGTGCTCGCCGCGCTCGAGCAGCGTCACGGTCGCGCTCATCCGGGCCAGTGCCTGACTCATCTCGACCCCGGTGGCTCCGCCGCCCAGGACGATCAGCCGGTCCGGGACGTCGACCAGCCCGGTGACGTCGCGGTTCGTCCACACGCCGGGCAGGTCCTGGAGTCCGGGGACCGGCGGGATGACCGGGTCGGCGCCGGTCGCGACCACGATCGCGTCCGCAGTGTAGGTCCGGTCGTCCACCGCGACGGTGTGCGGACCCGCGAGCCGGCCGTGACCGCGCAGGACCTCGATCCCGGCGCCCTTGGCCCACGAGACCTGACCGGAGTCGTCGTACCCGGAGACCATGAAGTCCCGCCAGCCGAGGGCGACGGAGACGTCGAGCGAGCCGGTGACTGCTTCCCGGGCGCCGGGCGCGTCGAGTGCCTCGGCCAGCGCTTCGCCGGGGCGCAGCAAGGTCTTCGACGGGATGCAGGCCCAGTACGAGCACTCGCCGCCGAGCAGCTCACGCTCCACGACGGCGACGCGCGCGCCGCCCTTGGCCAACGTCGCGGCACAGTGCTCGCCCGGTGCCCCGGCGCCGAGCACGATCACGTCGTACTCGTGCTTGCTGTCCATTGCGCACTCCCTTCGGTTGCGTCCAGGGTGGCGCCCACCACGTGGCCGCCGGGCCAGTGACTGTCCCTGGTTTTCGCGACCAGGGACCGTCACTGGTGTCGTGGTGGCCGGGCGCGGCGGATCGTGGGACCCGGGGGCATCCACGAGCCGGAGGCTGGATATGGAATTTCTCGTCACGATGACGACCCGGGTGCCGGACGGCGTCACCGAGGCCGAGGTCGCCGAAGTGCGCGCCCGGGAGGCCGCCCATTCCGCGGATCTGGCCGGGCAGGGCCACCTGAAGCGTTTGTGGCGTCCGCCGCCGGCACCCGGTCAGTGGCGAACGCTCGGTCTGTTCGCGGCGGACGACGCCGCGGCGCTGGAGGTCGTCCTGGCCTCGATGCCGTTGCGGATCTGGCGGACCGACGAGGTGACCGAGCTGTCCGCCCATCCGAACGATCCGGGGGCTGATCGGATCGCGCTCGATCCGGGCGCCGGCGAGTTCTTCACGACCTTCGTCGTGGCCGTCCCGTCCGACGCGACCGCCGCCGACGTCGACGCCATGACTGCGCGGGAGGCGCGGCGGACGCGGGAGCTCGCGGCCGCGGGACAGCTGATCCGGTTGTGGCGGCTTCCGGGGGACGGCCGCAACCTCGGCCACTGGCAGACCGCAGAGGCCGAGCTGCTCCGCAAGATCGTCGACGGCCTGCCGATGGCGCCCTGGCTCTCGGTCGACACGCTGCCCCTGACCCGGCACCCGAGCGATCCCGGAACGGTCGCGCGATGACGACACGGAACGAGCCCGCGGCGGGCGGGGCGTCGTACGCCGGGATCGCGATCCGTGGGCGGGCCGGGGCCTTGCTGGTGGCGGCGACGGTGCTGGCCTCGATGGTCGGCTTCATCGACGCCTACATGATCAACGTCGCGATCCCCGCGATCGGCCGCGACCTCGGGACCGGTGTGACCGGGCTGCAATGGGTCCTGACCGGCTACCTGGTGACGGTCGCCTCGATGCTTCTCCTCGCCGGTGCGCTGGCCGATCACTTCGGCTGGCGCCGGCTCCTGATGATCGGCCTCGGCGTCATGCTGATTGCGTCGCTGTGCTGCGCGGCTGCCCCGAACACCGAGGCGCTGATCGCCGCGCGGGTCGTGCAGGGAGTCGGCGGAGCGATGGTCGTGCCCAGCAGCCTGGCCTTGCTCAACGGCACCTTGCGGCCCGCGGATCGTGCCAAGGGGATCGGCATCTGGGCAGGGTTGTCGACCCTCGGTACGACGCTCGGGCCGTACGGCGGAGGCTGGCTGATCGACCACGCCTCCTGGCGGTACGTGTTCCTGCTGAACGTTCCGCTGATAGGAGCGGCGCTCTGGGTACTGCGCGGCGTACCGGAAGTCAGCCGCCCGCGTCGGGAGCTCTCTGTCGACCTCCTCGGCGCTCTGCTCACCGTCGTCGGACTGGGCGGCGTGATCTATGCGCTGACCGCAGGACCGTCCGACGGATGGGGGAGCGCGACGGTGCTGGTCCCGGGCGGTGTCGGTGTGGTCTGTCTCGCCGCCCTGGTCCCGGTGGAGCAACGACAGGCAGCGCCCATGCTGCGTACGGCGCTCTTCCGGATCCGCCAGTTCGTCGCCATCAACGCCGCGACGGTCCTGTTCTACGGCGCACTGTCCGCCGCGAGCTACCTCGTCGTCCTGCAATGCCAGTTGCAGCTGGGGTACAGCGCAACCGAGGCGGGTGCGGCGCTGATCCCGGAGTCGGTGGTGTTCTTGCTCGTCTCGCCGTTCGCCGGCGCTCTGGTCGCCCGGGTCGGTGTCCGCTTGCCGATGGCTGCCGGCATCCTGATCGTGGCCGGCGGATTCGCGTGGTTGTCGGCGGCGAGCCCGGGCGAGAGCTACCTGAGCGCGATCCTGCCGGGCGCGCTGTTGTGGGGCCTTGGCATCGGACTGACCGTCGCTCCGCTCACGGCCGGCGTACTCGCCGCTGTCGACGACGCCGACCTCGGCGAGGCGTCGGCGATCAACGACGCCGCCTCCCGGGTCGGAGGCGTGGTGCTGATCGCGCTCGTCCCCGCGCTGCTCGGCGTCGGCGGCTCGGACGACCTCGTCCAGCCGCTCGGGCACCGGTACCAGACGGCGATGCTCGTGATGGCGGCTCTCAGCGTGGTCGCCGCGGTGATCACCCTCGGGTACGTCGCCCGCGGCCGCCCACCCGCCACCCAACTGCCGGCGACGCCGCGGGTTCACGGCTGCGCCGTCCCGGTGTCCACCTGACCTGAGGAGAGGGAGAACACGATGAACGGCAGTCTCGACGGGCAGCGTGTGGTCGTGATCGGCGGCAGCTCGGGGATCGGGCTGGCGACGGCCCACCAGGCCCGCAGTGCCGGCGCCCGGGTCGTCGTCACCGGCCGGAATCCCGAGCGGCTCGCCGCGGCCGCCGCCGAGGTCGGCGCGGAGAGCGCGCCGATCCTGGACCTGGGCGATCCGGGCCGTCTCGCGCAGGTCTTCGCCGACCTGCCCGCGGACCTCGATCACGTCCTGGTCAGCGGCGGCGGGCCGTTCTACGCACCGATCGCCGAGCTGGACTTCGACTGGGCGCTGCGGGTGTTCGACGAGGATCTGGTCGGCGCCCTCCGCATCGCGCGGTTGTGCATCGGAAGGGTCCGGGCCGGCGGCTCGCTCACCTTCATCAGCGGGACCGGCGCGCGCCGGCCCGGCATCGGCCTGAGTGTCGCCGCGATCGGGACCGTCGCACTGCAGGCGATCGCCGCCAACGCCGCGCTGGAGCTCGCCCCGATCCGGGTGAACGCGGTCGCCGCCGGATTCGTCGACACGCCGCTGTCGGCGCGGCTGCTCGGCGACCAGCTCGAGGCCCGCCGCGCCGACCTGCGGGCGACCCTGCCGATCCGGCGGGTGGTCGGCCCGGACGATGTCGCCGCGCTGATCCTGCACCTGATGACGAACACGGCACTCACCGGAGCGACGTACGACGTCGACGGCGGTCAGCAGCTGCTGCGGCACTAACCAGCGGCCTCGCTGACCGCGTCCGGCAGGGCGTCGCGCAGCTGCCGGCGCGAGCTGATGGCGAGCTTGTCGAAGATCTTGCGGAGGTGCCATTCGACGGTGCGCGGGCTCAGGAAGAGTCTGCTGCCCACCTCGGGGTTCGACAGGCCGTCGCGGACCAGCAACGCGATCTGGAGTTCCTGCGGCGTGAGTTCGTCACTCGTGCCCGGTCCGTTCGTCCGGCGGCGCACCGTCTCTCCGGTCGCCTGCAACTCGCGGCGCGCCCGCTCGGCGAACGCGGCCATGCCGATCGACGCGAACAGGTCGTACGCCGCCCGCAGCTCGGCCCGCGCCTCCCCGCGGCGCGTGCGCCGACGCAACCACTCGCCGTACAGCAGATGTGCCCGTGCCAGGTCGGGGCGCAGCCTGGTTCCGGTGAGGTGTTCGATCGCCTCGAGGTACGCACCCTCCGCGGTCGGGCCGTCGTCCAGCAGACCTCGCGCGCGTGCCTCGATACCGCGGCCCCAGCGCTCCTCGGTGTCCAGGGTCTTGTCCTGCAACAGGCCGAGTGCGGCGGCAGCCTCGCGCGGGCGTCCGCTGCGGACGGCCGCCTCGATCTGCTCGCTCAGCGCCCACGACGACACGAACAGCTCCGGTGTGTCCTCGCTCGCGGCGACTGCCCACGGCAACGCTTCGCCGTGGCGGCCGAGGCCGTTCAGTACGACGGACCGCGCCCAGCGCGCGTACTGCGCCGCCGTACCCTGCCCTCCGGCGATCGCGCTCTCGATGGTCTCGTCGATCAGCGGGAACGCCTCGTCCGGGAGCCCGCGCAGGGCAGCCAGCACCAGCCCGCCGTACGGCAGGACGTGCGCGCCGGTCGCCTCGCGGACCGCGTCGGCCTCGGCCCGCAGCGAGGTCGCCTCGGCGAAGTCGCCGGCCAGCGCGACGACCTGGCCGAGCACGTTGACGCCGACCGCCAGGACCGCCAGCGCGCCGGCGCCGCGCGCCACCTCGACCTGCCGGGTGGCGGTCGACAGGCACGCCTCGAAGTCCCATGCGGTCGCCGCGGCCGCGGTGGCCAGCCAACCCCAGCGCAGTACCTCCTCGACCGTGGCACCCTGATCACCGAACGCGCGGGCAGCCTGTTTGAGCAGTGGCACGGCACGAGGGCGGCCCTCGGCGAACAGCAGCGCGAACCCGTCCAGCAGGACGTCGGAGCTGCGGCCGGGGGTCTCGGGCCGGGGCGCTGACTCGGCCGCCGCCGAGACGTCGCGCAGACTCGCATCCGTGGCCAGCTGACCGGCGAACAGAGCCGCACTCCAGGCGTCCAGATACGTGTCGCGAGCGAGCCGGACGTCGAGCGGCTCGAGCGTCTTGGCCGCGCGCAGGAGCAGGCCGGGCGCGTCCCCGCCGCGTTGCTGCGCGTACGCCGCCTCGGCGCGGAGCAGATCGATCCGTGCCCGGCCCAGACCGTCGAGCTTCCCGGCCTCGGCCGTCGCCAGCAGCGCCCAGGCGGTCCCGAACGCACCGGCCTGCAGACTGGCCTGCGCGCCCGCCAGCGCGCGCTCGGTCCGGCGGACGGGGTCGCGGGTCAGCGCGACCGCCCGCTGCAGGAACGCAGCGGCGGCGGCGAAACCGCCCCGAGCCTGCGCGCGACCCGCGGACCGCTCCAGCTCGAGGGCAACGTCCTCGTCAGGTCCGGTTGCGGCGGCGGCCAGATGCCAGGCACGCCGGTCGGGATCGGTCGCCGAGTCCGTCGCTCCGGCCAGTGCCAGATGCACCGCGCGCCGCTCCGTCTCGGACGCCGAGCCGTACAGCGCCGACCGGACCAGCGGATGGCGGAACGTCACCCGCTCGCCCAGGCTCATCAGCCCGTCGATCTCGGCGAAGGCCACCTCGATCCCGAGCTGGTCGGCTGCCCGGCGGACCAGCACCGGATCGCCGATCGGCTCGGCCGCCGCCACCAGCAGGAGCCGGCGCGTCGGCGCGGGCAGGGTGTCCGCCTGCCGCAGGAAGCTCTGCTCGATGCGGCCGGGCAGCTCCTGGCCGCCGAGCAGGCCGAACCCGGCCGCGAGCTGCGTCGCGGTCAGGCCACGCGGCAGCTCGAGCAGGGCGAGTGGGTTGCCGCCGGTCTCGGCGACGATCCGCCGGCGCACCGGCTCGTCGAGCAGGAACTCGACGGCCGAACCGAGCAAGGCGTGGGCCTCGTCGGCCGGCAGCCCCTCGACCTGGAGCTCGGCGAGACCGTGCAGCTCGACACCGATCTCGCGGGCGCCGAACAACAACCCGACCGCCTCGGCGCCGATCCGGCGGGCGACGAACCCGAGCACCTGCGCGGTGGCTGTGTCGAGCCATTGCACGTCGTCGACGACCACCAGGACCGGCCGTTCACCGGCCAGGTCGGAGATCAGGCTGAGCACTGCGAGCCCGACCATGAAGCGGTCCGGAGCGGGGCCCGGCGCCAGCCCGAACACGGTCGCGAGCGCCCGGCGCTGCGGCTCGGGGATCCGGTCCAGCCGATCGAGGAGCGGCGCGCACAGCTGGTGGAGCGCCGCGAACGCCAGCTCCATCTCCGACTGGACGCCGACCGCCCGCAGCGTGCTGACGTCCGTCGCGGATTCGGCCGCGTAGGTCAGCAGGGCGGTCTTGCCGACGCCGGCCTCGCCGCGTACGACCAGCACCCGGCTCCTGCCGTTGCGGACATCGGTCAGTAACTGGTCCAGGACTGCCCGTTCCGCCCGCCGACCGAGAAGCTGCGCAGGTTGCGTTCGCTCCGCCCCCAGGTCGCGGAACCCGTCTCCACGTCCCAAACCGTCCGCCGCCCTTTCGCGGTACGCCTACGACGCGCCGAGTCCGTCCCGCCGCGGTCTGCCGAACCGCTCCAGCCTAAGACCGCAAGGCCGTTGCCGGAAGCAGCCCGCGACAGGCGCGCAGGCCGGGAGAACGGTGCACTGACTCCGTGCTTGTCGTCGCGCGCGGCTACACGCTGCACTGACCGAATGTGGTGCCGCACGACATGGCTGCGGCGGTGCGGGTCGTGCGACGTTCGGGTGAAGGACCCGTCCTGGAGGTGTGGAATGACTCTCCGTCCTGTCGTTTCGGCCATCGCTCTACTGGCAGCTCTGGCCATCAGTCCGGCGTCGCGAGCCGATGCCGCGACGCTCGAGGAAGTGACCGGATTCGGATCGAATCCGGGGAATCTGAAGATGTTCCGCTACGTGCCGCCCGGGCTCGGCGCCGGCCGGCCGGTGGTGGTCGCGTTGCACGGGTGCACGCAGTCGGCAGCGACGTACGACGACGAGCCCGGCTGGGTCGCGATGGCGCAGCGCGCGAACTTCACGCTGGTCCTGCCGCAGCAGCAGTCCGCCAACAACGCGAGCTCGTGTTTCAACTGGTTCGAGGCCGGTGACACGGCGCGCGGTTCGGGAGAAGCGCTGTCGGTCAAGCAGATGGTGGACCGCACTGTGAGTGATCTCGGCTCGGACACCGGACGTGTGTTCGTGACCGGCCTGTCCGCGGGCGGTGCGATGACGGCCGTGATGCTGGCGACGTATCCGGACGTGTTCGCCGGCGGCGCGATCGTGGCCGGCCTGCCGTACCGGTGTGCGACGTCACTCGTCCAGGCCTTCAGCTGCCAGAACCCCGGCGTCGACCTCACGCCGCGGCAATGGGGTGACAAGGTCCGCGCCGCGGCCTCGGCCACGCACCGGCCGAAGGTGTCGATCTGGCACGGCACCGCCGACTATACCGTTGCCTACCGCAACCTCAACGAGTCGATGGAGCAGTGGACCGACGTGAACGCCGCGGACCAGACCGCCGACGCCACCGAAACGGTCAACGGCGCCACGCACAAGTCGTACACCGACGGCACCGGTACGCCGGTCGTCGAGACCTGGTCGATCCCCGGCATGGGCCACGGCCAGCCCGTCGACCCTGGCGCCGGCGCGGACCAGTGCGGCGCCACCGCGCCGTACATCCTCGACGTCAACCTCTGCGCAGCCGCCCACATCACCCGCTTCTGGGGCATCACCTGATCTGCTACCTGCGGGGGACCTGATCCCCTCTCGCGAGGGAGGTCCCGGCGCGGTCGGCTCGCGAGGATCCTGGTATGAACCTCACCAAGAAGCTCGCCGCCCTGACCGTTGTGGCTACCACCGCTGTGGCCGGGATCTCCACCGCGCAGGCCGCTCCGAAGGTGGCTCGCGTCACCGGTGCGGCCGACTTCATGTTGCCGTTCGCCCCGGACGACGACGTACGCCACTTCGCCTTCGACGCCGCGGCCGCGCCGTACACCCGCCCGATCCCCGGCGCCCCGATCGGGCTGCCGACCGACGCGCGCGGCACCGTGCAGATCTCGCACTACGTCGCCGCCTGGAAGCAGACCATCCGCGCCGAGGGAACGGTGGACTGTCTGGTCACCGGGCCGGGCGTCGCTTCGCTGACCGCCAAGATCACGAGGGCGGACGAGCCGGTCAAGGACTGGGTCGGCAAGCGACTCGGCTTCAGCGTCCTGGACAACGGCAAGCACGATCGCGTCGGACTGTCCTGGACGGTCGTCAACCTCACCCAGAATGCGTCCGGTCAAACCGAGGAGGCGCCGGTCGGCACCTGCATGGCACCGGCCCCGTTCGCGCCGGTGACGAAGGGCGACTACAAGGTCCGGCACGTCGAGCTGCCGCCCCTGCCGGAAGGGTGACGTCAGCTCGGCGGCAGGCCAAGCACCCCGCGGACCGCCCGCATGGTCAGCTCTTTGTCGTGCGGCGGTCCGCCGACTGCGGCGGTGACGCCCTCGAGGGCACCGAGGTACGCCGAGGCGAGTGCGCGCGGCGGCGGGCCGGCGGGGATCGATCCGGTCCGCCGGCCGCGGGTGATGAGCTTGGCGATCGTGTCCTTCAAAGGCGTCATCAGTTCGGTGAGTGCCTTTGTGACGGCGTGGTCGCGGCCGGCGAACTCGACCCGCAGGCTCATCAGCACCGCGGCGACGTCGCGCCGGCAGTAGAGCGCGTGCGCCTGCGCCGTCCACAGCAGCCGCTCGGCCGGGTCGGTGATCGCCTCCGCGGGGTCGCCGACCTCGGCACGCCAGGTGCGAGACACCCAGTCGATGACGGCGAGTGCGAGCTCCTCCTTGTTCGCGAACTGGTGGTACAGCGCGCCGCGGGTGTATCCCGCCTCGCGGGCGATGTCGTCGAGCCGCACGTTCCCGTAGCCGTACGTCGAGAAGCCTCTCGCTGCGGCCTCGAGCAGCTTGTTCCGGGTCAGCTCGATCCGCTCCGCCTGCGTCCGCCGTTGCACAGCATCATCATACATTCACGCATGTATGTATGTGTGAGACAGCTCGCGTTGCCGGGGATGTCGCGGCGGGCGTAGCTTCCAGACCATGAGCGATGATTCCGGACAATTCGCCGTACGGAAGTTCTACGACAGCCTGGCCGCACACGACCCGGGTGCCCTGCGCGATGCCGTTCACGAAGACTTCGTCCTCACCTTGAGCCCCGGCCTGCCACTCCCGGTCGACCGCGAGTTCCGCGGCCGCGAGACTCGCTGCTGGCCCGAGCTGATGGCGGCCTCATGAACGCGACCGCGTTCCGGGTCGGAGCCGTCACCTGGACCGTCACCGGTGTCGGCCACACCGTCCTGAGCTTCTTCCTCCCCAGCGACCCGGAGCTGGACGTCGTGATGCGGGCGAGTCAGTTCGAGATCGGCCCGCTGCAGCTCAACGCCGAGTCCCTGCACCGCGGCGTGAGCCTCGTCATGGGCCTGGCGGTGATCGTCGTGGGCGCTCTCCTGTGGATGATCGCCGACACACTCCGAAGTGCCCCGGATCGCCTGCGCCCGTACGGGATCGTCGCTTTGATCGCAACGCTTCTGGCTTTGGCGATCGCCGCACTGTGGGTCCCGGGCCCGCCCCTCGTAACCTTCTCCGTCGCCACCATCGCCTTCTGCGCCGCCCTGTTCACCAAGTCACCAACCCGCGCGACGGCTATGCACTGACCGCGCGCGATCGGTTGTGCGGCCCTGCATCCGGCGCTCCGGCACAGGGCCCGGCGGACTCTCGTCAGCGGGGCAGTTTGCGGGTGTCGACGAGTTCCTGGGCGACGTCGCGGAGCTTGCGGTTGTTGTCCTGGGAGTAGCGCCGCAAGACCTCGAAGGCTCGCTCGTCGTCGAGGTCGAAGCGTTCCATCAGGATGCCCATCGCCTGACCGACCAGCTTCCGGGCGTCGACCGCGGCGGCGAGGTTGCCTTCGTTGCGGGCGCTCGCGACGGCGACCGAGGCGTGCCGGGCGAGGATCTCGGCGATCGCTTCCTCGTCGGGCCCGAATCCGCCCGGCTGGGACGAGTACAGACCGAGCACGCCGACGACGGAACTTCCGGTGTGCAACGGGACGTCGAGGACGCTTCGCACGCCGAGCTCGAGGACCTTCGCGGACCATTCCGGCCAGCGATCGTCGGTTTCGGCGTCTTCGACGCGGACGACGGAGTGGTCGCGCATCGACTCGGTGAGAGGGCCCTGCTCGCCGTCCACCTGCAGCTTGTAGATCTCGGCCACCAGCGGGTCGGTCACCGCCGGGATCTCCAGCCGCCGGGGCCGGCCCGAGATCAGCGCGACGCCGGCGTGGGAACAGCTCAGCGCCTGTGAGGCGAACTCGACCACGGCCTCCACGGTCTCTTCGATCCCGCCGGAGTCGTGCAGGTCGAGGGCGAGCTGAGCGAAGCGGTCGGCCGAAGTGAGTTCGCGCGACCTGATCTGAGGCGCGCGGTCGGTCTGGCGACGGGGGTGCCCGGCCAGATGCCCTTGGTGTAGCGCGGCTGTACTCATAGCGTCAAGATAGCTTGACGGCGAACTGGCGTCAAGATAGCTTGACGCCATGGGTTGGCGTGGCGACGGTCGTCAAGATATCTTGACGAGATGGGTGGTGACATGGCACAGCCTCCGTTGGCCGCGGACGACAGGGGTATGGAGGAACTGCTCGGCGTACTGCGGGTCAGCGACCAGCGCGAGTCGTACGAGCGCCGCATCGCGAAAGCCGAGGGCGCGGGCCAGCCCGTCACGGCGCTCGTGCGGGCGTTGGGAAACCTGCCCGGCGTGACCGGACTCGAAGCCCTGAGCGCCAGCCGGCGGTTGGTCGATCTCCTCACCGGCGCGCGATGGCACATGATCCGGCAGGCCCGGGAAGAGGGCTCCAGTTGGAGCCAGGTCGGCAGCGCGCTGGGAATGAGCAAGCAAGCGGCCTACGACTTCTACCGCCGCAAACTCGACCAGCAGGACGCTTCGGCCGACCCTGAGGGCAACAGCTCGGCTCGTTCACGAGCGGCACAGGGCTCGAACGCCAACGGCTGAGGACCCGGCCGCGGCAGGTGAGGTGTGACGTGGCGGCCTCGCCGGTGGGATGTCGTCCCGGTGGCCGCTGCACGTGTTCGCATGGCCCTGTCGGTGCCGCGGGCCGCCACGTCACGCACTCGGTTCGCTGTGGTGATGCCGTACTCGACTGGTTTTCACTGGGTTGCGACGTCGGCGGTGCTCGCCGATCCGCTCAGATGAACCACCACCTTTCAGCCGTCAGGCGTTGATCTGTTTCTGGCTGTCGACACCGGCGATCGCGATCCGCCGCGGCTTGGCCCGTTCGGCGATCGGGATCCTCAGCGTCAGGACGCCGGCGTCGTACTGCGCCTCGATCTTGTCGGTGTCCAGTGTCTCGCCGAGGAACAACTGCCGGGAGAACACCCCGAGCGGCCGCTCGGCCACCTGCATCTCGACGCTCTCCGGGACCTCTGGCGGACGCCGCTCCGCCTTCACCGTCAGCACGTTGCGCTCCACGTCCAGGTCGATCGCGTCCGGCGACACGCCGGGAAGATCGAAGGCGATCACGTACTCGTCGCCCGAACGGTAGGCGTCCAGCGGCATCGGGTTCGGCCGCGACCAGGTCCCTTGGCTCCCCGCGCCGAAGACCTGCTGCGTCAGTCGGTCGAGCTCCCGGAACGGGTCTGTGCGCATCAACATCTGTCCTGCACCTCCTGATCGTCGATGGAACCGGTGGTGTCAACACGCACTCCTGTTCTAACATGTCATCGAAACGATGACAAGATCCATTGTCAGCATCTAGACGACATCTGACGCAGATCGGGGTAGCGGGTGACCAGCAGAAAAGACACGGGCGATCGACTCCGCGGGCTCGAGCTGCTCGAGACACCCGGCGCGCTCGCGGACGCCGACGCCGAGCAACTGCTCGCCACACTCACGACACTGCATCGCCTGCGCGCGTACTTCGACCAGTGGGAGCCCGTCCTCGTCGACGCCGCCCGCGACCGCGGCGCGACCTGGGCCGACATCGCACCGACGCTCGGCCTCGCCAGCCGCCAAGCCGCCGAGCGGCGCTACCTACGGCTGAAACCCCATGCCGCCGACCAACCGGACACCACGCGCGAGCGGCGCGTCCAAGCTGCCCGCGACCGCCGCTCGGGCGATCGCGCCGTCGCGGGGTGGGCCCGCGACAACGCCGCGGACCTGCGCCAGCTCGCCGGGCGGATCACCGCTCTGCCGTCCGACAGTTCCAATCCGTCCGCGGCCGGCGCGGCACCCGCGATCGACCGTCTCCGCGACGCGCTCGGCGGCAACGACCCGGCCGACCTGATCCAGCCGCTGGCCGCCGCCGGCCCCGAACTCCGCCCCACCCACCCGAGCCTCGCCGACCAGATCACCGCCATCTCGGAGACAACCGACACCATCCGCACCGCCGACCTTGCCCGCCGCACCCCGCCAGGAGGCGCCGAGAAATGACCCACCTTCCCGTGCCCAGCACGCGCCCCCACGACCGCACCGAGACCCGCCGCGAAGCCGGACACGAGGCCGGGTACATCGAGACGTACTACGCCGATGGCACGTGGTGTTCACGCCGGTACGACAGCGACATCCCGTTCGCCGCCGGGGACGAGGAGCTCGAGCAGATCGCCCTCGGCTCCCAGGTCGCCCGCTGGAACCGGCTGCCGCACATCATCCGTGCGGCCGACGGCAGCATCCGCGAGACGATTCCCGCACCGTGACGGCCGGCGGCCCGATCTGAGGCGCCGCACCCGTCAGTTCGGGTGGAAAAGGTTTGCGGAGCGGGTTCGCCGGGAACCGCGGGAGCACCGTGCTCACTCGAGCGCGTCAACGGGTGGGAGGGTTCGATCGTGGCTGTCGGCGGCGTGGACACCTATTACGACTACGACGAGCGGCAGTGGAAATTCCGCCGGCTCGGTGGCGGGCCGGTACGCGAGGCTGTCCGCCGCCCCGCAACCCAGCGGGCTGCCGTGACCACCCAGGAGCCGATCGCGCCGGCCGACGCCCAGGCAAAGCGGGCCGCACATCTCCGCGCCGAGACCGGCAAAGCTTAAAGGGATTCAAGCCGCAACCAGGTCGTGACGCCAACTGAGCCGCGCAGCGTGGCGTCACCAGCGGACCTGGATCGACGTCCAAGACCTTGAACTTGACGTCCGCCGCGTACGCCACGACTCCGCCGACGAACCGCGAGTACCGCACGGCCCATCCGCTCCGCGATCTCCGCGGTGTCCGCGTCAGGCATGGTGCTGTCAGACATGGTGACCCTGCAGTACCCCTCGGCATGCCTACCGGCCCACGGGCCTCGCGTTTCTCGCCTGGCGGTGCTCGCATCGCAGACAGAGCCTCACGGTCGGTATCGCTCGGAGACGATGCAGCGGCAGCATCTCCCCGCACATCTCGCAGGCGCCGAAGACACCCGTGGCAAGGCGGGACAGCGCGGCGTCGATCTCTTCCAACGCCCGGACCGCCCCGGCCTTCAGCACGGCCCGCACCTCCGCCACCGCCGGCGAGAAGGGCGTGGTCTCCTCGCGGGCCAGATCCATCAGTTGATCCAGCCGGAACTGACGTTCCTGACACAACTCCCAGCGGAACCAATCCACGTCCATCGCGGGTTCGCTCCGCCGTACCTCGGTCGATCGCTCCTGGCTCATCGACAGCCTCCTCGTACGAGGTGACAAACTCAGGCCGCTTTTTGACCGTCCGGAAGGAGATCGCTCCTCAGCGCTTCCGTGTTGTAACCACGCCTCAAGTACCCCGCCGGAACCCCTGCCAGTCGGATCAGAGCCCGACGATCTCGGCGAAGTCCCGGATCGCGCCGGGATCGGTCGACTGGTGGAAGCCGACCACCAACTCGTCGACGCCGGCTTTCTCGTACGCCGCGACCCGTGCGCGGACCGTCTCCGGCGTCCCGTAGAGCAGGTAGGACGCGAAGTCACCGGGATAGAACGCGCCCATGCTCGGGTGCAGTTGCGCCTGGGCGGCCTCGTCCGTGTCGGTCACCAGCGCGCCGGTCGTCGCAGTGACCCTGATCGAGCCGGCGTCCCGGCCGACGTCCGCGGCGTGCTTGCGCAAGATCTGCAGCTTGCGCTCGATGTCGGCCGGCGACGTCATCAGATTGCAGACGTCCGCGAACTCGGCGACGATCCGCAGCGTCACCTTCTCACCGCCGCCGGCGATCATCAGCGGGATGCGCGGTGCCTGGACGCCCTTCGGCTGCACCATGGCGTTCTTCAGCGAGTAGAACTCGCCGGCGAAGTCGCTGACCTCGTCCGTCCACAACGACTGGATCACCTGCACAGCCTCGCGCAGCTCGCGAAGTCGCCGGCCCGCACCGGGGAACTCGTACCCGAACGCGGCGTAGTCGGCCTCGTACCAGCCCGCGCCGATCCCGAAGGTCAGACGCCCGCCGGAGAGCACGTCGAGTGTCGAGGCCATCTTCGCCTGCAGGGCAGGGTTCCGATAGCCGTTGCCGGTCACGAGCTGGCCGACGCGGATCCTGGTGGTCGCCCGGGCCACCGCGGTCAGCAGCGTCCAGGCCTCGAACAGGTAGCGGTTCGACGGCGGGATGGTCTGCAGGTGATCCGGCAGCCAGACCTCCGCGAACCCGACGGATTCGGCGGTCTGCGCCAGCTGGATGATCCGCTCGACCGCATCCACCGGATCGCTGAACGACGACAGATCACTGCCGAAGCCGGTGGGGAGGAACAGATTGAACTTCATCGTCAGGCTCCTGCTTCGTCTGGCCGACCTGGCACGACGCGGCCAGGCTGTCGAGAGGTACTGACCGGACGAACCCGCGAAAGGAATCGCTGTCCCGTCTGTGCACTTCAGGGCGCCGCACAGGAGTCGGTGTGGCGGGCACCGGGTTGGGCCAGTGAGCACGGCGGCAAGCAGAGCGGCAAGGGCGGCTCCAGCAGCCAGGGCGGAACCACGGCCCAGAAGAAGAAGGCCGGCCGCAAGGGCGGAAAGGCCGCCGCCAAGAACTGACCCACGGACGCGCGACCTGGTTCTGACAGTGATCGGGTACGTCGGTTGGTGCCGCCGGTGTTGTTGTCATCGGGTAGGCGGCTTTCGCCTGCCGCACCTTGCGCCAGGTCCGGCGCGGCAGGCGAAAGCCAGTCTCGGGGTGTCTCGACCAGACTTCCGGAGGAATCGATCAAGCGCTTGGAAGGTCATACCATCGCTGCCTCCGCAGAGCCAGAGAAGTTGACTTCGCAGTCACGCGCTGACTCGGCACGGCCGTTACGGCAGTGGAGTCAGCGGTCAGATTTCAGGAAGTCCGGTGCTCCGCCGGTCCGGAGCGCGTCCGACTCGAGCCACGCGGCCGTCTCGAGGGGGTGCCGGCGTTCTATCTCGGTGAGGAGATACTGCCGTGCCTCGGCGGCCGTCGCGGTGTGCTCGGCGTGCAGAGCACGGACAAGCTCCGCTCCGGTGGCACGCCAGACCGAATAGAGCTCAGCGTCGGACCAGTCGGCGAGCCGCGGCGGCGCCTGCAATCCGGGAGCGGCAATCGCGGGCTTCGGCCTCCGGCGGAGTCGTGAGACAGCCGCCAGGACCGTCCCGATGGATCGGTGAAGCGCCATCGTCAGGTCGGGCGTGGTTCGGTCATCATGGGTTCCCTTCGAGCGGTCGTCACCTGTCTAGCGCGCGAGCCGGTCACGGTGCGGCTCAGGTCGCGGAACGTCACGTGATCTCAAAGTTCTCTCAGTGCCACCGTCAACTGCTACCGGCTCCGTAGGGAGTCGTAGTCGGCGGCGGTGAGTGGCGCGGTCGTCAGGGCGCCGTCGGCCAGCAGGGCTTCGACCGGCACCCCGTCGCGCGCGAACGTCACCTGGTCGATGGACTGCGACGCCGTGAGGGACAGGACGATCTGCCCGACGGCGAGGATGTTCTCGGTCGCGGACCTGCCGCCGGTCTGGCCGGACAGTTCGAGGACGACGCGACTGCCTCGGACCTCGACGATCGTCAGGATCAGGCCGGGCGGCAGCGCCGTGGTGATGCCGCCGGCCTGTTCCCGGTCGGTCGGTCCCGCAAGCAAGGCGTCAACAACCGCGGTGAGCCCGTCCGCGGGCGTCGTCGTGGGCACCTCGCGCACAAGCGTGACCAGCTTGTCGTCGCGGACGAAGCTCACCTGGACGGCGGGCCTGCCGGTGCTCGGTATGGGCGCCGCCGAGGACGGGCGAGCGGTGCGCTGCAGGCGGGACGGGATCTCGCCGGAGGCGATCGGCGCCGGTTCGTCCTGCATCGGAACGCCGCACCCGGCGAGAACGAGCACCGCGGCCGCCAGGCAGACGACGGCGTTCCTCACGACTCTCGCTCCGCTTCCGGGAGCCGTACGACGAACCGCGCGCCGCCGCCGGGCGATGCCGTGCACCACACGGCTCCGTCATGGGCCGCCGCCATCTCGGCCACGAGCGCGAGCCCGAGACCCGTACCCGACGACGACCCGCGTTTCGCCGCGCCGGTGGCGAACCGCTCGAAGACGCTTTCCCGGTCCTCGGGCCGGATGCCCGGACCGCTGTCGTCGACCAGCACGAGCACGTCGTCGCCGGATCGGGTCACTGTGACGCTGGTGAGTCCGCCGCCGTGGGTGTTCGCGTTGTCGAACAGGTTGCGGAAGAGCCGGCCGAGACGCGACTTGTCCGCTGCCACGAAGACGTCGTCGCCGTCGGGGAACGCCGGTGGTCCGGCGCCGGCTTCGCCCAGTACCTGTCGCAAGAGCCCGCCGAGGTCGATGACGGTGTTCGGCCGCTGGTCGAGTCCGGCGTCGGAGCGTGCGAGTTCGAGGAGGTCGTCGAGCAGCCGCCGGAAGCGCTGCAGATCGGCGGTGACGAGATCGAGGGCCTTCCGGGAGCGTTCGGGAAGCTCGTCGCGCCGGGCGTTCAGCAGGTCGACGCTGCCGACGAGAGTGGTCAGCGGGGACCGGAGTTCGTGACTCACGTCGGCTGCCATCCGTGCGTCCCGCGTGATCCGCTGGTGGAGGGTGTCGACCATGCTGTTGAACGAGCCGACGATGGTGGCGAGCTCGGGATCGTCGGTGGCCGCCAGGCGGCGGTCGAGATCGCCCCCGGCGATCGAGGCGGCCGTGATCGCGACCCGGTTGAGCGGCGTGACCACCGACCGGCTGGCCCAGACCCCCCAGCGCCGCCCCGGCCGCGGTGGCCAGCAGCGCGCCGCCGAGGAGGATGCCGCTGAGCAGACGCACCGTGCCGTCGAGTTCGGTCAGCGGGGCGATCTCGTAGAACTCGGCCTCGGCCGTTCGCACCGGGACGCCGACGACGAGGGCCGGACCGTCGGCCGATCGGAACCGCTGGCTGACCGAGCGCCCGGCGGCAATCTCCTGTTGGACCGAGGCCGGTACCGCGTCCCGGCCCTGGTCGAGGGCCGAGGCGTACCACTGGTCATGCCATCTGAGGATGATCGTGTGCCCGGCGGGTGTCCCGGCAGCGGTCAGCACGGCCGACACGTCCGCGCCCGCGCTCTCGAGCCGTCGCTGCACGAAGACCGCGTCGGCGAAGCTCTGGTGCTGGACGACGCGCTCGCGTTGGGCCAGCAGGTACCCGCGGGCCAGCAGGTACGTGCTGATCGCGAAGACCGCGGACACCAGGAGAGCCACCAGGGAGAAGGCCGCGACGAGCCGGTGCCGCAGGCCGAGCGTACGACGTCCGCGCCTCATTGCGGGTCCAGTCGGTAGCCCATCCCTCGGACCGTGACGACGACCTGCGGCCGTCCGGGATCGCGTTCGATCTTGGTGCGCAGCCGCCGGATGTGCACGTCGACGATCCGCTCGTCGCCGTAGTACCCGTGCTCCCACACCTTCTCGAGCAGGCTCGGGCGGCTGAGCACCCGGCCGGGTGGATGCGCGAGCTCGGCCAGCAGGCGATACTCGGTGACGGTCAGCGGGACGTCCCTGCCGTCGAGCATGACGGCCCCGCGCGAGGTGGACAGCACCAGGGCGCGGGCGGGGTCGGAGTCGAGGACGATGTCGGGTTCGGTCGCCTCGGCGCTGCCGCGCAGCCGGCGGCGGAGCGCGCGGATCCGGGCCGTGATCTCCTTCACCTGAAAGGGTTTGGTGACGTAGTCGTCGGCGCCCGCCTCGAGTCCGGCGACGATGTCGTGGGTGTCGGAGCGCGCGCTGACGATGACGATCGGGATGTCGCTGACCCGCCGTACCTCACGGATGCAGGTGTAGCCGTCGACCTCGCCGAGCATCAGGTCGACCATCATCAGGTCGGGCAGCGCCGATCTGACGGCCTCCAGCGCCGAGGGCGTGTCGGCGGCCTCGGCGACCTGGTAGCCCTCGTCCTCGAGCGCCAGGCGCAGGACGGCCCGGATGCGATCGTCGTCCTCCACGACCAGGACATGCATAGGCATCGTCACATCCTCGCAACCGAACAGGTTGCCGTGACAGCGGGGCGGGGCATGTCATCCGATCGTAAAGAAGGCGCACCGGTGCTCTCAAACTCCGCGGGCCACAGTGGTGACATCACCCGAAACCGCCGCGGAAGGGCCGTCGATGACCGACCCCACCCACAGCCCGCCTCACCAGAAGGCGATCGTGACCCTGTCCGAGCCGGATCCGGGCAGCGCACCGACCGCCTTGCGCTGGCAACTGCGCGGTCTGGTCATGGACGGTGTCAGCCTGGTCGTCGTCGACGTGTCCGAGCTCGACCAGATCTCCTCGACCGTGCTGGCCGCGTTGCTCGACACGCATCGCGTCTGCCGGCGGCGCGGCGGTGGCGTGGTCATCCGGCACGCGAGCCGCAGGATGTCCGACGTACTCCGCAGGACCGGGCTCGACCGCGTGTTCGAGGTCGAGGCAGCATGACGCGCCCGTACGTCGACGTCACGGTGGTCGAATTCGCCGCCCATACAGCTTTTCTCGACCCGGTCACCGGCATCGGCTACCTGGTGCTGCCGCCGGCCGGCTCCGACATCGAGGCGTTGTCGGATCCTCTGGTCGAAGCGGCCTGGTCCGAACGGCTCACCGACTTCGAGCGCCCACGGCCGCTCTCCCTGCACGCGGCCGACCGGCAACGGGCACTGACCTCGCTCGCAGAGACCGGATGGAGTCTGCTGCACGACGAGGACGGCGCGGTGGAGTCAGCAGGACGGACACGCGACGGGCGCCGTGCCGTATGCATCTACGGACCGGCGACGACAGAACAGCCGTCGTACGAGGCGCTGGACTCCGCCATCATCGCGCTCGACATCGCCGCGGACCTGGACCCGCACACCACCTGCGCCGAAGCTCCCAGCATCCGCTGGGACTGAACCCGCGCAGCACGGGCCGTCTGCCCTGGCGCTTGGTTTCTCCTAATTTTGCGAGGCTTTGAGCTCGTCCCGGTGCTTGTTGACCCAGGTTGCAAAGGATTCCAGGGCGGGGTTCAGCTCGCGGACCTTGTCGAGGTTGCGGTCGTTTTCGTCGACCAAGTCCTGACCGAGGCGTACCAGGTCCGTACCGGCAGCGAAGTAGTCGTGCAGAACGGACTCGCCTACGCCGTCGAATCACTGGCCGCGGCCAACCGTTCCGCAGAGCAGGGGGCTGCAGGCACACCCGCCGACACGATCTGAGCCATCCAGCCGACCTGATCGAGAGGGTGTTGGCTGGCGAGTTGGTGTTCAGCGCGTGCTACGTCGTTCCACAATGGACCACGAGGCGTGGCCGTTGAACTGCTGGCCGAGCGCGGCCTGGGCGCAGGCCGCGCCTTGGTCGCGTAGGGATTGGGCGACTGTGGTCAGCTCGAGGTCCGCCGCGATCGCTATGTCGTCCCAGCCGGTCACGGCGAGGTCGTGAGGGATACGGATCTTTTTGGCTCGGGCCGCGCGGATGACACCGGCGGCTTGTTCGTCGCTCATGGCGGCGATGGCGTCGGGCGGTTCTGGCGCCGCCAGGAGGGTGGTGGCGGCTTGGTCGGCTTCGACGGTGTCGTTGCGGCCGCAGACCGCGACGGTCAGGTCGTGCCAGTCGAGTCCGAGGTCTTGGGCTGCTTGCCGGTAGCCGGCCAGCCGGTCCCGGGTCACCGGGAAGGCGACGTCGGTGATGTCGAGGCCGTGGGTGATCGTGCTGATACGGGCCCGGGACAGCGGCTGGCTGATGATCGCGGGCCGCTGGGCGCCGGTGAAGGCGAGAGTGCCGATGGCGCGGGCTGCCGCGTAGTTGTCGATGCCCACCAACTCGACACCGGTTAGCGGAGGTCCGCCGTGGATTACGGCTGGACGTCGTCGGGCCTGCACGGCGGACAGCACCGGGTCGTCGTCGGAGGTAGTCCAGACAATGAACCCGTCGACGGCGGCGTCGCTGATTCGGTCGATGTCGGCGTCGGTGCCGGTGATCGGGAGGATCGTCATGCCGTAGCCCTGGTCGGCGCAGACCTCGGCGACCCCGGCCAAGAAGGCGGTGGCTCCCGGATCCTCGAAGGCATAGCTGAGGTGCTCCCCGAGCACCACCCCGACCGTGCGGGTGCTGCCGCGGCGCAAGGACCGGGCGCTGGGATCCGGTCCGGCGTAGCCCAACTCGGCCGCGGCGGCCAGCACCTTCGCCCGCGCCTGTGCAGAGACCCGGCTGGGCTGGTTGAAGGTGTAGGAGGCGGTCATCACCGAGACCCCGGCATGTTCGGCGACCGCGGTCAGCGTCGCCCGGCTGGAGCTATTGATCGGAGTCACAGCGTTCAGCCTACCGGCTTGTGTATCCTTACACATCCTGTGTAACCTTACACATATGACTCACGGCTTCGTTCGGGATCGGTTGACTTGGTTGGCGTATCTGCTGCTGGCGTTCTTCGCTTATTTGCAGGCGGCGCCGGGGCTCGTGATGATGCATCTGCGAGCCGAGCTCGGCTTGAGCTACACCGTCGGCGGGCTGCACATCGCCGCCTTCTCCACCGGCAGCATGATCGCCGGTGTCGTGTCGCCGCGGCTGGAGCGCCTGGTGGGGCGGCGTGCGCTGCTGTGGGCGGCGGCCGCCGGCATGGCAGCGGGGGCGGTGGGGCTGACCCTCGGTCCGGTCGCTGCGGTGACGATCGCCGCCGCAACGGTGATGGGGGTCGGCGGCGGACTGCTGCTGATCACCATCCAGGCCGTGCTCGCCGACCACCACGGCGAGCGGCGCACCGTCGCTTTGACCGAGGGCAACCTGGCGGCCAGCATCGGCTACCTCACCTTGATCGGGGCGCTGGCATTGACCGCGGCCTTGCACTGGGGTTGGCGGGCCGCGCTGCTGGCCGCCCTCGCCGTCCCGCTGGTCGCCTGGGCCGGTAACCGACGGCTGGCCATCGACACCCCGCCGCAGACTCAGACGTCCGGCGGACGGCTGCCCAGCGTGTTCTGGTTCGCCGCGGCGATGCTGTTCTGCGCCACGGCGGCTGAATGGTGCATCGCCGCCTGGGGTGCCACTTTCGTCGCCGACACCGCGGGAATTGCTGCCGGCACTGCGGTGACGGCGATGGGCGGGTACTTCGGCGGCGTTCTGGCCGGCCGGCTGCTCGGCAGCCGGTTCGCGCGTCGGTACGATCCGAGCCGGCTCTTCGCCTATGCGCTCACCGTGGCCCTGGCCGGGTTCGTGGGGGGGGGGGCGGGGTGGTCGGGGTGGGGGGGGCGCAGGCGGGGTGCGCCCTCGCCGGCCGGGTGACCGGCGAGGGGTCCGTGGCGGAGGACGACATGTCCGCGAAGTACCATGACC
>NZ_JBSGFZ010000027.1:0-145316 GCF_053603655.1 Kribbella sp. NPDC004138
CTCGCTCCCGCGGGGGGGGTCTTGGGGGGGTGACTCCGGGTCTTCCCTGGGCGCACCGGTCGCTTCGCTCCCTCCGCTCCTCAGTCCAGACCGGGAGGCCCCATGACCAGCCACGACTACGACGTCGTGATCATCGGGTCCGGCTTCGGTGGGTCGGTGTCGGCGCTGCGGCTGACCGAGAAGGGCTACCGGGTTGCCGTCCTGGAGGCCGGGGCGCGGTTCGAGGACGCCGCCTTCGCGAAGAACTCGTGGGACGGCAAGCGGTTCCTGTTCGCTCCGAAGCTCGGGATGTACGGGATCCAGCGGATCAGCGCTTTGCGCGACGTGATCATCCTGTCCGGCGCCGGGGTCGGCGGCGGGAGCCTCAATTACGCGAACACGCTGTACGAGCCCCTGCCCGCGTTCTACACCGACCGGCAGTGGGCGCACATCACCGACTGGCGGTCCGAGCTGGCGCCGTACTACGACCAGGCGAAGCGGATGCTGGGCGTGACGACGTACCCGGGGTTCACGCCGGCCGACAAGGTGATGAAGCAGGTTGCCGAGGAGATGGGTGTCGGCGAGACGTTCCGCCCGACACCGGTCGGTGTCTTCTTCGGTGAGCCCGGCGTGGAGGTCGACGACCCGTACTTCGGCGGCGCGGGCCCCCGCCGTACCGGCTGCATCAACTGCGGCGAGTGCATGACGGGCTGCCGGCACAACGCGAAGAACACGCTGACCAAGAACTACCTGTACCTCGCGGAGAAGGCCGGCGCGGAGGTGTACTCGCTGACCACGGTCACGTCGGTCGAGCCGCTCCCTGAAGAAACCGGCGGCGGGTACGCGATCGACACCCGGCGGACGTCGAACAAGAAGGCCACCCGCCGGTTCACCGCGCAGCAGGTCGTGTTCGCGGCCTCGGCCCTCGGGACCGCGAAGCTGCTGCACCGGCTCCGCGACGAGGGCAAGCTGCCCCGGCTGTCGGACCGGCTCGGCGTCCTCACCCGGACGAACTCGGAGTCGCTGCTCGGCGCGATCTCCCGCGACCGCGACGTCGACTACAGCTATGGCGTCGCGATCACGTCGTCGTTCCACCCCGACGAGATCACCCACATCGAGCCCGTGCGGTACGGGAAGGGCAGCAACGCGATGTCGCTGCTGCAGACTGTGCTGACCGACGGCGACGGGGACAAGCCGCGCTGGCGGACCTGGTTGCGCGAGCTCGGCGTGCAGCGGAAGAACATCCGCTGGCTGTACGACCTGAAGCACTGGTCCGAGCGGACCGTGATCGCGCTGGTGATGCAGACCGCGGACAACTCGATCACGACGTTCGGCAAGCGGGACCGGCTGGGCCGCTGGCGGCTGACGTCGAAGCAGGGCCACGGCGCGCCGAACCCGTCCTGGATCCCGGTCGCGAACCAGGTGGTCCGGCGGATGGCGCGGCTGATGAACGGTACGCCGGGCGGCACGATCGGCGAGCCGTTCAACGTGCCGATGACGGCGCACTTCATCGGCGGCTGCGCGATCGGCGACTCACCGGCGTCGGGCGTCGTGGATCCGTACCACCGCGTCTACGGGTACGACGGCCTGCACATCGTCGACGGCTCGACGATCTCCGCGAACCTCGGCGTCAACCCGTCCCTGACGATCACTGCCCAGGCCGAGCGGGCCCTGTCGTTCTGGCCGAACAAGGGCGAGGCGGATCCGCGTCCGGCGGCCGGATCGGCGTACGAACGCGTGCAACCGGTGAAGCCGGCGCACCCCGTCGTACCGGCCGAGGCTCCGGGGGCGCTGCGGTTGCCGATCTTCCCGAAGCAGGCTGTGACGGAGCCGTAACAAAGCGGTGCGAAAAGAAAGCAAATGAAAAAGCCTCAGCAGTAGGTTGCTGAGGCTTTGTGAAAAGGTCCGGAAAAGGGAGCAGGTCCCTCGGGAACGTTTCCGCCCAAATCGTTTCCCGAGGGACCCACTCAAGCCGGGGTGAGGCGCCCGGCGCTTTGGGATCGGGTCACCAACCACAGCTGGCGACCCGAGCTCTTGGTCACTACCTTACATCCGATTTCCGCGAGCTTCAGGGCTTGTGACCACTCTGCGTGCTGATCGTAATGATCGGCCTTGTCGCTCTTGGTAATCAGGTGGCGGTCTTCCTTGCGGTAACCGCCTTCGTACACATCAACGAGCCCTTCTACAGGGGGTTACGAGTTTCCCAGAAAAATCCAGAAACTTTTCCGGGAGAGTGCGGAGAGTGGCGATGAGGCACTCCGGGGGCATCTGTTCCACGTGACGCCCGCCGCAGCCCCGGCGTACCCCTCTGACCTACTGTGAGCCCGGACCGTTGAGTTGAGGCAGGAGAATGATGAGCGACATCCTGGACGTGGCACGTGGGCAGGTTCTGGAGCAGGGCGTCGGGCTGAGCCAGGAGCAACTGGTCGAGGTTCTCCGGACCCCTGACGACCGGCTGCCCGAGCTGCTCGCGCTCGCCCACGACGTCCGGGTGAAGTGGTGCGGCGAGGAGGTCGAGGTCGAGGGGATCATCTCGCTGAAGACCGGCGGCTGCCCCGAGGACTGCCACTTCTGCTCGCAGTCCGGCCAGTTCACCTCGCCGGTGCGGGCGGTCTGGCTGAACATCCCCGAGCTCGTCGAGGCCGCCAAGGAGACCGCGAAGACCGGCGCCACCGAGTTCTGCATCGTGGCCGCGGTCCGGGGGCCGGACGAGCGGCTGATGTCGCAGGTGAAGGCCGGTATCGAGGCGATCAACGCCGAGGTCGACATCAACATCGCCTGCTCGCTCGGGATGCTGACCCAGGCCCAGGTCGACGAGCTGAAGTCGTGGGGCGTGCACCGCTACAACCACAACCTCGAGTCGGCCCGCTCGTACTTCGGCGACGTCGTCACCACGCACTCGTTCGAGGAGCGCTGGGAGACCTGCCTGATGGTGCGCGACTCCGGCATGGAGCTGTGCTGCGGCGGTCTGGTCGGCATGGGCGAGTCGCTGGAGCAGCGCGCCGAACTCGCGGCCCAGCTCGCCGAGCTCGACCCGCACGAGGTGCCGCTGAACTTCCTCAACCCGCGGCCGGGGACGCCGTTCGGCGACCTGGACGTGATGGACGGCAAGGACGCGCTGCGCACCATCGCCGCGTTCCGGCTGGCGATGCCGCGGACGGTCCTGCGGTACGCCGGCGGCCGGGAGCTGACCCTCGGCGACCTCGGCACCCGCGAGGGCCTGCTCGGCGGCATCAACGCGGTCATCGTCGGGAACTACCTGACCACCCTCGGGCGTCCGGCCACCGCCGACCTGGACCTGCTCGCCGAGCTGAAGATGCCGGTGAAGGAACTCCAGAAGACGCTGTGACCGAGACGTACTGCGGCCGCTGCGGCCGCGAACTCGCCGACGGCAGTCACGAGGACTGCCGCCAGGCGCTGGCCCTGGAACCTCCCAGGTACTGCGGGACCTGCCGCCGCCGGATGGTCGTCCAGGTCCACCCGATGGGCTGGTCGGCGCGCTGCTCCGTCCACGGCGTGCTGACCGCGGGCTGATTCGAGCGCCCGTTTGCTCCTGCACGCTCGTAGAGTCGCCGCATTCCATCGATCGTGGGGATGTGATCGCAATGGGCAAGTGGGGACAGAAGCGGGCCGAGACGCGGCGAGTGGTGGCGAACGGCGGCACCGTGTCGGGCGGTCAGGCGAGGCGGGCCACGCAGGTCGGCGGTCTCGGTGACGACGGACTGGTCCGGGACCCGCAGGGCCGGGTCACCGGCGACTTCCGGAAGCGGACGAAGAAGGCGGAGAACCAGAACGGCGTCTGAGTCCCGGCGGCCGCCGTCGGGCTGACCCGAGGCGTCGGATATCGTTTATCTGTGGGTAATCTCGCCGACCTGACTGTGCTTCCGGCGCTGGGTAAGGCGAGGTGGACGACCGCGCAGATCTTCGGCTACGAGATCGCGCTCGAAGCGGTCCGGCAGGCGATCGGGGCCTGCGCCCGGCGGATCGCCGAGGCCGAGGCCGCCGACGAACCCGATCAGGACCTGATCGCGGCGTTGCGCGCCGAGCAGGCCGCCTGGGCGGCCCGCGGCGAGCAGCTCGACCCGCTCGACACCCGCGCCGTCAGCCGGGTTCGCGTCGACGCCGACAACCTGCTCAGCGTCGACGACGAGGACGAAGACGACGGTGAGGGCGCCGACGAGCAGGACGACGAGGCCGAGGAGGAGCCGGGCGGGCAGGATGGCCGAGGTGACTGAGCAGGACCGGTTCGTACCGAACGGCTTCTCGCCGAGCGGCTTCCGGCCGCGCGAGTTCGTGCTGAGTGACGCGGACAGCGAGCGCGTCTTCCGCGAGCGGATCGTCCCCGACCGGCTCACCGGCATCCCGCAGGACGATCCGCTGGTGGTCTTCGTCGCCGGTCAGCCCGGTGACGGCAAGGCCTCGATCACCGCGCTCGTGAAGGCCGTGCTGGCGCGTCGCGGCCGGCCGGTCGTGCTGAGCAGCTTCGCCCTCGAGGCGTACCACCCGCGGCTGTCCGAACCCATCAGCGACGAGCCCTCCACCGCCGATCGGTACGTCGAGACCGACGGCCGCCGCTGGCTGGCTCGCGCCGAGGAACTGGTCGCCGAGCAGCGGTACGACGTCGTCGTCGAGACCGAACTGGCCGACCCGGAGGCGTTCGCGGCATCGGCCCGCGCGTTCAAGGCGGCCGGCTACCAGGTCGAGGTCGCCCTCCTCGCCGTCCACGAGGCCGTCAGCCGCCTCGGCGTACTGCAGCGCCACATCCGCGCCCTGGAGGACTTCGGCTTCGGCCGCCTCGTCACGCAGGCCCGCCACGACGCCGGGTACGCCGGTGTACTGCGCGCGGCCGAGCTGATCGACGAGGGCGACTGGGCGGACCGCGTCGGCGTACTGCGACCCGACGGCCAGCTGATCTACGGCAACGAGCGCGACCCCGACTGGCAGCAACCACCCCGCGCCGCCGACGCGATCACCTGGGAGCGCGAACGCATCTGGTCGGTCACCGAATCCCGCGACTTCCTCGACGCCACCAGCTCCGTCGAACGCTTCGGCCTGTCCGCCCCGGTCCAATGGATCCGCGACGAGTCCGTCGACGGCGCCAGGGCCTTGATGACGCTGGCGAAGCCCCGCCTCGACCCCGTGGCTGTCACCTTGCACATCGCCAAGGCGGGGACCGCGTTCTAGCGGCGAGCGAGGTACTGATCACATCGGGCCCACCTGCGGGTCGCGCGTGCGGGAGAAGCGATTACCGTTGGGAATCCTCAGGACGGAGGAGGACGGTGTCACAGTCGGTCAATGCGTGGCGACAGCGGGACGCGGAGGTGCTCTGGCATCCGTACTCCTCGCTGACCGAGCCGTCGCCGGTGCGGATGGTGCGGGGCGCATCCGGCGTGCGGTTGCAGCTGGACGACGGCCTGGGCGGGACCGTCGAGGCGATCGACGCGATGGCGTCGTGGTGGTGCATGATCCACGGCTACCGGAACCCGGTGCTGGACGCGGCGCTGAAGCGCCAGGTCGACGAGTTCAGCCATGTCATGTTCGGTGGGCTGACCCACGAACCGGCGATCCGGCTGGCGGACCGGCTGATCGAGATCACGCCGGAGCCGCTGCGGCACGTGTTCTTCTGCGACTCGGGATCGGTCTCGGTCGAGGTGGCGATCAAGCTCGCCCTGCAGTACCAGGTTGCGCGCGGCAACCACGGCCGGACCCGGATGCTGACGGTGCGCGGCGGGTACCACGGCGACACGTTCGCGCCGATGAGCGTCTGCGACCCGGTCAACGGTATGCACTCGCTGTTCACCGGCGCCCTCAAGGAGCAGGTCTTCGGCCCGCAACCACCCGCCGGCTTCGACCGCCCGGACGACGACCCGGAGCTGCGGTCCTGGGCCGACGCGCTGGCAGCGCTGGCCGAGCAGCATTCCGGTGAGGTCGCGGGCATCGTCGTCGAGCCGGTTCTGCAGGGCGCCGGCGGCATGTACCCGTACAGCCCGGCCTGCCTGCGCGTTCTCCGCGAGATCGCCGACCGCCACGGTTTCCTGCTGATCTTCGACGAGATCGCCACCGGGTTCGGCCGCACCGGCACGATGTTCGCGTCCGAGCACGCGGGCGTCGACCCCGACATCCTGTGCGTCGGCAAGGCACTGACCGGCGGGTATCTGACGCTGGCGGCGATGCTGTGTACGACCGACGTCGCGCACACGGTGTCGAACGGGCCAGGCGGTGCGTTGATGCACGGTCCGACGTTCATGGCCAACCCGCTCGCCTGCGCGGTCGCCCTGGCCTCGATCGACTTGCTGCTGTCCCAGGACTGGGCCGCACGAGTGGACCGGATCTCGGCCGGTTTGTCGGCGGGGCTGGCCCCGGCGCGGGAGCTGCCTGCCGTGAAGGACGTGCGGGTGCTCGGGGCTGTCGGCGTGGTGCAGCTCGGCGGGCCGGTGGATCTGCCGCGGATGACCGAGGCGGCGTTGCGGCGGGGCGTGTGGGTGCGCCCGTTCCGCGATCTCGTCTACACGATGCCGCCGTACGTCTGCACCGACGACGACATCGCCGCCATCGGCGCGGCGATCACGGGTGCGGTCGAGGAGGCCGGCTGATGCTGGAGGACTGGCTCGCCCCGAAGGCAGCCGCGCTGGATGCCCGCGGCCTGACCCGGCGGCTGCACGCCCGCGCCGCGGACGCCGACCTGATCGACCTCGCAGGCAACGACTACCTCGGCCTGGCTCGCGATCCGCGGGTGGTGGCGGCCGCCGCGGACGCCGTACGGACGTGGGGCACGGGCGCGACGGCGTCCCGCCTCGTCACCGGTACGACGGAACTCCACGAGCAGCTCGAGTCCGCGCTGGCGGCGTACGCCGGGCAGGAGTCGGCGCTCGTGTTCTCGTCCGGGTATCTGGCCAACCTCGGCGTGGTCACCGCGCTCGGCGGCCCGGGCACGCTCCTGGTCTCCGACGAGCACGTCCACGCCTCCCTCGTCGACGCCTGCCGCCTGGCCCGCTCCCGCGTCGAGATCGTCCCGCACAACGACGTGGACGCCGTCGAGAAAGTACTTGCCGAGCGCAACGAACCGCACGCGGTGGTGATGACCGAGTCGGTTTTCAGCGTCCTCAGCGACGAGGCGCCGCTGTCCGAACTCGCCGCGATCACCGAGTCCCACAACGCCGTACTCCTGGTCGACGAGGCCCACGGTTTGGGTGTCACCGGCAACGGTCACGGATCCGTCCACGCGGCCGGCCTCGCCGGTCTCGAGCATGTCGTCGTCACGATGACGCTGTCCAAGTCCCTGGCCTCGCAGGGCGGAGTGGTTCTCGGGCCGTCCCTACTCCGCGAGCACCTCGTCAACCGGGCCCGCCCGTTCATCTACGACACCGGCCTCAACCCGGCCGCCTGCGCCGCCGCCCTGGCAGCCCTCCAGATCTTGCAAGCCGAGCCTGACCGCCCCGACGCAGTCCACGTAGCCGCAGCCCAACTGGCCACCGCCTGCGCGGTCCCGCAGCCCCGAGGCGCGGTCGTCTCCGTCCCCATGCCGGGCCCCCGCGAAACCGTTCAGGCGGCGGAGGCCTGCCTGGCCGCCGGGGTACGAGTCGGCAGCTTCCGCCCCCCATCCGTCCCCGACGGCATCTCCCGCCTCCGCCTCACCGCCCACGCCGGCCTGACCACCGCCGACCTGGACAGAGCCTGCACGGTGATCACCGCCGCAATCGCCGAAGCGTCCTGAGACCGGCGTCGGCTGAGGTATACCAGGCGGGCACCACCAATGCGGCGATGACTCCTGCCTCGCCATGGTCTTGATCGACGGCCCTCGTGCCTCCGCAGGACGTAGCGATCCCGCCACCATGCGTGACAGGCGTCCACGGCGCTCCAGGGTCTCCTAGCCGGGCCGCCGGGCGCCGCGCCTAGACTCGGGCGGGTGACCCGGATCCTGCTTGTCACCGGCACCGATACCGGCGTCGGGAAGACCATCACCACCGCGGCCCTCGCTGTCCGCGCGACCGGTTCGGTTGCCGTCGTCAAGCCCGCGCAGACCGGCGTCGGGCCGGACGAGCCGGGGGACCTCGACGACGTGCACCGGCTGAGTGGGCTGACCAAGCTGCACGAGGGCGTCCGGTTGCGGGATCCGTTGGCGCCGACGACCGCGGCCCGGCGGGAGGGCGTCAGGCTGCCACCGGTGGTGGCGCACGCGCGGGCGATCGACGAGCTGGCCCGGACGAACGACACCGTGCTGGTGGAGGGCGCGGGCGGCATCCTCGTCGGTTTGGATGCCGAAGGCAACAACCTTGCGGATCTCGCCCGGCACCTGACGTCGCCGTTCGGATTCGTGGTGGTGGCGAGGGCGGGTCTGGGCACGCTGAACCATGCCGGCCTGACCGTCGAGGCGTTGCGGTCCCGGGGCCTGCCGATCGACGGGCTGGTGATCGGGTCGTTGCCGGAGCAGCCGGATCTGGCCGAGGAGTGCAACCTGGAGGACCTGCCGGCGACGACCGGGGTCCCGGTGCTCGGGCGGATCCCCGCCGGGGCGGGATCACTGAGCCAGGAGGAGTTCGTCGCCGCCGCGCCGGGATGGTTCGAGTGACCGGCTGCCCGGCGCGGTACGACGAGCAGCTCGGGTACTGGGTCGTCGACGATCCGGCGCTGGCGCACGACGTGCTGCTCGATCCGCGGACGTTCCGCCCGGACAACGCCGTCCTCGCGCACACTCCGCTGGCGGTGAAGGCATTGCGGGTGCTGTCCGGAGTGGGGTTCGCGCTGCCGCCGACGCTGGCGAACAACGCGGGGGAGTCGCACCGGCCGATCCGCGCCGCCGTCGCCCGGTTCTTCAGCCCGGCGCGGGTGGCGGCGGCCGAGCCGTTCACCCGGGAGCTCAACGCCGTGCGGGTCGCGGCGGCAGCTGCGGAGCTCGCGAGCGGGCGTGAGGTGGATCTGGTCCAGGCGATCGCCGCCGAGCCGCCCGCCCTCGTCGTACTGCGGTTGCTCGGCCTGACGGATGTCGACGTACCAGCGTTGAAGGCGTGGAGCCTGGACTCGCTGGAACTGTTCTGGGGATGGCCCGACGAGGACCGGCAGCTGGAGCTGGCTCACAGCGCGGCCGAGTTCTATGCCTGGCTGCGCTCGCGGACGACAGCCGCGCGGCGGGCGCCGGCTGACGATCTGTTCGGTGCGCTGGTCGGGCTGGGGCTGACCGACGAGGAGGTCTGTGCGGTCGGCTACTTCCTGCTGATCGCCGGTCAGGAGACCACCACCCAACTCATCTCCGCCGCTTTCCACCGTGTGCTGGGAGAGGCCGATCGCGCTGCCGAGCCGGCGGAGCTGGTCGAGCGTGTACTGCGGGATGCGTCCTCGGTCCCGACCTGGCGGCGGATCACCGCTGAGCCGACGACCCTCGGAGACGTGGAGCTGCCGGCGGGAGCGCCGGTGCTGCTCGGGCTGAGCGGCCACGGCGGCCCGGCGGATCTCGCGTTCGGAGTCGGGATCCACCGCTGCCTGGGCGCGGGCCTGGCGCGGATGGAGACGCGGGTCGCACTGGAGAGCGCCGGCGAGCTGCTGGCCGGCGTCCGGCCGGTGGAGGAGCCGCCGCTGATCGACCTGCTCTCGTTCCGGGCGCCGAAGCGTCTCCGGGTTGTAACGCGCGGTAACACCGAGGACAACTCGCGGGCCTAGCGTCACTTCTCGTGAGCTTCCCATCGCGCCGCCGGGTGCGGCTCTGGTTCGGACCGCACCAGATCGCGGACTACATCGGCGAACCGGCCGCGGCCGCCCGTCATGAGGCCGCGATGCGGCGCCGGTTCCCGGGCCTGGACGTCACCAACGACCCGCTGCCGGTGTCCCGGCGTTCGGCGGATTACAGCCCTGCTGACCTGCACCGATAGGCTTTGCGCGTGGCCCACGAAATCCCGCAGCACGAGTTGGTCCTGGTCGTCGACTTCGGCGCGCAGTATGCACAGCTGATCGCCCGCCGGGTGCGCGAGGCGAAGGTGTACTCCGAGATCGTGCCGCACTCGATGCCGGTCGAGGAGATGCTGGCCAAGCAGCCGAAGGCGATCATCCTGTCCGGCGGCCCGCAGTCGGTGTACGCCGAGGGCGCGCCGCGGGTCGATTCCGGGCTGTTCGAGGCCGGCGTCCCGGCGTTCGGGATCTGCTACGGGTTCCAGGCGATGGCGCAGACGCTCGGCGGCGACGTCCGGCGGACCGGGCTGCGCGAGTTCGGCCGGACGCCGGTCACGGTGAGCGCGGCCGGCACGCTGCTGGCCGGCATCCCCGAGGACCTGAACGTGTGGATGTCGCACGGTGACGCGGTGCACGCGCCGCCCGCCGGCTTCGCGGTGCTCGCCGCCTCCGAGGGCGCGCCGGTGGCCGCGTTCGAGGACCTGGACCGGCGGCTCGCCGGTGTCCAGTGGCACCCGGAGGTCCTGCACTCGCAGGCGGGGCAGGCCGTGCTCGAGCACTTCCTGTACGAGATCGCCGGCTGCAAGGGCGACTGGACGACGACCAATGTCGTCGAGGAGCAGGTCGAGCTGATCCGGCAGCAGGTCGGCGACAAGCAGGTGCTGTGCGCGCTGTCCGGCGGTGTCGACTCCGCGGTCGCGGCGGCCCTGGTGCACCGGGCGATCGGCGACCAGCTGACGTGTGTGTACGTCGACCACGGCCTGCAGCGGGCCGGGGAGTCGGAGCAGATCGAGAAGGACTTCGTCGCCGCGACCGGGATCCGGCTGGAGGCGGTCGACGCCGAGGAGCAGTTCCTGACCGCGCTGGCCGGGGTGACCGACCCGGAGCAGAAGCGGAAGATCGTCGGCCGGGAGTTCATCCGGACCTTCGAGGCGACCGCGCGCAAGGTGGACGCCGAGCGGCACATCGAGTTCCTCGTCCAGGGCACGCTGTACCCGGACGTGGTCGAGTCCGGCGGCGGCGCGGGCGCGGCGAACATCAAGTCGCACCACAACGTCGGCGGCCTGCCGGACGACCTGCAGTTCAGCCTGATCGAGCCGCTGCGGACGCTGTTCAAGGACGAGGTCCGCGAGCTCGGCCTGGCGCTCGGCCTGCCGGAGACGATGGTCTACCGGCATCCGTTCCCGGGGCCCGGCCTGAGCATCCGGATCATCGGCGAGGTGACCCGCGAGCGGCTGGACATCCTCCGCGCCGCGGACCTGATCGCCCGCACCGAGCTCACCGCGGCCGGGCTGGACCGCGACATCTGGCAGTTCCCGGTGGTCCTGCTGGCCGACGTCCGGTCGGTCGGCGTCCAGGGCGACGGCCGGACGTACGGTCACCCGGTCGTCCTGCGCCCGGTCACCAGCGAGGACGCGATGACCGCCGACTGGGCCCGCCTGCCGTACGACGTGATCGAGCGGATCTCGACCCGGATCACCAACGAGGTCGACGAGGTCAACCGCGTCACCCTCGACGTCACCAGCAAGCCCCCGGGCACCATCGAGTGGGAGTGAGCGCGACCGCAGTCACAGCGGGTGACCCGCACGACTGTTAGTGTCGTAGTGTCGCCCGTTGACCACGGCGGGTGATATTCCTCGGGGGAGGAGACCGTGGTGTTCCGCGTTCATTTCGAGTGTGCGGATCTGGCGAGGACGACGATCGCGCAGCAGCCCGATCCGTTGTGGGAGGTCCTGCTGGGTCTCCACGTCCTGCAGACCGATGACGAGCCGGAGACGTTCGGCAGCTGGCGCGAGCGGGCGAGAGCCCGGCTGAGCGCCCTGGAGCAGGAGTTGCTCGCGGTGACCCCACCAGTGGGGTATTCGCCGGACTTCCTGACACCGCGTGCCGCGGGCGAGGGACTCGAGGCGGGACTGGCGGCTGTCGCCGCCACCCCGCCCGGTCAGCTGCGGTCCGAGCTGGGCCGGTTGTCGGACACCGTCCGGCTGCCCGCCTGGACCCGGCGGCTCGCGGCCGGCGAGACCGCCGTGATGCACGGGCTCGTGCAGGGCCTGAAGTCGTTCCACCGGACCAAGATCGCGCCGCAGATGCCGATGATCACGACCGCGATCGAGCCGGCCGTTGCCAAGCACAACGACACGGTCGCGAACGGCGGGCTCGAGTCGCTGATCCCGCAGCTGCACCCGACGCTGCACTGGGACGCGCCGGTGCTGTCGGTCGACCTGCCGCACATCGACCGCGACCTGCACCTGAACGGCCGCGGACTGCGGCTGGTGCCGTCGTTCTTCTGCTGGAAGTACCCGATGATGCTGCTCGATCCCGCGCTGCCGCCGGTACTGGTGTACCCGGTCCGGCACGAGGCCTTTCCGGTGGTGACGCGCCGGGTGGACCGTGACGGCGCCGTCGCCGATCTGCTCGGGAAGACCAGGGCGCGCGTCCTGCGGAGCATCTCGAGTGGTGCCTGCTCGACCAGCGAACTCGCGGCCCGTGCCGGCATCTCGCTGGCCTCGGCCAGTGAGCACGCGCGCGTCCTGCACGACACCGGCTTGGTGACGACGCGCCGTATCGGCAGCTCCGTGCGGCACATGCTGAACCCGGTCGGCGCGGACGTCCTCACCGGAGTCCGCGGCTGAGCCGGAGCCCTTGATCTATTGGGGTTTCATGGACTGGATGCCGTCGAGGAGGCGGTCCAGGCCGTACCGGTACGAGTCGGCGGCGGCCTGCCGGGTGGACGACTGGTAGCCGTCCGCGTGCCAGATCGCGGTCATCGCGGGATGCCGGTCGACGTCGAAGTACGTCTCCCACAGGTCGTTCCGCTCGTACCACCAGGCGTCGTTCGTCTGGCCGGTCGCGCGCTCGACGAGCCGGCTCTCCGCCTCGAGACTCGCCGCGGAGTCGACGTACGTCGTGAGGGCGAGCGCGGCCGTGTTGGTCTCGAGTGCGCCGAGCCCGAGGCCGAGTAACGCGGACAGCAGGTACTCGCGGCCGGCCAGCATGCCCGGGCCGACCGGCGGGCGGATCGTCGACACCTGTGACAGCCACAGGTGCCGCTGGAACATCGCACGGGTCTGCTCGGAGTAGATCTCGACCTGCTCCCGCCAGTCCTCCGGTCGCGCCGCACCCGGGCCCGGGAGCTCGCGTTCGCCGAGCACCTGGTCGACCATCAGGTCGAGCAGCTCGTCCTTCGACGGCACGTACGTATAGAGCGTCATCGTGCCGACGCCGAGCTCCTTCGCCAGCCCGCCCATCGACGCAGCCGCCAGGCCCTGGTCGTCCGCGAGCTGGATGCCTGCGCGCACGACGTCGTCCACGTTGAGCGACGGCCGCCGGCCGGCGCCCCGCTTGCGCGCCGCTCCGTCGGCGAATTCACCGGCGGCCGGCTGGCGGTGGTTGCGCCACAGCAACGCCAGCGTCTTGTCCGGCCGCCCCTCGCCACTCCGCCGCTCGCTCACGGCCCAACGATAGGCGCTCCGATCAATTCTCGTATACCCTACGAGAATTCGAGTGAGGGGAGATCCGGATGACCATCCTGGTGACGGGTGCGACCGCGAGTGTGGGGCGCCTGCTGGTCGACGAACTGGTCGCGGCCGATGCGCCGGTGCGGGCGTTGACCAACCAGCCGGCCCGGGCCGCGCTGCCGCCGGAGGTGGAGGTCGCGCGCGGGTATCTCGGCAAGCCCGAGACGCTGCCCGCGGCGCTCGCAGGCATCGACACCGTGTACCTGGCGCCGCTTCCGGCGTACGTCGACGACTTCGTCCGCTGCGCGCGCGACGCCG
Source organism: Kribbella sp. NPDC004138 (assembly GCF_053603655.1). Classification (NCBI taxonomy): domain Bacteria; kingdom Bacillati; phylum Actinomycetota; class Actinomycetes; order Propionibacteriales; family Kribbellaceae; genus Kribbella; species Kribbella sp. NPDC004138. The sequence continues at coordinate 13,635 of NZ_JBSGFZ010000027.1, forward strand.
GCGTGCGGCGGGTCGTCGTACTGTCGGGGGAGCCCGCGGACTACGAGGCGCAGGGCGATCCGTCGACGTGGCACTACTACCGGATCGAGCGGGCGATCGAGGCGGCCGGCTTCGACTGGACGTTCCTGCGGCCCGGGCAGTTCATGAACAACACGCTCGACTGGGCTCCGTCGATCAAGGCCGATTCCGTCGTGCGCGCGCCGTACGCCGGCGCCGTGCAGACGCCGATCGACCTCGCCGACATCGCGGCGGTGGCGCGGGTGGTGCTGCTGTCCTCGGCGTACGACGGGCAGAAGATCACGATGAGCGGGCCTGAGGGGCTCACGCCGCCGGAGCAGGTCGCCGCCATCGCGGAGGCGATCGGGCGGGAGGTGCGGTTCGAGGAGCTCACGCCGCAGGAGTACCTGGACGGCCTGGCGCCGGTGATCGGGCTCGAGACGGCGCAGTGGCTGCTGGACGGATTCCGGATGATGGCCGAGCACCCGATGAAGCCGGAGCCGGCCGTGGCCGAGCTGACCGGGCGGCCGGGGACGACGTACCGCGAGTGGGCGTTCTCGAACGTCGGCGCCTTCCGGCATGATCGCGGGCGTGAAGGAAACTCTGCATGACTACCTCCGTAACGCCCGCGAGGCGATCGTCTGGAAGCTCGACGGTCTGGGCGAGTACGACATCCGCCGGCCGCTGACGCCGACCGGCACGAACCTCCTCGGCCTGGTCAAGCACCTGACGATCGTCGAGGCCTGGTACTTCGGCAAGAGCTTCGACCGGCCGTTCCCCGAAGAGCTGACCTGGTGGGACGACGACGCCGAGCCGAACGTCGAGATGTGGGCCACGGCCGACGAGACGCGCGCCGGGATCGTCGACCGCTACCGGCGCGCGTGTGCGCACGCCGACGCGACGATCGAAGCGCTCGACCTGTCGGCGGTCGGGCAGGTCCCGTGGTGGCGCAAGTCCTCGGTCACGCTGCACGGGATGCTCGTCCACGTCCTCGCCGAAACCTGCCGGCACGCGGGCCACGCCGACATCATCCGCGAACAGGTGGACGGCGCCGCCGGCCTGCGCTCGGACAACTCGAACCTCCCCGAGCAGGACGCCGCGTGGTGGGAGGCCTACCGCGCAAACGTCGAGGAGGCCGCGCGGGCCGCTGTTTGACGTCCATGCGAACATGTGTTCGACTATGAGGCATGAGGTGGGCGGGACAGCAGATCGACGCCGAGGCTCCGGGGACGTTGCCCGGGCTCGGGTCGATCGCCGGGCTGGTCCGGTCGGTGACGACGCCCGAGTTCCAGGGAGTCACGTTCCATGAGGTGCTCGCCCGCTCGGCGCTGAACTCAGTGCCCGGATCGGCGCTGCCGTTCAACTGGACCGTCAATCCGTACCGCGGGTGCACCCACGCCTGCCGGTACTGCTTCGCCCGGCCGACGCACACGTACCTCGAGCTCGACACCGGCCGCGACTTCGACCAGCAGATCGTCGTGAAGACGAACGTGGCCGACATCCTGCGCCGCGAGCTCGCCCGCCCGGCCTGGCGGCACGAGCGGGTTGCCCTGGGCACCAACACGGACCCGTACCAGCGCGCCGAGGGCCGCTACCGCCTGATGCCCGGCATCATCGACGCGCTCGCGTCCTCCGGCACGCCGTTCTCGATCCTCACGAAGGGCACGCTGCTCCGCCGCGATCTCGGTCTCCTGTCGGCGGCCTCGGCCGACGTCTCCGTCGGTATCGGCATCTCGCTCGCGCTCGGCGACGAGGAGCTGCGCCGGCGTCTGGAGCCCGGCGTGCCGTCGGTCCGCGGCCGCCTCGACCTCATCCGCGCCCTGCGCGCCGCCGGCCTCCCGTGCGGCGTCATGGTCGCGCCCGTCCTTCCCTGGCTGACCGACTCGACCGACCAACTGGACCATCTCCTGGAGGAGCTGTCCGCCGCCGGCGCCACCGGCGTCACCCCGCTCGTCCTGCACCTACGCCCCGGCGTCAAGGACTGGTTCATGCAATGGCTGGCGCACGACCACCCCAACCTGGTCAGCCGCTACGAATCCCTGTACGGCCACGGCTCCTACGCCTCACCGAGCTACCGCAAAGCCTTCGAGGAGAAGGTCCGCCCCCTGCTCGCCAAACACGGCTTCGCCGGCCCGTCGTCGCACCGTTCCGAACCGATCCGAGGCATGCACGCCACCCGAGCCGCCGGCGCGCCCTCGCAGCAACGCCTGTTCTGACCGCGGAGCCGGCTACGGGAGGGTGAGGATCTGAGGGCCTTCGGGGGTGATGGCCACGGTGTGCTCGGCGTGCGCGCCCCGGGTGCCGTCGCTGGAGCGGAGGGTCCAGCCGTCGTCGTCGATGGTGTAGGCGGACCCGGGGCCCGCCCAGAACCAGGGCTCGATCGCGAAGACGTGGCCGGCGTGGAGTTTGAGGCCGCGGCCGGGACGCCCGCCGTTGGGGATGTGCGGGTCCTCGTGCATGCGCCGGCCGACGCCGTGGCCGCCGAAGTCAAGGTTCGTGCCGACGCCGGCGTCCTTCCCGACCCACCCGATCGCGGCGCCGATGTCGCCGATCCGGTGGCCCGCGACGGCGGCGGCGATTCCGGCCGCCAGCGCCTCCTCGGTCGTCGCGATCAGCTCCAGGTCCTCGGGGCGCGGGGTGCCGACGCAGAAGCTGATCGCCGAGTCCGCGCACCACCCGTCGACCGAGGCGCCGCAGTCCACGTTCAGCAGGTCGCCGTCGGCGAGCCGCAGGTCGGACGGCAGCCCGTGCAGGACGGCGTCGTTCACCGACGTACAGATCACGCCGCTGAACGGCGACGCCGCGAAACCGGGCTGGTACCCGTCGAACAGCGACACCGCGCCGGCGGCCCGCAGTACGTCGCGCGCCACCTCGTCGAGCTCGCGCAAGGACACCCCGACCGCGGCCTCCTTCTTCACCGTCGCGAGCGCGGTGCCGACGACCCGCCCGGCGACGCGCATCTGCTCGATCTGCGCCGGTGTCTTCAACTCGACCATGGTTCCTCCGGGATAGTTATACCGGCAGTCCTACCACAACGCGCTCTCAACCAATCCGCCCCGCACAGCGTCGTAGACAACAACAGCAGAGTTCGGGGGGCGGGGGATGGCGGTACGACGACGCGCGGTGCTCGGGGGAGTACTCGCCGGCGCCGCGGCGGTGGCGACGAGCGGCTGTATCGCGGACACCTTCGCGAGCACGCCCACCGGTGGACCCACGCCGGCAGAGAAGCCGAAGCCGGGCAAGCAGCCGGAGCGGCTGACCGTGGTCGCGACCGGCGACGTCCTGCTGCACGAGCGGCTGTGGACCACCGCGAAACGTGACGGCAAGGACGGCCGCTGGGACTTCGCGCCGTTGATGAGCAGCGTGAAACCCCTGGTGCAGAAGGCGGATCTCGCCATCGCGCACCTGGAGACACCGCTCGCCCGCGCGGGCGGTCCGTACCACGGGTACCCGCTCTTCCAGGGCCCGCCGCAGATCGCCACGGCGCTCAAGCAGACCGGGTACGACCTGTGCACGACCGCGAGCAACCACAGCTTCGACGGGGGCGCGGACGGTGTCGACCGGACGCTCGACACGTTGGACAGGGTCGGCCTCAAGCACGCCGGCACGGCACGCTCGCGGGCAGAGGCCGAGCAGATCACGATCGTCGACGTCCACGGCGTGAAGGTCGCTTCACTGAGTTTCACCTTCGGTTTCAACGGCCTGCCGTACCCGAACGGCCAGACCTGGCGGGCCGGCACGATCAGCGCGAAGACGATCAAGCTGAAGGCGCAAGAAGCCCGGGACCGCGGCGCCGACCTCGTGCTGGTCAGCTGCCACTGGGGTACGGAGTACTCCAGCAAGCTCAATGACCAGCAGCGCGAGATCGCCCCGCAGCTGCTTGCCGACAGCAACATCGATCTGGTGATCGGCCACCACGCGCACGTCGTGCAGCCGATGGAGGAGATCGACGGCAAGTGGGTCGCGTACGGGCTCGGCAATCTGGTCGCCGCGCATCGCGAACCCGGCAGCACCAAGGCCGAAGGTCTGCTGGCCCGCTTCACGTTCACCCGCAGCGGCGACCGCTGGACGACCGAGGCCGAGTATGCGCCGCTGCTGATGACGGACGACCTGCCGGTCCGGGTCCTCGACGTACGCCGGGAGCTCGCGAAGGACACCGCCCGGCGCAGCCGTCTCGAGCTGGCGCAGCGGCGGACGACGGACACCGTCACGGCACTGGGCGCGACGCCGAAAATGCTTTGAGTCATGGCGTTGCGGCGGTCTAGGGTCGGTCGCATGATTACGTACTTCGTGATGGTCCGTCGTGCCCGCCTCCGGGCAGGCGCGGGGTGCCTGGGGATGGCATCCGCTCGATAGTCGTTGGGCCCAACGGGTCGTGGACGCGGCCGGGATCGTTCCCGGCGAGCTCGTCCTCGACGTCGGGGCCGGCCTCGGTGCGCTGACCGCGCCGCTGGTCCGGGCCGGCGCCCGGGTGGTCGCCGTCGAACTCCATCCCGGCCGGGCCGATCGGTTGCGCCGGCGGTTCGCCGACGCGCCGGTGACGGTCGTCCGGGCCGATGCCGGTGACCTGCGGTTGCCGTCGCGGCCGTTCCGGGTGGTGTCGAGTCCGCCGTACAACATCTCCACGGTGTTGCTGAAGCGCTTGCTGTCGCCGGGCTCCCGCCTGGTGTCGGCCGATCTGGTGCTGCAGCGGCAGGTGGCGAATCGGTGGGTTCGCGGTGACGCGCCCGGGGCGAACCGCTGGTTCCGCCACTACGACCCGTCGATCGGGCTTCGCCTTCCCCGCAAGGCTTTCACCCCACCGCCGCATGTCGATTCAGCAGTGTTGATACTGCGCAAACGCTAGAACCTGAGACCAGCAATTGTGGGCTGGGACCTGCTATTTCAGGTCCCAGCCCACCCGTTCAGGTCTCAGCCGTGCCAGGAGTTCCAGAGGGCGGCGTACGAGCCCTGGCGGGCGACCAGCTCGTCGTGGCTGCCCAGCTCCGAGATGCGGCCGTCCTCCACCACGGCGACGCGGTCGGCGTCGTGCGCGGTGTAGAGGCGGTGGGCGATCGCGATGACCGTCCGGCCTTCCAGTACGGCGGCCAGCGAGCGCTCCATGTGCCGCGCGGCCCGCGGGTCGATGAGCGAGGTCGCCTCGTCGAGGACCAGGGTGTGCGGGTCCGCCAGCACCAGCCGCGCCAGCGCCAACTGCTGCGCCTGCGCCGGGGTCAACGCCAGCTGACCCGATCCGACCCGGGTGTCGAGACCGTCCGGCAGCGCCTCGGCCCACTCCCGCGCGTCCACTGCACCGAGCGCGTCGAGCAGCTCCGCGTCGGTCGCCGAGGGACGCGCCATCGACAGGTTGTCCCGCAGCGTGCCGACGAAGACGTGATGCTCCTGCGTGACCAGCGCGACCTGCTTGCGCAGCGCGTCCAGCGGCAGCTCGGTCATCCCCACGCCGCCGACCGTCACCGAACCGGTCCGGGGCGGATGGATGCCCGCGACCAGCCGGCCCAGCGTCGACTTGCCCGCGCCGGAGGGTCCGACCATGGCGATCCGCTCACCCGGCTGGATCGTCAGGTCGACGCCGTGCAGCACGTCGCGACCGTCGACGTACGAGAACCGCACGTCGCGGGCCTCGACCAGCTCACCGGCCGGTGCCTGCCCCGACGGCGTCCGGTCGTCCGGCACGTCGCTGATGCCGAGCAGCCGGGCGAACGCCGCGCCGCCGGACTGGAGCTCGTCCAGCCAGGACAGCAGCCGGTCGACCGGGTCGATCAGCTGGTTCACGTACAGCACGGCGGCCGTCACGGCACCGAGTGACGCGTGGCCGTTGAGGTGCATCCAGCCGCCGAACAGCAGCGTGCCGACGACCGGCACGAGGTACCCGAGCTCGGCGGCCGGGAAGTACACGGTGCGCAGGAACAGCGTGTAGCGCTCCGCCAGATAGCTGCCGCGGATGTCCGCGTCGCCACGCCGCACACGGTCGTCGTACCGCCGGAGGGCCTCGACGGTGCGCGCGCCTTCGACCGTCTCGGCGAGCGAGCTGGTCATCTGCGCGTACGCCGCGTTCTCCCGGAGGTAGCCGTCCTTGGCGCGCCGCAGGTACCACTTCGTGCTCAGCCAGAGCAGCGGGACCATCGCGACCAGCGGCACCAGCACCCAGACGCCGACCAGCGCCGTCGCGACCACGGTGAACACCACGGTCACGAACGCGATGATCGTCTCCGGTACGGCGAAGCGCACGGTGCGCGACAGCGTGTCGACGTCCCGCGAGGTCCGCGACAACAGGTCGCCGGTGCCGGCCCGCTCGACGGTGCCGATCGGGAGCGCCAGCGCGTTGTCGACGAACTCCTCCCGCAGCTCGGCCAGCACCTGCTCGCCCAGCGCGAACGACCGGTACCGCGCCCAGCGGGTGAGCAGCGACTGCGCGACGATGAAACCGGCGATCACGCCGATCACCAGATTGACCTTCGCGGCGGTGGTGCCGTTCTGAACGTCCTCCACCAGGTCGCCGATCAGCCGCGGCGCGGCCAGACCCGTGACCGCTGCCAACCCGTGCAACCCGAGCGCGATCAGCAGGCCGCGCGGATGCCGGCGGGCCAGCCGCCGGGCATGCCGCCGGATCTCGGCCGACCCGGCCACGGGCAGGATCTGTCTCATCGCAGGGCCTCCTCTGCTTCGGCCTCGGTCTCACGGGTAACGGTCCGGCGGTACTGCGGGGTGGTCTCGAGCAGCTCACGGTGCTTGCCGGTAGCAACCACTCGGCCGGCGGCGACGAAGATCACCTCGTCGACGCGGTCCAGCAGCAGCGGGCTCGCGGTCAGCACCACGGTGCTGCGACCGGACCGGTGCTCGTGCAGCCGGTCCGCGATCCGTGCCTCGGTGTGCGCGTCCACGGCCGAGGTCGGCTCGACCAGGACCAGCACGGACGGGTCGGCGAGCAGGGCGCGCACCAGCACCAGCCGCTGACGCTGTCCGCCCGAGAACGAGCGGCCCTTCTCCTCCACCTCGGAGTCGAAGCCGTCCGGCAGCGCGACCAGCACGTCCTCTGCAGACGCCGTACGCATCGCGGCCATCAGCTCGTCGTCGGTGCACCGGCCGGACGGGTCCAGCTCCGTGCGCAGCTGTCCGGTGAACAGTAGGGAGCCTGTGTCGCTGACCAGGATCCGCTCACGGATGTCGGCACGCGTGGCGCTCGCCAGCGTCACCCCGCCGTACCTGACCTCGCTGGCGTCGCCATACCGACCTAGGCGGTCGGCGAGCTCGCCGTAGCTGTCGGGCTCCGCGCTGACGACCGCGGTCAGCAGACCGTCGCGGGCGCGGATGCCCGAGACCGGATCGACCAGGTCGCCGTGCTCCGGCAGCCGCACCGACGTCTCCGGCTCGGTGATCTCGGTCTCGAGCTTCAGCACGCGGATCACCCGGCCCGCGGCGACCAGCCCGCGCATCAGCTGGTTGGCGAACTCGGTCGCCGTCCGCAACGGCAGCACGAGGAACGTCGCATAGCCGTAGAACGCGACCAGTGAGCCCGCGCTGAGCTCTCCGCGCAGCGCGAAGTGCGCACCCAGGCCGACCACCAGAACGACGAAGACGCCCGGCAGCAGCACCTGCGCCGCGTCCAGCACGGACTGGATGCCGGCCACGCGCACGCCTGCCTGGCGGACCTGCTGCGACTCGCTGCGGTACCGCCGGGAGAAGGACTCTTCACCGCCGATGCCGCGCAGCACCCGCAGGCCCGCCACGATGTCGGAGCCGAGCGAGTTCAGCTCGCCGACCGCCTCGCGCTGCGCGGACTGCCGCTTGTGCAGCGGCCGCAGCATCGGGCCGAGGCAGAACAGCATGATCGGCACGCCGATCAGCACCACCAGGCCGAGCACGGTCGACGACGACAGCAGGATCGCCGCGACCACGACGAACGCGACGATCGCGCCCGCGAACCGGGCCGAGATCTCCATCAGGTTGCCGATGTAGGACAGGTCGCCCGCGCCGATGCTGACCACCTCGCCGGTGGCCAGTTGCTTGGGCAGCGTGGCGCCGAGGTCCGCCGACTTCCGCGTCACCACCTGGACCGTCCGGTACGCCGCGGTCAGCCAGTTGGTGACCGCGAACCGGTGCCGCATGATGCCCGCCGTCGCCTGCACCACGCCGACCGCGAACAGCAGCGCGGTCCAGCGCAGCAGCCGCTCGCCGTCCTGCGCCGCGATGCCCTCGTCGATCGCCCGCCCGAGGATCGCCGGGATGAACGCCTGCGCCGCCATCCACAGGATGCCGAACGCCATCCCGCCGGCGAGCGTGCGCGCCTGACCGCCCGCCACCCACCACAGGTAGCGGGCCGGCGAGCGATGGTTCGGGACGCCGGGATCGGCGAGTGGAAGTTGTCTCATGGCCCACTCAGGCTAGGTGTCGCCACGGACACTCCGCATGCGAATTACTCGCACCTGTGGACCCCGCCGACGGCCGGCCGGTGGGCTGCGTGGTGACGGTCGGTAGACCTTCACCTTGCGTTGGGCAACGGGTTCCCGTCGGGCCATGTCGGGCCCCTGTCCTGGATCCATGTTGGTGATCGCGCATCGGGGAGCCAGTGGCTACCGCCCGGAACACACGACGGGGGCCTATCGGCTGGCGGCGGTCCAGGGAGCCGACTACCTGGAGCCGGATCTGGTCGCCACGCTCGACGGCGTCCTGGTCTGCCGGCACGAGAACGAGATCTCCGGTACGACGGACGTCGCGGAGCACCCGGTGTTCGCGGACCGGAAGATCACCAAGATCGTCGACGGGACCGCGGTCACCGGCTGGTTCGTCGAGGACTTCACGTACGCCGAGCTGCGGACGCTACGGGCCCGGGAGCGGATGCCCGCGCTCCGGGCGAACAACACGGCCTACGACGGGCTCGAGGAGATCCCCACCTTCGACGACGTGGTCGCGCTGGCGCGCCGGGAGTCGGCACGGCTCGGCCGGCCGATCGGGGTGATCCCGGAGATCAAGCACCCGGCGTACTTCCGGCGGCTCGGCCTCCCGCTGGAGGAGCTGCTCACCGAGCGGATCCTGGCGCTCGGGCTGCGCCCCGACGAGGTCATGATCCAGTCCTTCGAACCGACGAGCCTGCGCCGGCTGTCGGTGATGACACGCGTCCCGCTGGTGCAGCTGATCGACTCCGAGAGCGCACCGAACGACTTCCTGCGGATCGGCGACGGCCGCACGTACGCCGATCTGATCGAGCCGCGCGGACTCCGGGAGATCGCGACGTACGCCCAGGTGCTCGCGCCGTACAAGGACCTCGTCCTGCCGCGCACAGCCGACGGCTGCCTCGGCGAACCCACCCGCCTGGTCGACCACGCGCACCGCGCCGGCCTGGCTGTCCAGGTCTGGACCTTCCGCGCCGAACGCCGCTTCCTCCCCACCGCCACCGACTTTCCCACCGAACTGACCCGCTTCGCGGCTCTCGGCCTGCAGGGCGTCTTCACCGACCACCCCGACCAAACCGCCGCCGCCCTCCGCAAACCGGCCCTGAACGTCTAGAGGCCGGCCCGCAGTTCGGCCAGTGCCTTCGCGCCCGCCGGCAGGAGTTCACGGTCGATGGCGCGACTGCGATCGATTCCCAGGACGAGGCGTGCGGTGGTGGCCGGGCGGCTGCGGATGAGCCTGGTGCGGAGGTACGTCGGCGGGTGCGTCGCGTCGGTCCGGACTTCGCGGAGGCGGCTGACTCGCAGCTGCCGCTCGATCTCCCGCGCCGGGACCTCGGTCACCTCGCGCCGGACCGCCTCCAACGGATCGATCCCGGCCGGGAAGCGGAGGGCTCGCTCCATGGCACGGTACGAGACGTCGGCGAGGAGCAGCCGTTCCAGTGCGTGTGCGGCAGCGTCCGAACCGGCGATCTCGCCGGCTTTGCGGTCAGCGAGGTATTCCGCTCGCTGGCCGCTTCGCAGTGCCAGCCGCTCCAGCAGCCACTCGACCCCGCGCACAAGTGGACCAACCGTCGCGTTGACCATCCGGGTGAACAATTTGGCACCGGTCGGTTCGTCGTAGCCGAGCTCTCGCCTGACGCGGTCGCTGTAGTGCTCGGAGAATGTCTCCTCGAGTTCCTGCAGGACAGACCATGCAGCGTTGACCAGCCAACTGCTCCTGCCGTCGCCGTGCCTGCCGTGGCCGAGCTCATGCGCCAGGACCGCGATCCGCTCCTGGGGTCGTAGATCCGTCCACAGCGGAAGCCCGATGCCGACCACCGGGTGGAAGCGCCAGCCGATCTGGTGGTACCAGACGTTCGCCTCCGTGCTGACGACGGCAGTCGCGACCCTCCTGGTGCCGATGGCGTCGGCCAGTTCGTCGAGTACGGCGTACAAGGTGGGGGCCTGATCGCGTGGCACCGGTTGCACGTCCTCAGGCAGTCGCCCGGCGCGTGGACGCAAGAGGAACGCGGCCGCGAAGGCAACCAGCGCCAGCATCCCGCTGAGCCAGAGCGGCCGGTAGAAGACGAGCAGAGCGATGCCGGCCAGCAGCGCGATCAGCGGCAGTAGCAAGATCAGTGCGGACAGTACGTGCGCGCCGATCCGGGCCGCGTCCCAGCCGGGGCGGTGGATGCTCCCGGTCTCCAGTTCGCGGTAGAGCGATTCGGCGAGGCGGTGCTCCAGCCGGAGACGCCACGGCGGAGTGTGGTCCTCGCGAGGACTCGGGTCGACGTTCCAGTTGCACTTGTCACACCAGGTGACGTACCGGCGGTCGACCCGGATCCGGTGCCCGCAGTCGGGGCAGACGGCGATCTCTTCGGCGCGCTGCACCACCGAAGTGTGGCAGCGCGGCGGCGGGGTGGCGAGTTGTCGTCACCCCGCCGCTCGGGCCGGGGGTGCTGCGCCGTGCTGAGGCGCAGTGCGGATCACGCCGCCGGGGGCTTGTTGTTGGTGTCGTCGTAGATGCGGGAGGCGATGTCCTGCTCGGTGGTGTCCTGGTTCTGGTTGACCGAGTGCTGGACGTTCTGCCAGACCGCCTTGCCGTCGGACTCGGGCATCACGATCCAGGCGACCGCGTAGCCGATCATCGCGGCGCCGCCGGTGATCAGGGTGAGGCCGACCCAGCCGAGGCGGACCAGGGTCACGTCGACGTTCAGGTACTCGGCGATGCCGCCGGACACGCCGGAGAGCATCCGCTGGTTCGCGGAACGACGGAGGACCTTGCCGGAGAGGTTCTGGAACGGTGCGTTGGAGTTCGTCATGGCTCCACTGTCCCGTTTCGGCGCCCCGCTCCACATCCGGATCGGTACCGACCGGTCCCTGATCCGACCCCGACGACTTTCGTGGAACCCTCGTGACACCCGAGCCTGTCTCTAAGGGTGAGGAGGGACATGGACGAGTTCACCGAGTACGTCACTGCCCGCTGGCCCACTCTGGTGCGGTCCGCGGTTCTGCTCGGCTGTACGCCGCCTGAGGCCGAGGACCTGGTCCAGTCCGCGCTGGAGCGCTGTCTGCTCAAGTGGAACCGGGTGCGGGTCGCGGAGGACCGGGACGCGTACGTGCACCGCGTACTGGTCAACTGCTTCCGCTCCTCCCGCCGGCGCCGCTGGCACGGGGAGCTGCCCTCGGCGTCCCTCCCGGAGTCGCCGGGGAGCGATCAGACGGCCGGTGTCGACGACACGGACGCCGTGATGCGCGCACTCGACCGCCTTCCCGGCGACCAGCGCACAGCCGTCGTACTGCGGTACTACGCGCACCTGAGCGAGCAACAGATGGCGTCCGCGCTGGGCGTCGCCGCCGGCACCGTCAAGAGCCGACTGTCCCGCGCGGTGAAGGCCCTGGCGCAGGACCCACACCTGGCAGAACTGCGAGAACCCCGATGACCGACCTGACCGACCTCCTGGAACGGACCGCCGCGCAGACACCGGTAGGCGAACCCCCACTGGATGCCCTGTACGCCGGAGCAACCCGTCGTCGACGCCGCCGCACGGTGGGACTCACAGCGCTCACCGCGGTAGCTGTCGGCGCCGTGATCGCCGGCTCGAACTTGCTGACCTCAGCCACACCGAACGCGCCTGTGACCTCGCCAACCCCAGCACCGACGACGGCAGCTCCGGTGCCGCCTGCGATGCGGCTGGTTGCGTTCGGTCATGCCGCCATCGCCGTACCGGCCGCCTGGCCGACCAACAAGAGCAGGTGCGGCACCCCGCAACAGGACACCGTCCAGATCGACGACCCCACCGCGGCACAGTTCTGCCAGAGCCACCGTCCGAAGGGTGTGGAGAGCGTGCAGCTGACCGGCGCGCCGCCGTCCCTCGACTACCACGCCGACGAGGCGATCGTCATCGACGGCGTACAGGCCCAGCGTCAGCGCACGAGCTGCCGCGACGGCTGGCAAGGCACCAGGGTGTGCACCGGCGCGGTGGGTATCCCGTCGCTCAAGGTCTGGTTCTACGCCGAGTCCTCCACGAGCGCCGCGGAGGTCGACCGGATCCTGGACCGGATCCAGATCCTGCGGGACCGGTCCGGTGTCCCGAGCTACTCGTCACTCGGTGGGCCGCCTTTCAACCCCATCGCGAAGAACTACGGGCCGCTGTTGCTGGCCGCGGAACTCAAGGCCCTGTACAAGTGGGTGACGGCGCCTGGCTACCCGTCCGGCACGATCCTCGGCGTCTCGCCGGCGGTCGGGACGCTGCTGCCGGTCGGAACTACGGTGACGGTGACGATCGCAAGATGAGCAGAACTGTCGGTGCCGGCGTCTAGCGTCAGGGGGTATGGACGCGCAGGCGGTGGTGAAGGTGATGGCGGGGCTGCCGGGTGCCGAGGAGCAGGAGGGGTGGGCCGGGCAGCCGGTCTTCAAGGTGCGCAACAAGAGCTTCGCGTACCTGTCCGAGGACCAGACCCGGATGCACCTGAAGGCGCTCCGCGAGGAGCAGGAGGCGCTCGTCGCCGAGAACCCGGAGGTCTACGAGGCTTCCTGGGAGGGCGGCCGGTTCGCCTGGATCCTGATCCAGCTGGACCTCGCCGACGAGGAAGAGCTGGCCGAGCTCATCACGGAGGCCTACCGCCTCACCGCCCCGAAGTACCTGGTCACCCAGCTGGACGCCTGACCAGGACCCACTGCGGGCTGGTGCGGCTGACCTCGGTGAAGCCGGCGTCGAGGTAGACGGACAGCGGGCCGCGGTACAGGTCGGCGGACGGGATGCGGCCGGCAGTCGTGGTGTCGACGGCACACGCTTCGACACTGGGGGCGCCGTACGAGCGGGCCAGGTCGAGGGCGCCGCGGACCAGTTCACCCGCGACCCCCTTGCGGCGGTGGCCGACCGGTACGACGAAGCAGGTGATCACCCAGGCGTCCAGGTGGTCCGTGCGCCAGTTGGGCGAGGCGACCACCCGCGGGTACGACGTACGCGGCCCGACGGCGCACCAGCCGACCGGAGCATCCCCGTCGTACGCAACGACACCGGGCGGTAACTCACCGTCACGGACCTGCGCCTGGAGGCCGTCCCGGTTGTCCGCGGGGCTGCTGCCGGACCACGCTTTGCCGCGGAGGCGGAAGTACTGGCAGAAGCAGCGGGAAGGGTCGCCGCGCTCGCCCATCACCGTCGCGACGTCGGGCCAGGAGTCCGGGCCGGCCGGGCGTACGTTCACCATGGGCTCACCGTAGCCGGGGCTGGCTTGCACTCGCTTGGGGCGAGTGCTAATACTTGGTTAGCACTCCATGGGTGAGAGTGATAAGAGCTCGCGCCCGGCGGAGTGTGCAAGAAGACGGCCTCGATGAGGTGCCGGAGTTGCGGCGGGACATGAGCGTCGCGGTGCCGGTGCCGTCCGTCGCGGGCATCGAGCCGGCTGGACCACAAAGACTCGACGCGGGAGGACTCGCGGAGAATGCCCAAGCTGATTTCGTTCGATGAAGAGGCGCGCCGCGGCCTCGAGCGGGGAATGAACACCCTCGCCGACGCGGTCAAGGTGACGCTCGGCCCGAAGGGCCGCAACGTCGTGCTGGAGAAGAAGTGGGGTGCACCCACGATCACCAACGACGGCGTCTCCATCGCCAAGGAGATCGAGCTCGAGGACCCGTACGAGAAGATCGGGGCCGAGCTCGTCAAGGAAGTTGCCAAGAAGACCGACGACGTCGCGGGTGACGGTACGACGACCGCCACCGTGCTGGCCCAGGCTCTCGTCCGCGAGGGGCTGCGCAACGTCGCCGCCGGCGCCAACCCGATGGGCCTGAAGAAGGGCATCGAGAAGGCGACCGAGGCCGTCAGCGAGCAGCTGCTGTCGCTGGCCAAGGACGTCGAGACCCGGGAGCAGATCGCCTCGACCGCGTCGATCTCCGCCGCGGACACCCAGGTCGGCCAGATCATCGCCGAGGCGATGGACAAGGTCGGCAAGGAAGGCGTCATCACCGTCGAGGAGAGCAACACCTTCGGCCTCGAGCTCGAGCTCACCGAGGGTATGCGCTTCGACAAGGGCTACATCTCGCCGTACTTCGTGACCGACACCGACCGGATGGAGGCCGTCCTCGACGACCCGTACATCCTGGTCGTGAACAGCAAGATCGGCAGCATCAAGGACCTGGTCCCGGTGCTGGAGAAGGTCATGCAGACCGGCAAGCCGCTGGCGATCATCGCCGAGGACGTCGAGGGCGAGGCCCTGGCCACCCTGGTCGTCAACAAGATCAAGGGCACCTTCAAGGCCGTCGCCGTCAAGGCGCCGGGCTTCGGTGACCGCCGCAAGGCCATGCTCGTCGACATCGCCGTCCTCACCGGCGGCGAGGTGATCTCCGAGGAGGTCGGCCTCAAGCTCGACACCGTCGACCTGGAGCTGCTCGGCCAGGCCCGCAAGATCGTCGTCACCAAGGACGAGACGACCATCGTCGAGGGCTCGGGCGACGCCGACCAGATCACCGGCCGGGTCAACCAGATCCGCGCCGAGATCGAGAAGTCGGACTCCGACTACGACCGCGAGAAGCTGCAGGAGCGGCTGGCCAAGCTGGCCGGCGGCGTTGCGGTGATCAAGGTCGGCGCGGCCACCGAGGTCGAGCTGAAGGAGCGCAAGCACCGCATCGAGGACGCCGTTCGCAACGCGAAGGCGGCCGTCGAGGAGGGCATCGTCGCCGGTGGCGGCGTGGCGCTGCTGCAGGCGTCCGTGGTCGCGTTCGAGAAGCTGGAGCTCGAGGGTGACGAGGCGACCGGTGCGGAGATCGTGCGCAAGGCCGTCGAGGCGCCGCTGAAGCAGATCGCCGTGAACGCCGGCCTCGAGGGCGGCGTCGTGGTGGAGAAGGTCCGCAACCTCGAGCCGGGTCACGGTCTGAACGCCGCGACCGGTGAGTACGTCGACCTGATCGCCACCGGCATCATCGACCCGGCCAAGGTGACCCGGTCCGCGCTGCAGAACGCGGCGTCGATCGCGGCCCTGTTCCTCACCACCGAGGCCGTCATCGCCGACAAGCCGGAGAAGGCCGCGGCCGCTCCGGGCGGCGCGCCCGACATGGGCGGCATGGACTTCTGATCCCCTGAAGTCCGCACAGCACACGCAGTAACCAAGCGGCCCCGAGCTCACGCTCGGGGCCGCTTGCCGCTCCCGCCCGAACTGCTCCGCGCGCTGGCCATTTCAATGGTCAACCTCTGAAATGGCACCTTCGCTGCGCGTATGCGAGGTGTGAACGGGCCGTCTCGGAGGTTAACCACTCAAACGGCTCTGGGGCGGGCGGCCGGTGGGTCAGGTGCCGGTGATCAGACGGTGGGCCAGGAGGGGGGAGAAGGTGCGGGTGGGGAGGTCCGGGGTGAGGCCGCAGGGGCCGTCGGATTCGCCGGGGGTGCGGAGCCAGAGGTGGAGGTCCACGGGGGCGGCGGTGCGGGCGGGGGGTGTGCCGAGTTTGCGGGTCGGCGGGTTGCAGGAGCTGCCGTCGGAGCCGTTGCCGTTGCGGCTGGTGTCGACGACGTAGTGCGTGCCGCCGCCGAGCGCCTGCAGGATCTCGTTGCCGCGGGCTACCGACTGGTCGGTGGTGAAGTAGTTCGCGGTGTTCAGGGCGAACCCGCGGATCTTGCCGACATCCGCGAGCCGCAGCCGGCGGGCCATCTCCTTCGCCTCGCCGGACGTCACGTTCCCGGCGTCGAGGTACGTCCAGGTGTTCGGGTTCTTCGCCGCGAAGACCCCGACGGCGTACTTCAGCAGGGCGATCCGCCCATCCCACTCCGCCGGCGGGTAGCAGTCGAGTCGCGCCAGCGCGTCCGGTTCGAGCACCACCACCGCGGGCCGTGCTCCGACTCCGGCCGACACGGCCGCGATCCACGTCCGGTACGCCGCGTCCGACGCGGCCCCGCCGCCGATCCCGCACTGGCGCCCCGGCAGGTTGTCCGTCACCAGCACCGGCAGTTTCCGGGCCTGGTCCGCGGCCGTCGTGTACGCCGTGACGCCCGCCTTCACGTCGCCGCTCCACGCGCCGACCCATCGCGCCGACGCCTGCGCGGCGATCTTCGACGCGAGCTCGGTGTCCTCCGGGTGCCGTCTGACGTAGGCCGCCGCGGAGGAGGCCGGGTCGACGTAGAACCCGATGGTCAGCTTCAACGGATCACCGGTCGCTTCGGCCCGCCCGGACTCGGGCGGACCGAAGGCGAGCAGCGCGGCGGTCAGCAACAGCGCGGTCGTGAAACGCAGAGTCGGCATCGGTGAAGGACCCTCCTGATCACTCAACGTGCCGACGACATTACTCGCAGACAGCTCAACTGTTCTCGTCGACCTCGCAGAACGAGGAGTAGTGGTCGGCGGTGTAGTAGACGTGCTCGGGCGTGGTCTTCGCCCCGCCACCGACCAGCCGGCGGGCGCCCCGGTCGGGGGAGCCCGGCGTGATCACGGTGTACTCGTGGTAGTAGCCGCTCGACTCCGACGGCAGGATGCCCTCCCGGTTCGAGAAGACGGTGCCGTCCTGGTCGTACGGGAACGGTCCACCGGAATGGATCAGGTCGAGGGTGTCCGAGGCCTCGGGCGGCAACGAACTCAAAGCACAGGTGTCGATCGCGGCCGGCGAGCTGACGACGGACACGGCGGCAGTGGTGGGGGCTGGGGCGGCGTAGGCCGCGGAGCCGGAGGCGACTGTTGTTACAGAGCCGAAGGTGGCAGTGGTTGCCAGGGTCACGGCGGCGATGAGGGTTCTCATGCCCGGAGGCTTCCCGTGGGCAGCGGCGTCGGTACATCCCAGCTGTGAATAACAGGTGGACTATGACCCCGTCGTACCTCTAGAGTCTGGCGCGGCGAGAGAGATCCCGGAGTGGAAGGAGCGACCGATGAACACACTGACTTGTTTCCCGGCGCGCCCGATCCACTCGCACAGCTCGCACTGAGCGGAGCAGCGCGCCTCCTGCTGGAGGATCTGTGACCATCCGCACCACCGTCGAGGCCGACCTCGACACCATCCTTGCTCTGATCGAGCAGCAGTCCGTCAACACCGTCACCCTCGACCGGTACCGCGAATACGTTGCCGCGGGCTACTACAAGCACGACTGGAACTGGGTCGTCGAGGAGAACGGCACGATCCAGGCCCTGGCGATCTGGTGGGGCCTCCCGGGCGAGACTCACCCGTACAGCATCGACGGCCTCTACTACGCCGGCGACGGCGACCCGGTCCCGGTGTGGACCGAGCTGCTGAAGAACGCCGTCGCGTCCCGCCCGGCCGATGCCGAGCCGCCCGAGTACCACTTCTTCCTGGACGGCGACTGGCAGGACCGGCCGGACGTCGTCGCGGCGCTCGAGCCGCGGGCCCGCGCGGCTGCGGCGGTCGGCATGAACACCGTCACCGACCGGCTGCGGTACGAGTGGAAGCCGGCGTACGGCCTGCCGGAGCGCTCCACCCGGCTCACGTTCGGGCCGGCCGACGACGAGGCGTTCGCCGACGTGTTCGTGCGCGTCAGCCAGGGCAGCCTGGACGCCGCGACCGCGCGGGAGATCGCGCGGCTGGGCGCCGAGGGCGCGGCCCGGGAAGAGGTCGCGATGTACAAGTCGATGCCGGGTGACCGGGACCTGTGGCGGCTGGCGTTCGACGGCGACGGTGACCTGGTCGGCTTCGCGCTGCCGACGGCGAACGCGGGCGGGCCGGTCGTCGGGTACCTCGGCGTCGTCCCCGAGCATCGCGGCAAGGGGCTGAGCGACGACCTGCTGGCCGAGATCACGCACCTGCTCGCGGAGACCGGCGCCGAGCAGATCCGGGCCGACACGGACTTCGGCAACATCCCGATGGCGAAGAGCTTCGATCGCCAGGGATACCGGAACTTCGCGGTCCGCCGCGTGCTGTCGTTCCCGGAGAACTAGCCCGAGGTACTGACGCGCCACGCCCGGATCCCTATGCTCCCTGACATGTCAGAGAGCTCCGGGGGAGCCGATGCGTGACATCGCGTTGATCCTGCATGTCCTGGCGGGGGTTGTTGCCGTCCTGTTCGGCCCGTTGGCGATCGTGCTCACACTGCGCCGCCGCGGGCTGAACTGGGGCGGCGAGGTGTACCACTGGGCGATCGCGCTGGTCTGCCTGACCGCGCTGGTGATGGTGCCGTACGACTGGGCGCGGCTCTGGTACTTCTGGCCGATCACGATCGCGTCGTACCTGTTCGTGTACGTCGGCCAGCGCGCGGCCGAGGCGCCCGGCGGACTCTGGTACCGCGGCGTGCTGCGCGGGTACGGCGGCGGCTGGGTCGCACTCTGGACGGCGATCGCGGTGGTCTCGCTGCCGCACCAGTGGTGGGCGTGGCTGATCCCGATCGTGATCGGCTCGCCCGTGATCGAGTGGCTGTGCTTCAACCCGGCGCCGGGCTGGACCCAGCAGGCCCAGCCCGGCCACACCAGCTAGGCCTGGCCGGCCTGCTCCTCCGGCGTCGCCTTGCGGACCACGAGGCGGGTCCAGGCGCCGACGTAGATGCGGTCGTCCGGGTTCAGCTCCTGGCGCTGGCCCGGGATGATCGGGGTCTCCGGGAGCGGCCCGGCCGCGGACGCGACATACGTGCCGTTGGAGGACTGCAGGTCCTCGACCCACCAGCGCTGGCCGTCCGTGGTCAGCTGCGCCTGCCGGCGGCTGACGCCGGTGTCGTCGCCACAGTCGATCTCCGGCGAGATGCCGCGGCTCTTGGACGGCCGGCCGATCAGCAGGCTCTTCTCGGTCAGCGCGATCACGGCCGGCAGACCAGGTGACGGACACGGGTCGTCGCTCTGCTGTACGGCGTACCAGTCGGGGTCGACCCAGCGCTCGACGACCCACTCGGCCACCGCGGCGGGCGCCGGCGGGGGCGGCGGACTCGCCGGGTCGGGGCCCAGGTCGAGCGAGGACGCCGGCCGCGGCATCGTCCCGGTGGTGAAGTCGTAACCGCAGCTCTCACAGAACAGCGCGTCGGCTGCCGCCGGCTCGGAGCAGTTCGGGCAGGTCTGGCCTGCCGGTGCCGGAGCCGGGGTAGCAGCCGGGCCGGGCGCCGCGACGGCCGGAGCCGGGGTGCCGGCCGCTGCCGGAGTCGCGGCGGCGCCGATCGGCAGGCCGCAGACATCGCAGTAGTCGGTCGACGTGGAAGGGTGTCCGCTCGGACAGTTCACGGTCATTTCCGCACCCGGGTGGTCTTGGTGGAGGCTGTGTCCAGCGCCATCTCGTCGGCCTTCTCGACCGTGCGCTTGAGCCGCACCGTACCCGTTTCCTGGTCGTCGATGTCCACGACCTTGCGCAACCGCGTGGTCGCTTCCTCGTTGCCGGTCGCCGCGGCGAGTTGCACGGCCCGGCCGAGCTTGGTGGTCGCGGTCGCGGTGTCGCCCGCGGCCTTGGCGGCCAGACCTTCCTGGATCGCCTGCGCCAGCTCGGTCTGTCCGGTGTAGTGCGCGACCTCCGGGCTGATCCGGGTGGTGAGCGCCTCGTCCGCGGACCACAGCGCCTTCACCAGACCCTGTGCGACCGTGTCGTCGCCGAGCACCAGCTGCACGCGCGCGGCGAGCTGCTCCTGCCCGACCGCCTTCGCGGCCAGCCGGATCGCCACGTGGTAGTCGCGGGACTCGTCGCCCCACGAGCCGGTCGGGTACGACCCGGTCAGCGGGTTGACCGCCGTACGGCGCGACGTCAGGTCCTCGACCGTCGGCGCGACCTGCCGGACGAACAGCACCTCGGCGCCCTGCGGCGCCCAGACGCGCAGATCCGCCTGCGCGACACCGCGGCTCATCGCGTTCTGGATGATCTTGGCGAACTCGGCGGCCAGCTGGTCCGGCGCCGGGATGATGTCGACGGTGCCGAGCAGCGCCTGCGCGATCCGCCGTACCTCGTCGACCTGCCAGGCCACGCCGACGCCGCGGGCGTCGCACTGGAACTGGCCGGTGACGGAGGTGATCGCCTGGGTCAGCGCCTCCGGGGTCTCGTGCTGGTTCTCGCCGTCGGTCAGCAGGAGCGCGTGCTTCTGCGACAGCGACGGCACGGTGGCGAACACCCGCGAGGCCAGCCGCAGCCAGGTGCCCATCGCGGTCCCGCCGTCGGCGTAGAACCGGGACACGGCGTCCTTGGCGGCCTGCCGGGTGTACGGGTCCATCTTGACCATCACCGGCTCCGCGGAGGGCGGGAACGCCAGCTGCGCGCGGTCGTTGCCGGAGATCACCGCGAACCAGACGCCGTCGAGGATCTGGTCGAGCGCGGTCTGCGCGGCGTACGCGGCGGCCTGGACACCGTCGCGGCCCATCGAGCCGGAGGTGTCGACGATGATGATCTCACCCGCGTCGCCGCTGCCGGACTGTCCCGCGGCGCCGGCACCGGTGCAGTTCACCGTGACGATGGCGTGCACGTCGGTCCCGCCGTCGGGCAGGAACTCGTTCTGGTAAACGGTGGCGGTGAAGTCGGCCATCTCGGTCCTCTCCTTAGGTCCGCGCCGGTCAGAGACGCGCGAGCGCGACGGTGATGTTGTCCTGGCCGCCCTGGGCGTTGGCCCAGTCAACCAGGGCGGACGCGGTGGCCTTCGGCTCGCCTCCGTGGTCCGCAGCTGTCTGACGTACGAGGTCGGCCAGCGGTGCCGCCTCGGAACAGTAGTTCCACAGGCCGTCCGAGCACACCAGCAGCCAGCCCGGCCCGGTCACGTGCAGCGTCGTGGTCCGCGGCGTGTGGTCCGGCGCGTCCTTGCCGAGCCAGCGGGTGATCGCGTGCGCGTGCGGGCCGGACTCGGCCTCCGCGCGTGACACCCCGGTGGCGATCAGCTCGGCCGCCCACGAGTCGTCAACGGTCAGCGCGATCGGCTCGGCCGTGTCCGGGAACCAGTACGCCCGGCTGTCGCCGACGTTGCCCGCCACGAGCAGCCCGTTCTCGAGGACGGCGGCCACGAACGTGCAGGACGCCGGGTTCGGGCTGTCCGGACTGGTGTTGTCGAGTACGGCGTCACTCGCCGCGTCGGCCGCCGCCTTCAGCCGGGCCGCGACCGCCCCGGCCCGGGAGGTCTCGATGCCGAGGCCCTGCGCGTGGCCGGCCTCCAGCACGTCACGCGCCGCCCGAGCGGCCGCGAGCGAGGCGACATCGGAGTCGAGCGACGAGCTGACGCCGTCGCAGACCACCAGCAGCGCCCGGCTACCCGGCTCCGCGTCCGCCGCGATGGCCATCGCGTCCTCGTTGCGGCTGTGCCGGATGCCGCGGTCGCACACCCCGGCCACCCACGGAGCGGGCTGCTCCTCGAAGTGGTCCCGCGGCTTGGCGGCCTTGGTGCCGCACGTCTCGCAGTAGCCGTCCGCGCCGATGGTGCCGCCGCACGACCTGCAAGGACCCACCGCCTCCACGACGGCTGCGGTGATCTCCACCGTCGGCTCGGTGTCGGTGTCCAGCGCCGGGGAGGTCGGAGCAGCGGCCCCCGGCTTCAGCTCGGTGCCGCAGGCTTCGCAGAACAGGTCGGCCTCGGCCACCGGCCCGCCGCAGTTGGGGCAGACCGTGTCGGTCGAACTCGTCATCGCAACGTCCATCCTCGAACCTCGTTCGCCCAGTCGACCAGGACGATCCGTTCCGTCCGGGTCGGGGCCTGGTCGGCCAGAAACCGGTACGTCGCCTCGAGGCCGTCCCGCAGGGAGGACTCGGTCGCCGCGCGGCCGTCGATCCGGAGCGCTTCCTGTGGACCGGACTGCTGGACCTCGGTCAGCGCCGTCCGGAACACGTCTGCGGCCAGGTTGGCCCGGTCGACCGGGTCGATGGTCAGCGTCGCGATGCTGTCCATCGCCTGGGCGAGCGCGGGAAGGCCACGCCCCGATCCTGCCAGTAGTCCGGCTCGCTGGCGACGAGCCCGCACGTACGCGCCGCTGGTGCGGGGCACCAGGTCGAGCGCCGCGAGCGCGCCGTCCACGTCACCGCGCGAGGTCCGGATGTCGGTCAGACCGAACGCGGACGGGGCGATGTAGTTGGCGTCGGTGCGTGCACAGGTCAGGTAGAGGCCCTCGGCAACGTCGAACTCGCCGCTGTGCTCACAGGCGATTGCCAGGGCCAGCTTCGGCGCCAGCTCACCCGGCACCTGGCCGTAGACGGCGTTGAACGCGGACTGAGCGCTGGCGGAGTCACCACGGGCAAGTGCGACCAGCCCGGCCATCCAGACCGCTCGCCACTCCCACGGGTCGGCGTTGAGCAGGTCGGCCACCGCGGTGTCGACCATGTCGTAGCGGTCCGGCCCGACCTCCAGCGCCGCCTCTGCGATCTCCAGCAGCGTCTGCGGCGACTGCTCCGGCGCGTCGATGAGCAGCTCCAGCCGCTTGGCCGAGTCCGGCACACTGACCGTCTTCAGCCAGCCGGCCATCTTGTCGCTGTCGTCCGGCGCCAGCGACGGCAACTGCTGCCAGGGCAGGGCCGCGTCGCCCAGCCCGAGCGACTTGTCGCCCGGCGTACCGAACAGCAGCGACGAGGCCGAGTGCTGCGCGGCCTTGACGCCCTGCTTGTCGGCCACCACCTCACGCAGTACGCCGAGCAGCTGCACGCGGAACTCGTCCGCGGACTGGAAGCGGTCCGCCGGGTCCTTCGCGCACGCCTTGGCCAGCAGGCGGTACACCGAGTCGTACTTCTGGAACAGCGGTACGTCGCTGACCGGCGGCAACGAGTCGACGTACCGGCTCTGGTAGCCGCGGAACTCCATCGCCAGCACGCACAGCGTCCGGCCGAGCGTGTAGATGTCGGAGGCGATCGACGGGCCGACCTCGGCCACCTCGGGCGCCTGGAAGCCGACCGTGCCGTAGATCGCCGAGTCCAGGTCGTCGATCCGCCGGACACCGCCGAGGTCGATCAGCTTGACCGCGTCACCGACCTGGATGATGTTGTCCGGCTTGAAGTCGCAGTACACCAGGCCGAGGTCGTGCAGGTACGAGAACGCCGGCAGGATCTCCAGCAGGTACGCGATCGCCTGGTCGATCGGCAGCGCGTCGTACTGGCCGTTGTTCGCGGCCATCCGCTGCTTGAGCAGGGTCTTCAGCGAGGTGCCGCCGACGTACTCCATCACGATGTAGCCGGCGCCGTCGTGGGTGACGAAGTTGTAGATCTCGACGATCAGCGGGTGCTCGACCCGGGCCAGGAACGTCTGCTCGGCGATCGCCGCCGCCACCGCGTCCGGGTCCTCGGAGTTCAGCAGGCCCTTGAGCACGACCCAGCGGTCCGAGACGTTCTTGTCCCGGGCGAGGTAGATCCAGCCGAAACCGCCGTGCGCCAGACAGCCGGCCACCTCGTACTGGTCGTTGACCAGCTCGCCCGGCTGCAGCTTCGGCGAGAACGAGAACCGGTTGCGGCACTTCGGGCAGAAGCCCTCGGTGCGGCCCGGCTGCCCGTTGCGGGAGCGGCCGACCGGGTTGCCGCAGTTCGGGCAGTTCCGGCGGTCCTCCGGGACCATCGGGTTGGCCAGGATCGCCTTGCTCGCGTCGATCGCGGGGATCGACGGGACGTGCGTCAGTCCGGCGCCGAGCCGCGCCCCGCGCAGCCGCGTGGACGACGTACCGAGCTTGCGGGTCAGCTTGGAACCGGCCTGCGCCGCCCGCGCCGAACCGAGCGGCGTCGAGGCCAGGCGGTTGGAAGCGCGCGAGACGGTCGACACCGTGCTGATCGGATCCGGGTCGGCCGCCGTACCGCCGTCCGGCGCGGGCGAGCCGCACACGTCGCAGTAGCCGTCGACGTAGGTGCCCGTGCAGCCGGGCTCGGTGCACTTGCCGGTCGCGGGGGCAGCGGCGGGTGCGCTCGCTGCCTTGCTCGGCGCGGCGGGGGAGCCGCAGACGTCGCAGTACCCGTCCACGATGGTGCCGGTGCAGCCGGGCTGGGTGCAGGTCGTCATTTCGTTCCTTCCAGGTAGGCCTGGTAGGCCGCTACCAGTGCAGCGAGGCGAGGCAGGTCGACCGGCTCGTTCTCGATCGCCGCTCGGCCGCGCCGGTACAGCTCGCCGAGATCTTCGTTGCCCGGAGCAACACTTGCCGCCTTCACCTGATACGCGTCCAGCAGTTGGGCCAGCTCGTCGCGGCGTTGCAGCGCGCCGCCGTACGCCGCCTGTGCCTGGCCGAGCGCCCGCCGGACGGCGTCCAGCCGGGTCAGGTACTTCTCCAGCTCGGCCGGGGTGTTCGGCACCGGTCCGAGCGCGGTCACATCGGGTACGGCGAGGCGCGGGGCGGGACTGACCGTCGCGACCGCCTTGTCCGCGAGCGCGCGGACCGCCGTACCTTGTGCCTCGAGCTCACCGCGGAGCGTGCGGGCCCGCGCGACGTCGGCGGCGCGCTCCTTGCGGGTGGCGGCGCCGACGATCAGGTCGCGTTCGACCTTCGCGGCGTCCATCTCGAACGGGCCGATCAGCCCGCCGATGTCCGCGCCGCGCTTGTTGCGGTCGGCAAGATCCGTGAGCCGCCGGTCCAGGTCGTGGTGCTTCGCGAGCGCGTCGTTGCGGGTGTTCGCCGGCTCCAGTTTGACCAGGTCGCTGATCCGCTCGACCTGCGCGCGCAACTGCCGCAGCCGGGCCGCCAGGTCGGCGTCGCCCGGCTCGAGCGCGAGCTTGGCACGCAGCGTCGCCGCCAGCGCGTCCGACAGCTTGCAGGCCTCAGGCAACGAAACCGCGAGCGACCCGCCCGCACCGCCGGCGTCCAGCCCGCCCCAGATCAGCGCCGAGATCTGCTCGGTCTCCTTGGCCCCGACCCGCCCCGAGTCCCAGGTCACCAGAATCAACTCGTACCGATCCGAGACCGCCTTCCAGACCGTCATGCTGAGCACGACATCCGCACTCAGCGCATCGGCCTCGGCCGAGTGCAAGGCAGCCTGATCCAGCTCGTCCAGCTCAGCCTTCCGCCGATCCCGCCACTCCCCGAGCGCCCCCAAGAAGCCAAGCAACTCCGCCGCCGGAACCCCGCTCCCCATCTTCCCCGGCGGCACAGGCGCCGACACAATCGGCGTACGAACGGTCATCAGCGACCGTACTCAGGAGTCGGCGGAGCCTTCAGCGCACCCAGGTCTGTGCCGAGCCACTTGCTGTAAGAGGTCATCCACTCGGACGGTCCAGCGGCGGTCGGCTTCTTCATCTGCTCGAGGACGCCGTTGACGAACCGGACGAAGTCGATGTTCTCCTTGTTGATGCCGAGACCATACGGTTCATCACTGATCCGCTCGTTCAGCACCTTCGCGTACGGGTCCTGTGCCGCGTCACCGGCCAGGACCGTGTCGTCACCGCTGATCCCGTCGGCCTTGCCCTGCTGGAACAAGACCAGGCAGCCGGTATCGGTGTCGGCGGTGACGGGCTTGATCTGCGGGTTCGCCTTCTTGAGGTTGTCCAGGCTGGTCGAGCCGGCCGGAGCGCAGATCGTCTTGTTGGACAGGTCGGCAAGCTTGGTGGCTGTGGAGTCCAGTTGGACGAGGGTCTTCTGCCCGGACCGGTAGTACTCCGCCGAGAACGCGATCCGCTTCCAGCGCTCGCAGTTGATCGTCATGTTACGGGCGACGATGTCGACGCTCTTGTTCTCCAGCAACGGGATGCGTTGCGGGCTGGAGATCACGCGCAGTTCGAGGTTGGGCTGTTGGCCGGGTCCCCGCTTGCCGAAGATCGCGTCGGCGACGGCCTGCACCATGTCGATGTCGAAACCTTCGATCTTGCCGGTGATCGGGTTCCGGGCGCCGAGGTGCAGGCTGTCCGCGGAGACCCCGGCGACCAGCCGGCCACGCTCCTGAATCTTCGCCATCGTCGAGTTGGCCGGCATCTGCATCGGCGCCGGCAGCGGGCCCTCCGGTGCGTAGGACTGCAGTTCGGTGGCCTTCTCGGTCTTTGTGCACGGCGGAGTCGCCGCCGGCGCGGAGGACGACGCCGGTGCTTCAGGCTCCGCGGGAAGCTGGGTGGCGGCGTAGTTTCCGGTGCTGCAGGCGGTGAGGAGTAGGGCGGTGGTGGCGGCGATCGGGATCAGTTTCTTCATCGGTACTCCTCCAGGCGCTGCGACATGCCCCACGCGACCAGCAGTGCGGCGACGATACCGATCGGTATCCCGAGCCACCCGATGGGAGGCAGGCCGTCGCGGGCGTCGGTCAGGTCGCCGGCGACGGCGTCGCTGCTCGCGGTCAGTTGTTGCGACGAGGAAGCGTCGAAGGCGGCGAACGTCTGCGCCGAGTCGTTGGTGCCGGCCTTCTCGCCGCCGACGGCCATCACGACTGCGCCGTCCCAGTTGCCGCTGGAGTCGGCCTCGCGGACCTTGCTGTGCACCTGCTTGTACTCGGCCCAGGCCTGCTGGAGGCCGTCGGTGGTGCCGGACGACTTGCCCAACTGATTGTCGACCTCTGCGGCGGCGGTGTTGTACGCCTTGTCGAAGGCGTCGCCGGAGCCGCGGGCGATGAGGGTGAGGCTTTCGTTGGAGCGGGCGTCGTACGCGGCGATGCGGGCTCGGGAGAGCGCGAGCGTGCGTTCGTACTCGGAGTTGCGGGTGTCCTTCGCGGCACCGGAGGCGCTCGCGAGGGAGACGCCGCCGATGACCGTGGTCAGCAGGACGAGGGCGGCGCCGGCCGCGATCGGGAGGTTGAGGTAGCGGTGCGTACGGCGCGCCAGCCAGCGCAGGGTGATCACGAGGACCACCAGGCTGAGGAGGCCGCCGACGAGGATCCAGATGGTGCCCTTGCTGATGCCGTCGAACTCGGCGTCGACGCGCTTCTCGTTCGCCTCGACCAGCGCCTTGACCAGCGGGAGCGAGTCGTCCTGGAGTACCGAGTTCGCGTCCTTCAGGTACTGCGAGCCGATCGGGAGGCCCTGGCGGTTGTTGGCGCGGGCCTGTTCGATCAGGCCTTCGTAGGTGATCAGCGTCTTGTTCAGCGCGCCGAGGACTTCGCGGTCCGCGGGCTGTGCGCTCGCGGCGTCGGCGATCAGCCCGGCGGCCGCGGCCATCGAGTTGACGAAGTGCGCCCGCTGTTCGGGCGGCTCGAGCCCGCCGACCAGGAACGCGTTGGTCGCGTCGGCGTTCGCGCTGACCAGGTTGGTGTGGATCGCCTGGATGCGGACGAGCTGGGCGGTGTTCGCCTGCGCGCGCTCGAGGGAGCCGTCGGACTGGCTGAAGCCCTGCGCGGCGGCGAGCCCGAACACCACGCTCATCGCGGCGGCGAGGATCAGGAACGCGCGCATCCGGCCCGGCGTACCTTCGAACCACTGCGCGACCGCGCCGCGTGGACCGGCGCTCCGGGCGTTCGGCGCCTGCCCGGCCGCACCCTGCGGCGGGGCCGCCGCCACACTCGGGGGCGGCGCACTCTGCGTCTGGGTCACGCCTCTTCTCCTTGCTCCTGCTCCGTTACGTCCGAAGGACCGGCGACATGTTTCGCCAGTTCTTCGGACGTAAGTGAGTCGGATGGGTCGTCTGTGAGGTCCTCCGCGTGGATCTGACGCAGCTGGTCCCTGGTCGGTGCCTTGACGTCCCGGAGGCGCCAGGCCTGGCGGCCGATGGCGGCTTCCAGGATGTTGCGGGCGAAGCGCCCGTTGCCGAAGGAGCTGTCTCGTGGGGTGACCGCGAGGATCTCGTGGAACTCGTCGACCGCCTCCGGCACCAGCTCGTAGTCGGCGGCCTCGGCGAGCCCGGTGAGGATGTCGGTGAGCTCGTCGTCGCTGTAGTTCTCGAACTCGATGGTGGTCCGGAACCGGCTCGCCAGCCCGGGGTTCGCGGCGATGAACACTTCCATCGGTTCGGGGTACCCGGCAACGATCACGACCAGGTCGTCGCGCCGGTCCTCCATCTCCTTCACGAGCGTGTCGACGGCCTCCCGCCCGTACTGGTCGGCGCCCAGGTCACCGGCGGTCAGGCTGTACGCCTCGTCGATGAACAGCACGCCGCCCGCGGCCGAGGCGACCACGTCGGCCGTCTTCGTCGCGGTCTGCCCGAGATACCCGGCGACAAGCTCGGACCGGTCGACCTCGACCAGCTGCCCCTTCGACAGCAGGCCGAGCGCCTTGTAGATCCCGCTCACCAGCCGCGCGACGGTCGTCTTCCCGGTCCCCGGATTCCCCACGAAGACCAGGTGCCGCGTGATCGTCGGACTCTTCAGCCCTGCCTCGGTTCGCAGCTTCTCGACCCGCAGTACGGCGACCTGCCGGTGCACCTCCTGCTTGACCCGGGCCAGCCCGGTCAGCTCGTCGAGCTCCGCCAGCAGCTCCTCGACCGTCTTCACCGGAGCAACTTCCTCCGCCGGCGTCGTAGCCACCGCAGCCGCCTCGGTTGTGCCGGCTGCGGCAGCGGGTGCGTCCGCGGTCGGCGGCACCTGCACAGGTCCATGTCCGACCTGCAGCGGCCGCGCGCCCGCCGCCTGCAGTTGTGCAGCAGCCGCGACCGAGGCATTGCCCACGACCCGCATCGTCGGTTCGCCCAACGTGCAGGCAGCGGAAGCCACCTCCGCGAGCGCCTCGGCGTACGCCGATTTCTCGGACGAACCGTTGGCGATCAGCTCGGTGAGTACGGCGGTGGGCGCGCCCCGCCAGCGACGGCCGCGAACGGCGGCGTCGAAGAAGTCCTGTGTTGTTCCGCCCGGGACCGCCTTGCCCCAATCCGCCGAAGCGCCCGGCGCCGACTCGGCCAGGGCCGCTGCGAGCGACAGCGCCTCGCTGCGCGCGGTGTCTTCGGCGACGCCGGCCCGGCCCGCCACGGTGAGGAGCGCGGACAGCGCCTCCTGAAGTCCCCCCGCGCCGCTCATGACCCTCCTCGTCCAGGTGGTGGTGCCAACGGTCCCGCCCCGGGATCGGGTGGCGGGGTCGACGCGGTCGGTCCGAGGGCCAGTCCGCCGCCGGTGGAGCCGGTGCCGAATTTCTCCTGCAGGAACCTGCCGTGGGCGATCAGCGCCGCCGCGTCGGCGCGGTTCACTGCGTCGAAGACCTTGTCCATCGTCGCGGCCAAGAGGTCCAACTGGTCGATCAGGATCATCAGCGACGTCTTGCCGCGGTCCACCGGGCGGGTGTCGGCCCACTGCCGCGGCAGCCGCAGGTACCCGCCGATCGCCTCCGGCAGGTAGTCCGTCGCGGTCGCCATCACGGAGTACGCCTGCACGCTGCCGCCGAGGTTGCCGAGCCGCGGGATCGTCTCCCGGACGACGCGCACCACCCGTGCGACGCGGGACGCCACCACAGCCGGTACGGCGCCGCCCGCGACCAGCTGCTCGACCCGGACCAGCGCCGCCAGCAGGTCGTCGTTCGTCGGCGGCCCGGGAACCGGCGCAGGCTCGGGCTCCTCCTTGCGACCGGTCAGCCGCGCGAAGAAGTCACCCAGAGCCAACGCCGTACCCCCTTACTTCCTGTTGCTTTCCAGTGACTCAGCGACCGAGGTTGAGGTCGAGGCTGCCGTGCACGACCTGCTGGTTCTGCTGGGCGACCCGGTCCAGGTACGAACGGGACTTGGTCACCTCGGTCTCCAGCGTTCCGATCGTCGCGGCCATGTTGTCCAGGGCCTCCACCTTGAACGTGTCGATCGCGTCCATGGTCGCGTAGATGTTCGCGAACGCGGCCTGCAGCTGCGGCAGCCCGATGGTCGCCGACGCGGCCTGCTGCTGGATCGCCACCGAGTTGTCCTTCAGCATCTGCGAGGTGCGCTCGATCATGCCGCTGGTGGTGGTGTTCAGCGCGGTGATCTGGTCGAGCACGAGCTTCTGGTTGCCGAGCGCCTGCGCGACGATGACCGCCGTACGCAGCGCCGACACGGTGGTCGTGGACGCCCGGTCGACGCCCTTGATCAGCTCGATGTTGTTCTTGATCACGATGTCGATCGCGAGGTAGTTCTGGATCGACACGGCGAGCTGGGTGAGCAGGTCCTGGTGTTTCTGCCGGACGTAGAACAGCACGTCCTCGCGGAACGCCTTCGCCTTGTCCGGGTTGGTCGCCTCCAGCTCCGCGATCGCCGCGGACAGCCGCGCGTCGAGGCGCTCGGCGACGTACACGTACTGGTTCAGCCGGGTCATCGCGTCCCAGAGCTGCTGCTTCTCCAGGTTCAGCGCGGCGTTGTCCTTGCCGAGCTCGTCCTGGCCGTTGCGCAGGCTGTGCAGGATGCCCTCGAGGTGACTCTGCGCGGTCTGGTACTTGCGGAAGTAGTCCTCGATCTTGTCCCCGAACGGGATCATCCCGAGGAACTTCTTCACCCCGGTGGCTTCCTTCGGGTCCAGCTCCTCGACCGTACGGCGCAGCTCGAGCAGGGTCTTGCCGACCGTCGACCCCTCCGACAGCCCACCCTCCTGCAGCGCCCGGACCGGCGACTGCAGCAGCCGGTTCGAGCTCTCGGCCGCAGCGCGGATGTCGACGTCACCCATGCTGCGCACGTCGCTGGCCTTCGCCGCGAACTCCGGCGACCGCGGCTCGGCCGCCATCAACGCGGTCAGGAACGTGTCCACCTTGCCGTCCAGCCCCGGCAACGCGGCCGGGTCGACAGCCGGCGCCATGCTCGGCGCCGCAGTGGCCGCAACAGGCTGTGACGGCGCCGGGGCGGTCAGTATCAACCCCGGCGCGGTCGCGGTCGGCGGCTGCAGCGGCATCGCCGCCTGCGCTGCCGGCTGCGCGCCCGTGGCGCCTCCACCTGCTGCGTTGTCTGCTTCGGTCATCGTCGTTCCCCTCCGGTGGCCTCCGCGAGGCGTCCCCTCGCCGCGCGCTTTCTCCTCCGTGACGCGCGCCCAATCTAGTCGGTTCCGGGTCCCCGCGGGCGGCCCGTTGCCTACTCGTTGTTAGCTGCGGCGGTAACCAACGAAGGAGAAGCCGTCGTGCGTCTCGCGGGCGGTCTCGGTCCAGTCGGCCTGAGCGATCTCCGGGAACGTGACGTCGCCGTCGGGTGACTGGTCGACCTCGGTGAGT
Organism: Kribbella sp. NPDC004138; assembly: GCF_053603655.1. NCBI lineage: Bacteria > Bacillati > Actinomycetota > Actinomycetes > Propionibacteriales > Kribbellaceae > Kribbella > Kribbella sp. NPDC004138. The sequence goes on from NZ_JBSGFZ010000027.1 coordinate 44,827, forward strand.
TCCAGGGCGTCGGCGTGCGGGAGGGCCTGGCGGTAGATCTCGCCGCCGCCGGCGACGTACAGCGTGCCGTCGTACTTCAGGGCGTCGTCGAGGGAGTGGACGACGTCGACGCCGTCGGCGGACCAGTCGGGTTGCCGGGTGACGACGACGGTACGGCGGCCCGGGAGCGGGCGGCCGATCGAGTCGTAGGTCTTGCGGCCCATGACCAGGGTGTGACCGAGAGTGAGCTGCTTGAACCGCTGCAGGTCTTCGCGGATCCGCCAGGGCAGGTCGTTGTCCCGGCCGATCACACCGTTCCGTCCGACGGCCGCGATCAGGATGATCGTCATACGGCGATGGGGGCCTTGATCCCAGGATGCGGGTCGTAGCCGACCAGCTCGACGTCGGCGATCTCGTAGCCGTCGATCGAATCCCGCTTCGCCAGTTGGAGGGTCGGCAGCGGCCGCGGCTCACGGGTGAGCTGCAGGCGGGCCTGGTCGAGGTGGTTCAGGTACAGGTGGGCGTCGCCGAGCGTGTGCACGAAGTCGCCGGCCTCGAGACCGGTCTGCTGCGCGACCATGTGGGTCAGCAGCGCGTACGACGCGATGTTGAACGGCACGCCGAGGAAGATGTCGGCCGACCGCTGGTACAGCTGGCAGGACAGCCGGCCGTCCGCGACGTAGAACTGGAACATGGTGTGACACGGCGGCAACGCCATGTCGTCCACATCCGCGACGTTCCAGGCGCTGACGATGTGCCGGCGGGAGTCCGGGTTCTGCTTGATCGACTCGACCAGCTTGGTGATCTGGTCGACGTGCCGCCCGTCCGGCGTCGGCCAGGACCGCCACTGGTAGCCGTACACCGGACCGAGCTCACCGTTCTCGTCGGCCCACTCGTCCCAGATCGAGATGTTGTTCTCGTGCAGCCACTTGATGTTGGTCGAGCCGCTCAGGAACCAGATCAGCTCTCCGATAACGGACCGCAGATGCAGCTTCTTCGTCGTCACCGCGGGGAAGCCCTGGCGGAGGTCGTACCGCGACTGGTACCCGAACACACTCAACGTGCCCGTCCCGGTCCGGTCCCCCTTCTCGGTCCCGTTGTCCAGCACGTGCCTCAACAGATCCAGGTACTGCTGCATGGGGCCAACCTACAGCCCTGGCAGACTCGCGGCGTGGAACAGGTGCTGACGCTCGTGGTGCGCGTCGAGAAGAACGCCCGGCCGGCGCAGACTGATGCGCTGGAGACGGCGGCGCGGGCCGTGCTCGCGATGCTGGCCGACGAGCGGTCGTACGGCGAGGGGGAGTGGGCGGAGGCGATGGCCGCCTGGCAGGACAACCGCATCCGCAAGATCACCAAGCGAGCCCGCGGTATCGAGTGGCGTCGCGCCGAGGCCCTGCCGGGGATCACCGTCCATGGGTACGGCAGCGGCGCCGAGCCCGAGTCCGCGGCGGCCGAGGTTCGGGTGTTTCCGCCGACCGGGGTGGACGAGGTGCCGGTTGACCTGTTCAAGCTTCAGGTGAGTGGTACCGACTTCGAGGACTCCGGTGAGCTGCCGCCGGTCGCGGCCGGCGTGCCCGTGCTGTGGGTGAATCCGGCCCTGGAGATGTCGAGTGGGAAGGCGATGGCGCAGGTTGGTCATGCTGCTCAGCTCGCCTGGTGGGCGTTGCCGGCCGAGGCGCGGAAGGAGTGGGTGGCAGTCGACTTCGAGCTCGCTGTTCGGACGGCGACTCCGGAGCACTGGCGAACGCTGCTCACCAGCAACCTCCCGGTGGTGCAGGACGCCGGCTTCACCGAGATCGCACCCGGCTCCCGCACCGTCATCGCCGACCACCCTCAGCTCCGGCGGTAACCCTGCTACCGGACGACGCGGTAGTGCAGGTGGGTGACGCGGTCGCCTTGGACCACGCGAGGGTTGTCCAGCAGGACTTGCGGGCCCACGTAGTCGCCGAAGAACTTGATGCCAGTGCCGAAGACGACCGGGACGACGTTGTAGGCGATCTCGTCGACGAGGCCCGCGGCCAGCGCCTGGCCGGTGAGGTTTCCGCCGGTGACCGCTACGTCGTGGTCGCCGGCGTGTTCCTTGGCGCGGGTGATCGCCTCCTCGATGCCGTTGACGAACGTGAACGGGGCGTCGGGGAACGGCCATTCGGCCGGCGGCTGGTGGGTGACGACGAAGACGTGGTCACCCACCGAGGGCACGCCGTCCCAGCCGTTGGTGATGTCGAACAGCCGTCGCCCGATCACACAGGACCGGACGTTCGGCCAGGTGGAGTTGATGTAGTCCGCACTCGCCCGGCTGACGTGGAAGGGCCGTCCGGGGTCGGTGCCGTACACCTCGACCGGCCCGTTGTTGTACCAGTCGAACAGCGGCCCGACCGCGTCCTCGGTGTCCGCGACGAAGCCGTCCAGCGAGACGACCGCCGTAGCGATGACGCTGCCCATTACCTCACCACCCGGTACGTGAGGTGCTGCGCGGCCGGCGTCGACACGGCCTCGATCAGCTCCAGCGCGTACGCCGGTGCGCTCTCGGCCGGGAACAGCCGGGTCCCACCACCGAGCACGACGGGCGCCAAGTGCAACCGCAGTACGTCGGCCAGCCCTCCAGCGAGCACCTCGTGGCAGATCTGCCCGCCGCCCATCACGTACACGTCCTTGCCGCCGGCAACCTCCTTGCCCTGGGCGACCGCCGCGGCCGGACTGCCGACGAAACGGAACCGGTCGCCCAGCCGGGGACTGGCCGGCGGCGTGTGGGTGACGACGAAGACCGGCGGGTTGACCTCGCCGGTCGGCTTCGCGCCGTACCCCATCTCGTCGCTCCACCCGTCCGGGGCGTCGATGACGTCGAAGAGGTTCCGGCCCTGGACGACCGCTCCGCTCGCGTCGAAGGCGGCGTCGAGGACGGCGCGGTCCGCGTCGGTGCCGTGGAAGACCCAGTCGTGCAGGGCCTCGCCGCCGTCGCCGAGCCCGTTGCCGACGCCGGCGTTGGGCCCGGTGACGTAGCCGTCCAGCGACACCGAGATGTCGACGACGACCTGGCTCATGTCAGCCCTCCTTCGCGACCAGCTCGGCCAGGCGGTCCATCGAGTCCTCGATGCCGTTGGCCATGCCGTACTCGATCGACTGGTCGCGGGCCTCGACCGACGGGAACACCGACCGTTGGTGCAGCCGGACGCCCTTCTCGGTGGGCTCCAGGGTCATCTTCTCGATGCACACCTCGCCCGGCGCGCCCTCCCACTCGAACGTCTGGATGACCAGCTTGTCCGGCTCGACGGTGTGGAAGACGCCGCGGAACGCGTACTCACCGGACTCGTCCTTGTGGACGTAGCGGTACTTGCCGCCGGTGCGGACGTCGTACTCCTCGACGGTCGCGTCGAGGTTGCGCGGGCCGAGCCACTGGGCGACCAGGTCGCGGTCGGACATCACCCGGAACAGCTGCGCCGGCGTGGCGGCGAACTCGCGGGTGACCTCGACGAAGGGGGTGCCGGCCGGGGTGTTGATCGTGGTGCCGTTCATGGTTACTGCTCCTTGTCCAGTAGTGCTTCCATCCGGCGGAAGCGGCGTTCGGTTTCGAGCCGGTACTCGTCGATCCAGCCCGTCAGTGCTTCGAGGGCGGCCGGCACCAGGTGGCACGGGCGGCGCTGGCCGTCCCGGGTCCGGGTGATCAGCCCGGCGGCCTCGAGCACCTGGATGTGCCGCGACACCGCCTGCTTGGTGATCGGGAACGGGTCGGCCAGCTCGTTCACCGTGGCCGGTCCGCGCGACAGCCGCGCGATCATCGCCCGCCGGACCGGGTCGGCCAGTGCCGCGAACGCCCGGTCGAGCTGATCGTCGTCAACCGTCATCTTTATCAACCATTCCCTTGATCAACCGATGTGTTGAATATAGCCACGCGCCGCGGCGGTCGTCAACCCGTCGATCCGAGCAACTTTGGTTGACAACCTGGAGTTGTCAACTTAGGTTGCTTAGATGACCGAGTTGGTGGATCCCGAGGACCCCGCGGCCGGCCTGGCCGCGGTGGTGGCGCTGCGCCGGCTGGCCGACCGGCTGGAGGACAGCCAGGTGGAGCGCGCGATGCGGGCCGGCTGGAGTTGGTCCGACGTGGCCGAGGTGCTGGGGGTCACCCGGCAGGCCGTGCACAAGAAACACGCCCGGCGGCTGGTCGCCGCCGGTGTCGCCCTGAGGAGGCGCTGATGCCGTCCGACGTTCGTTCGATCCTGGTGCGGTCCGCGCGCGACGAGGCGCGCCGCGACGGCTCCCGCACCATCGAGGCCGAGCATGTGCTGCTCGCGCTCGCACGCCGCGACGAGACCGCGGCCGCGCGGTTGCTCGCCGAGGCCGGGCTGACCGAAGGCGCGATCCGCGACGCGCTGAACCGCGAGTGGGAGCAGAGCCTGGCGATCGCCGGGATCGCCGTCCGGATCGGTTTGTTGCCCGAGGCAACGCCGGACCCGGATCGGCACCCGCAGATCGGCGAGTCCACGAAGCTGTTGCTGAAGCGCGCGATGGACGCACCGCCCAAGATCGGTGGCGGCGGCCTGGGACCGATGCGGATGCTGGTCGGCATCCTCGACACCGAGCGCGGCCGCGTGGCGCGCGCCTTCACGGCGGCCGGCGTCGACCGCGCCGCCCTCCGTGCCCGAGCTGTCACGGCCTTGGCCGCCGGCACTCGCTGATCCGGCGTGCCTAGATCGTCTCGAAGGCCGCCATCATGGCCATGTCCTCATGTTCGAGGTTGTGGCAGTGGATCAGGTACTTGCCCTTGTGGGCCGTGAACCTGACGAGCACCTCGACGACCTCGGCCGGGCGGATGTCGACGGTGTCCTTCCAGCCGCGGTCGTACGCCGAGATCTTGCCGCCGCCGCGGCTGAGGACCTGGAACGGGGCGAGGTGGACGTGCACCGGATGATGGACATCGGTGACGAACGACCAGATCTCGTCCTGGTCCAGCTTCACCTGCGCCTGCATCACCGCCGGATCGAATCCCTTCCCGTTGATCGTCCAGCCGCGGTGATCACCCGCGCTTCCGCGCCGGAACCGCCACTCGCGCCGTACGACGCCCTTCGGCCGCGGGGCCGTGGCGTACGACGAGAGCGTCGCCGGGACCCTCGTGTCGTCCGGCGCCTTGCGCGCGATCTTGAAGCGCAGCACGTTCGCGTTGCCGTCGAGCTTGTTGACGACCGTGACCTCGTCGCCCGGCTGGTACTGCGAGAAGTCCACGATCACGTCGAACCGCTCGGCGGGCGCGATCACCAGCGTCTTGTGCTCGACCGGCCTGTCGAGCAGTCCGCCGTCGCTGCCGATCTGCATGAACGTCGCCGGGCCCTTGTCGAGAGCGAGCTCGTACCGGCGCGCGTTGCTCGCGTTCAGAATGCGGAAGCGGTACCGGACCGCGTCCACCTCGTGCACCGGCCACGGCGCGCCGTTCACCAGCGTGACGTCGGCGACGACACCCTCCATGTACGCCGACTCGACGCCGGGGCCGTCCTTCGCGGCCGGGTACAGGAACGACCCGTCCGCGTCGAACGCGCGGTCCGCGATCACCAGCGGGATCTCCCGATCGCCCTGCGGCAGTGGAAGATTCTCCTCCTCGTCGTCGCGGATGATGTGCAGGCCGAACAGGCCGCGGTACACCTGCGGTGCGGTGTAGTCCATCGTGTGGTCGTGGTACCAGAGCGTCGCGGCGCGCTGCGTGTTCGGGTACGTGTAGGTGCGCTTGCCCATCGCCATGTCGCCGCCGGACATGTGGTGTCCGCCGTGCTGACCGTTCGCGGGCATGATCAGGTCGAGCGGCCAGCCGTCGCTCGGCGCGGGTGTGTGGCCGCCGTGCAGATGTACCACGGTCGACACGTCCAGCTCGTTGACCTGCTCGACCACGGTGGTCCGCCCGCTCCGCACGTCGAAGGTGGGGCCGGGGAACAGGCCGTCGTACCCCATCACCTCGGTCTTGAGACCGGGCAGGATCTCCAGGCTCGCCTTGCGCTGGACGACCCGGTAGTAGTCGGCCTTCGCGTCCGACCGGGTCGGCTTCTTGACCGGTGGGACGGGCAGCGGTACCTGGAACGGAGCAGGGAGTTTCGCCTTGCTGCGCAGGAGTTCTCCGGCCTGCGCGGGCTTGGCCTCCTGGCCGCAGGCGGTGAGAACCACCGCGCCGCCCGTAGCGGCCAGAAGTCCTCGGCGGGAAAGCCTCATCGTTTCGCCTCCTGGCGGCTCAGACGTGCGGTGCGGCGGAACGACCAGACGGTCATCCAGCAGACGGTGCCGACGATCGCGGTGCCGAGCGGGACGTGGACGGCGAAGTTCTGCAGGTAGCCGAAGGTGAGCTGGACGATCTCGGCGACGACCAGGAGCACGGAGATCAGGGCCGGCCAGATCCGGCCGCGGCTGCCGATCGCGTAGCAGACGGCCGCGACCGTCTGGAGCAGCGCGATCATCCAGATGGTGCTGCCGATCACGCTGTGCACGTTCGTCATCGCATCGACGTTGCCGGCCAGGAAGTACCCGGCCGCGATCGGCTGCGCGATCACGAACGCGGTGTGCAGCAGCAGGCTGCCGCGCAGCACCTGCAGACTGACGCGCGGCCGTCGTACCTTGGCAGCCGGCTGGGGCTCGAGGGTGATCACGCGGCGACCGCCTGACGCCTGCCGACCCGGAGCGCGAAGGCGACCGAGACCACGACCAGCGCGATGCCCAGCGGGACGTGGATCGCCAGTTGGCGGCCGTACCCCATCGCGACCTGGACGACCTCGCCGGCCACGATCAGCAGACTCACCGCCGGCGCGATCCGGTCGCCGCCGGCCCGCCACCAGATCGTTGCCAGCAGCAACTGCGCGAGCCCGAGGAAGACCAGCGCCAGGCCGATCGGTTCGTGCAGGCGCAGGCCGGACGGTGAACCGTTCAGGTACACACCCGCGAACACCGGTTGCAGGCAGATCGCCAGCGCATGCACCGCGGCCGTTATGCGGAGCGCGTTCAACACCTTCATGTAGACAGACAATAGTAGTCTGGCTACATGTAGAGCAATCAGGTATTACCCCGAGGGGTCAGGTGAGGTGCCCCAGGGGTGCGACGGTGATGCCGGCCCGCTCGCAGACCCAGTGCGGGTCGGGGCCGAGCTCGGGCTCGATGCGGAGCTCGTGGTCATGCAGGTCGTCGCAGGCCGTGCAGCGCGGCCAGCGGACGCCGGAGTCGACCAGGCGGTCCTGGACGTCCTGCGCCACCAGACCCGCGATGTGCTCGGCGCCGTCGGGCCACTGGTCCAGCCACCACTGACGGCCGGCGACGGCGTCCTCGAGCAAGGACACCATCACCGCGTCGTCGAAGCCGCGCGCGGCGAGGTCGTGCAGCACCATCGCCCGCGCGGTCAGCAACACCCCTGGCTCGTTCATCGCCCTTCAGGGTGCCAGACACCTCCGACAAAACCACGCGCCCCGACGACCTCCTTGGGCCCGCCTCAACCAAATTTCCGCTGCGGAAGTGGTTGGGGCGGGCTCAAAGTTGGTCAGCGGGCGGGGGTGGGGCAGGTGGGGGCGGGGTCGATGCGGTTGGCGAGACGGAGCTCGCGTTCGGCGGCGGACCGCAGTACGGCGCTCAGGCGCGCGCGGACCGCGATGGTGCGGCGCGGCGTCGGCTCGTCGTGCGGCTGCTGGGGAGCGTTCGGGAGCGCGGACTGGGTGAGACTGCGCGCGTTCTCGACGGCGGTGTTGCCGGCAATGAAGTACGTCATGGTTCTGCTCCCTCCTGAGAGCGTGGTCGATCGACCCGGGAACCGGACGGTTCCTGGGGAGATGTGTGTGGTTGTCAGTGCTTGTCAGGGCTTGGGCGCGGGTCCGCTGCTGGAGCGGACGATCAGCTGCGTCGGCATCAGCAGCTGGCGCTCGGTCGAGGCCGGGTCGAGCAGGATGCGGCCGACCGCGCGCCCCTTGTCCTTGATCGGCTGGCGGACCGTCGTCAGCCCGGCGGCCGCGGCGGCCGGAATGTCGTCGAATCCCGCCAGGGTCAGATCGCGACCCGGGGTCAGGCCCCGGACCTTCATCGCTTCCAGTGCGCCGAGGGCCTGCACGTCACTCAGCCCGACGATCGCCGTCGGCCGGTCCTGCGAGTCGAGCACGAACTCCGCGCCCTTCAGCCCGGACGCGAACGCGTTGTGCCCACCGGAGACGATCCGCAGCCGGGCGTCCGGCATCGCCTTCTGCAGGCCCTGGATCCGCAGTTCGCAGTCGGTGTACCCGACCTCGTCGAGCGTCAGCTCCACCGGCCGGCCGCCGGCCGCCTGCGCGTTGTCGACCAGGACGACGACCTCGCGGTGACCGAGCCGGGCCAGGTGCTCGCCCAGCTGGGCGGCCGCCTCGACCTCGTCGATCGCGACCCAGGACAGGTCCGGGTGGTCGCCCCGGTCGGTCGACACCGCCGGGATCCCGCGGTTGGCGAGGATCTCGAGCGCCGGGTGCCCACTCGGCACGCAGAAGATCGCCGCCGCGTCGATGGCGGCCTGCTGGACGGCGTTGCTGCCGCCGGCGATGTCGGTCGAGCTGAGCGGCATCAGCAGCAGGCTGGTGGCGAACTCCTCGGCGACCTCCGCGAGCCCGGCCAGGAAGCCGACCGCGTACGGGTCCGAGAAGGCGTAGGCCAGCTTGTCCGTGAACAGCACCCCGACGGCGCCCGCCTTTCCGCTGCGCAGCGCGCGGGCCGACGCGTCCGGTCCGGCGTACCCGAGCTCCTGGGCGGCGGCCAGGATTCGCTCGCGCAGCGCCGTGGAGAGCTGGTCGGGCTTGTTGTAGGCGTTCGAGACGGTCGACGGCGAGACGCCCACGGCCTTCGCCACGGTCTTCAGCGTCACTCCCGCCACCTCGATCACCTCATCTGTATCGTTCTTCTAAATCGTTCTAGAAAAACGATACAGATGGTCGTGCGCGAGTGCAACCGCAATATGGGAGATGATGGCGCGCATGGGTTCGTTGCTGGAGATCATCGCGTTGCATCCGGCGGACGCGGAGGCGGCGCAGGAGGGCGGGGCGGACCGGCTGGAGCTGTGCGCCTCGATGGAGGCGGACGGGTTGTGCCCGTCGGTGTCGACGGTCAGTGCGATCCGCCGGGTCACCGACCTGCCGCTGCGGGTGATGCTGCGGCTGGAGAACTCGTTCACCGCCAACGGCGCCGACCTGAACCGGCTGACCGCGATGGCGCAGTCCTTCCTGGCCGCGGGCGCGGACGGCTTCGTGCTCGGGTTCCTGACCCCGGACAACCAAGTGGACGTCGAGTCGGTGTCCGCGCTGGTCAGCACGTTCGCCGGGACGCCGTGGACGTTCCACCGCGCGATCGACGCGGTCCTGGATCAGCAGCAGGCCTGGCGCGCACTGCGCACGCTGCCCGGTCTGGACTGCGTGCTGACGGCCGGCTCGTCGATCGGCGTCAGCCACGGTCTGGACGACCTGTGCAAGCTGGCGAAGGAGGACGCCGCGGTGGCGGGCGTGATGATGGCGGGCGGCGGCCTGCAGCCCGAACACGTGCCCTGGCTCTACCAGAGCGGCGTCCGCCGGTTCCACGTCGGTACGTCGGTCCGCCAGGACGGCTCGTGGACGAAGGCGTACGTGAACTCCCGGTTCGTGCGCTCGTGGCGCACCCTGCTCGACGCCCAGGACGCGCGCGAATGATCCTCATCGACCCGCCCGCCTGGCCGGCCTGGAACCGGATCTGGTCGCACCTGGTGAGCGACGAGTCCCACGAGGAACTGCACGCGTTCGCGAAGGCCAACGGCATCCCGGAACGCGGCTTCGACCGCGACCACTACGACGTACCCAGCGACCGGTACGACGATCTCGTTGCCGCCGGCGCGGTACCGGTGTCCAGCCGCGAGCTGGTCAGCCGGCTGATCGCGTCGGGGCTACGGCACAGAAAACGGCCCCCGACCGGGTAGGTCGGGGGCCGTCGTTCAGTCGAGCAGCTCGGTGACGGTGCCTGCGGCGACCGTGTGGCCGCCCTCGCGGACCGCGAAGCCGAGGCCGACGTTCATCGCGACCGGCTTCTCCAGTTCCACGCCGAGCTCGATCGTGTCGCCGGGCATCACCAGGGCGATCTCACCCAGGTCGATCCCGCCGGACACGTCCGTGGTCCGGAAGTAGAACTGCGGCCGGTAGTCCGCGGCGAACGGGGTGTGCCGGCCACCCTCGGCGGTGGACAGCGCGTGCAGGTTCGCCCGGAACCTGCGGTGCGGCCGGACACTGCCCGGCAGCGCCACCACCTGGCCGCGACGGACCTCGTCGCGCTTCACGCCGCGCAGCAGCACCGCCGCGTTGTCGCCGGCGTCCGCGGACTCCAGCGACTTGCCGAACGTCTCCATCCCGATCGCCGTGCTGGTGATCGTCGGACCGAGCCCGACCACCTCGACCGCGTCGCCGAGCTTCAGCGAACCGCGCTCGACGGCACCGGTGACCACGGTGCCGCGGCCGCTGATGGTGAGCACGTTCTCGATCGGCATCAGGAACGGCTCGCCGAGCTCACGGTCCGGGACCGGCACGTAGTTGTCGACCGCGTCCAGCAGCTCGCCGATCGCGGCGGTCCACTGCGGGTCGCCCTCCAGCGCCTTCAGTCCGGACACGCGAACGACCGGTACGTCGTCGCCGGGGAAGCCGTACTCCGAGAGGAGCTCACGGACCTCCAGCTCGACCAGGTCGAGCAGCTCCGGGTCGTCGACGGTGTCGGCCTTGTTCAGCGCGACCACCAGGTACGGTACGCCGACCCGGCGCGCGAGCAGCACGTGCTCCCGCGTCTGCGGCATGGCGCCGTCCTGCGCGGACACGACCAGGATCGCAGCGTCCACCTGGGCGGCGCCGGTGATCATGTTCTTGACGTAGTCGGCGTGCCCGGGCATGTCCACGTGCGCGTAGTGCCGGGTCGCGGTCTCGTACTCGACGTGCGAGATGTTGATCGTGATCCCGCGCTGCATCTCCTCCGGCGCACGGTCGATGCCGTCGAAGGCGACGAAGCGGTTGACACTCGGGTCGCGCTCCGCGAGCACCTTGGTGATCGCGGCGGTCAGCGTGGTCTTGCCGTGGTCGACGTGACCCATCGTCCCGATGTTGAGGTGCGGCTTGGTCCGCACGAACTGGCTCTTGGCCATCAGAAATCCTTTGTCTGTCAGAAGGTTCGGTGTGAGCCAGGACCCTCCGGCAAGCCCTCACAGCGCTGTCACCGCGTGGAGGGGGCCGGTTCGGGCCACCCTCCTCCGCGGGTCCTGCTGGGCAGGAGGAGGGTCAGCTTCGCGCGCCGGTGCAATCGACTGACAGAGCCCACGTGGGAGCGCCCGTCAGGCCGGTGCCTGACAGGTCGGACTCGAAAACCACGCGGAACATGCGGATCACGGTAGGTGTCAACAGTGCCGGGAGCAACAGAATTCCCGGGCGCTCAGTTGAGCGCGAACAGCCGGGTTCCGTCGGAGAAGATCGGGCGGGCGGCGGCCACTGTGACGGCCGGCCTGTTGCAGGTGACTTCCTCGGACTTGGCCACCGGCTGCGTGTTCGGGCTGGGCAGGATCGGTCGCGGCTGGACGCCGGTGGTGCCGATCATCACGGGGGAGCAGCTGCCGTTCGGCTGCGGCATCAGCGTCACCACGCGCCCGTCCGGCAGCAGTGCGAAACCGTTCCGCGGGTACTCCGGCTGCTGCAGCCGCGGCGGCACCTGCAGCAGGTGGTGCCACTGCGGTGTCCCGTCGGCAGGGCTCGACGACGACACGTCGTACGTCTGCGGTTGTCCGGGGTCGTTCCCGGTCCGGCAGGTGATCAGCACCAGTGCGGCGTGCGTCGCGGCCAGCTGCGCGTCGCAGGACGAGGAGCCGAGCCGCGGGCGCGGGGTGCCCGGCACAGGCGTGGTCCAGATCAGGTGGCCTTCGCTGATGTCGACCGACCACTGGTACAGGGTGCCGCCGGCGGCACCGGTCCAGATCAGGCCGGAGACCTCACGGGTGTCCGGTACGGCGACCAGGTCGCCGACCCACGTCGACGGGTCCAGCTCCGAGCTCAGGTCGATCCGTGCGCCCAGGTCGACCTCCCAGCGCTGTGCGCCGGTCTTGATGTCCAGGCCGCGGACGACGGCGCCGTTGCCCGCACATGCGTCGACGACGACTGCCTGGTCGCCGACCAGCGCGCCCTGGGTGACAGTGCAGCGCACTTGCGCCCGCCAGTGTGTCGGGCTGCTGACGCCGTGCACGACCACGTAGTTGTCTTCAGCCACGAGCAACTGGTCGGCGTCGACGGCCAGCGCGGTCCCGTCGGTGTCGACCTCGGTCAGTACCTGTCCGCTCACCGCGTTCAGCACGGCGTACGTCGGCAGCTTGATGCCCGCGGGTGCGCGGTTGTCCGAGCGCGGGAGGTGCGCCACGACAGTGCGTCCGTCGGCGGACACCACCAGGCCCTTGGCCCCACTGGACGCGGCGTCCTGGACGTCGGCCCGGGAGTACCGCCACCTGATCTGGCCGGTGGCCGCGTCGGACATGACCACGCCGTCCGGCCGCAGCTCCGCGACGCCGCCCGCCGTACCGGTGATGGCGCCGGTCGCTGGGACCTCACGGCTCCACGCCAGCGTCCCGTCGAGCTGGACCGGCAGCTGGGTCGGCTGCGCGGTCGTTGTCGTGCTGACCGTGTTGGCCGTCTCCAGCCGGGCCTGGACGAACGGTTCGCCCGCCGAGACGACGACCCACGCCAGCAGCGCGCCGCACACGACGGTCGCGCCGACGCCCAGCCAGCGCGGGGGAGCCTGCGCGTATGGCGGGGCGAGCCGCAGTCGTCGTGCCAGCGCCAGCAAGGCGCCGGCGAGCACCAGCGCGACCGAGGCGATCAGGAGGTACGGCCAGCGCTCGGACATGGCTGCACCGGGCTGGGCGACCGGCCAGCGCCACCAGCACACGCCGACGGCGATGAGCCCGACAGCCGCGAAGACGATCGCCGGAACGGTCACCAGCCGCTGCTGCGACCGCCGGAACCACGCACAGGCCAGCGCGGCCGCCACCGCCGTACCGGCGATCGGGGCCCACACCGGGAAGCCGCTGATATCGGCCGGGTCGGCCGGCCACTTGGCGGCCGCGCCGAGGCCGCGGCCCAGCAGGACCGAGGACGCGACGACCGCTCCGAGGGCCGCACCGAAGTAGACGACCGGGATCAGCCCGCCGATCGGTCGGGCCGCCCTAGGGCCCAGGGAGCCGACCTCCCGGGTCAGGTTCTCCCTGGCGGGCCGTTCCCACTCCTCATGGCCCTTGGCGGTCGCGTACAGCCGGGTCTCGCTCAGACTCTGCAGGAACGACATCCGGCCGCGGGCGAAGTCCCGGTCGGCGATGTGCCCGTACTCCTGCCGGATCCCGGCGGCGTACTCGTCGTACCGCGCGGCCGGCAGGCTCAGGACCCGCAGGTCGGCGTCGCAGAGCACGGCGCCGTTGCGGTCGTCCGCCGCGCAGTCGTGCTTCGCGGTCAGCCGGACCAGGCGGCCGATCTCCTCGACCTGCGCGGCCTCGACGCCGTACGCCGCCAGCTCGAGCTCGGCCAGCTGCGCCGAGACCTCTTCGTTCTCGCCGGGGTCGGCCTGCGGGTCGTAGATGGCGTCGTGGAACCAGGCCGCCAGCCGCACCGTGTCCGCGTCGTCGGCGTACTCGGCCAGCTCGTCGATGGTCTGGAGGACCTCGGCGAGGTGCTGCTGGTCGTGATAGTGGCGATGTTGCTCTGCGTAACGAGCCAGCAGGTCGTCGCCCAACGGCTGCGCGTGCGGCAGCAGGCGATTCCACTGGTCGCGCAGGTCCATGGCCAAGGAGTCTGGCACCGGTAGGGAGCCGTCGCCGACCGATCCGGCGTTCCCGGATCGGTCCGTGGCCAAAGCGATATCGGCTCGTCACCTGACCGCTCCGGCAACTGCGCTCCGCAACGAATTGCACCCGTGGAATTGCGGCGCAGATCACACTCCGGCGCGGCCTCCGGGACTCGCGGACGACCCTGGCTACGCGCAGTCACTAGCGGAGGGCGATGACGTTGCTCCGGCCGGAGGTGAGGACCAGGTTGCCGACGGCGCGGGGGTCGCGGCTGCAGATGATGCCGGTGGGGAGGCGGGCCTGGCGGAAACCGGCGCGGCTGATCACGTTGGCGACGCAGGCGGTGGTGCCGAGGGCCAGTGAGACGACGCGGCCGTCCGCGGTGACCGTGACCTTGTTGCGCGGGTTCACCGGTGCCAGGGTCTGCCAGGCGGTCAGGCCGGTGTTCGCGTCGATGGCGGTCACGATCGTCCGGCGGTTCACCATGGTGGTCGGGCCGGGGCAGTCGATCACGATCAGGTACTTCCCGGCCGCGTTGAGCAGCGTGCGGCAGGCCCAGGTCTTCGGCACCTCCCAGCGCCACCGGATGTCGCCGGTGCGTGGCTCGATCGCGGTCAGCGCTGCCGGTACGTCGGAGTCGCCGCCGGGCTCGGCCACGACGACGAGACCCGCGACCACGACCGGGCGGCGGTAGGTGTCGGCCGAGGTCTTGGTCCACAGCTTCTTGCCCGACTGGACGTCCAGGGCGGTCATCTCGTCCGGCCGGTCGTCGCAGGTGTGGCTGACGAAGGTGAGCACGGTCTCGGCCGTGGCGATGGCGCCCATGTCGGTGCAGTCGCCGGAGTCGTACGTCCAGCGCTCGTGACCGCTGGGGTCGACACCGTGCAGCTTGCCGGAGCGTTCGCCGACCAGGAGCGGTTGAGCCTGCAGCACGAAGCGGTCCCGGGTCCGGCCGGGCCACGCCGCCTTGCGGTGACCGGTGTTCGCGTCGAGCAGCAGGTAGCCGACGTCGGCGAACTGGGCGAGCACGTACTCGCCGTTGCCGGTGGCCGCGATCACGGGCTTCTCGTCGGAGTCGGAGCGGCTGTAGCGCCAGCGCAGCGCGCCGGTGGCCGCGTCGAGCATCTCGACCACGCCGTTCGGGCGCGGGATCGCGACGCCGTACCGGGTGCCGATCGCCTCCTCTGCTCCGGTGCCCGCGACGGAGTCGCTGACCCACGCGACCCCGCCGTCGAGCACCGACGGGCTGGCCTTACCGGCCTCACGTGCGGCTCCCTCGATCCGCTCGTTGGACCGGAGGACGTACCCGCGGGACAGCGGCTGGACGATCAGCAACAGGACGAGGGCGACTGTTGCGGGTACGACGAGCCAGGCGAGCTGCTGACCAAGGTTGCGGGCCGGCAGGAAGCGAGCGGTCCGCGTACGAAGCAGCGAGGCCACGAGGGCAGCCGCACCGGCGCCGAGCAGCAGGATGAGTGCGGAGATCAGCAACGGGACGCGCAGGCCCACGCCGACGGCTGGGTTGGTTCTGGGCGCTTGAGCCCAGGCGATGAGCAGTCCGGTGACAGCAACCGCCAGTACGGCGCCCGCGATGAGGCGGGCGCGCTGACTGGCACTGCGGGCGCAGCGGAAGAGGACTGGTGCGCTGAAGAACGAGAGGACGGCCAGGGCGACCGTGGGCCAGCCGGCCTCGTCTTGTGCGGCCGGGGTCTGCCAGGACGCGCCCGACGCGGCAATGGCGACAACCGCGGCCGCAATCGCGGTGAAGGTGGCGATCGCGGTCAGGGCCGCTTGTTGCCAGCCACGCCACGGGGCCGGGAGCTCGCTGTCCAGTTCGGCGAGCTCTGCCTCGAGGTTGACCCGGGCGACCGGACTGAGGCGTTGGCGCGCCAGCTGGGTCCGGTACAGGTGGCCGCCGAGCAGTTCGCGGACCTCGTCGTACCTGTGCTCCAGTGCGGCCTTCCGGTCGCCGGCGTCGCGTCGTACCTCGGCTGTGTGGACGGCGTACCGGCTGGGGTCGGAGGCGAGGACGGCGTTGACGGCATCCAGCAGTACGTCGCCGTTCGCGTCCCGGCGCGGCGGCGCGTAGGAGTCCGGCGGCGGTGCGGCGAGGTCGCCGGTCAGCCGGATCAGCCGGGCGACCTCGGCGATCCGAACAGGAGGTACGCCGTACTGCGGCAGCAGCTGCTCGGCGAGCCGGGCCGATGCTTCGGCGTCCTCGTCCGGGGTGCCGCCCGGCTCATGGACCGCTCGATGGAACCAGGCCGCGAGGCGGACGCTGGTGGGGTCCGTGGACAGCTGGATCAGCGAGTCCAGCGCGGTGAGGACGATGCCGAGGTAGTGGTCGCGGTAGGCGCGACGGGTGCGCCCGACGTACCGCGCGACCAGGTCGTCGGCCAACGAGGCAGACCCGGGCACCAAGTCGTCCCACCGCGCCCGGAGCTCCACCACTGCTTCAGTCTGCCAGCCGCACTTCTACAACCGTCCCACGATCACCCCACCGCGAGCTTGCGGTTGCCTACTGCTTCGCCGACAGGATGCCCGTGAGCAGGCCGGGGTAGAGGGCCTCGAGGTCTTCGCGGCGCAGGATGCTGATCCGCCGGGTGCCGTCGGTGTGGGTGGACAGGACGCCTGCCTCGCGCAGGATCTTGAGGTGGTGGGCCCGCGTGGACGCGGTCACCGGCAGCTCGATCTCGCCGCAGCAGACGCCGGCCGGGTTGTCGGCGAGCGCGCGGACGATGGTCAGCCGGACCGGCTCGCCCAACGCCTGGAGAACCGCCTCGACGCGGATCTCGTCCCGCCCCGGCTGCGGGAGAACTTTCGTGGCCATGGCTCCATAGTACGACGCCCGTCGAAGTTCGATGAACTTCGTAGTACGATGATCGTCGAACTAGTGAACCTCGTCTCCGGAAGGTCTTCGATGTCCGCACGGATCTATCTGCTCGGCGCCGGTGCGTTCGCGGTCGGCACCAGCGCGTACGTCGTCTCCGGTGTCCTGCCCGACGTCAGCTCGGAGCTGCACGTCTCGCTCACCGCCGCGGGTCAGCTCGCCACCGCGTTCTCGCTCTCGTACGCGATCGGCGCCCCGATCCTGTCCACACTGACCGGCCGGTGGGAGCGTCGTACCCTCCTGATCGCCGCACTGGTCCTGGCCGCGCTCGGCAACCTGATCGCCGCGGTGGCCGCCGACTACCCGGTCCTGATCGCCGGCCGGGTCGTGGCCGCGCTCGGCGCCGCCCTGTACACACCGGCGGCCACACTGTTCGCCACCAGCCTGATGCCACCTGAGGAACGCGGCAGGGCAGTGGCCATCGTCTTCGGCGGTCTCACCTTCGCGCTGGTCCTCGGCGTACCCGCCGGGACACTGCTGGGTCCGACGCTCGGTTACAAGGGCGTCTTCGCACTCATCACCGCGGTCGCCGTACTGGTCGCCATCGCCGAGCGTGGCGTGCTCCCGAAGGTCGACGCTCCGCCCGTGGTCAGCCTGCGCGAGCGCTTCGCGGGCGTGACCGACCGTCGTGTGCAGGTCGTCCTGGCCATCACGGTGCTCGCCGTCCTCGCAGCGTTCAGCGTGTACATCTACATCGTGCCGCTGCTCAAGCACACCGCCGGACTGACCGGCAACGTCACCGGCCTGCTCCTGCTGCTGTACGGCGTGGGCGCGGTGATCGGGAACTTCCTCGGCGGACGGATCACGGACCGGTTCGGCAGCCTCCGCACGCTGGTCGTCCTGATGGCCGGCATCACGGCCGTCCTCGCCACGCTGGACCTGACGCTCACGACCGAGGCCGGCGCTGGGGTGGCCCTCGTGGTGTGGGGCATGCTGACCTGGGCGTTCAACCCGCCGATCCAGAACCTGCTGATGGAGCTCGGCGGTGGACTCCTGATCTCCCTCAACGCCTCCGCGATCTACCTGGGCGCCGGACTGTCGGCCGTGGTCGGCGGACTGGTGATCCAGACCGTCGGAGTCGGCTATCTCCCCGTGCTGGCCGCCGCGCTGTCGCTCGTGGTGCTCGGCCTGGTCTACGTGCTGTGGCGTGACCCGTCTCTGCAGCGCGTCGAGGAGCTCGAGCGTGACGAGGACATCTACGTCACGGCTACGGCTGACTGAGAACTGCGGGCAGGTCCTCGCTGTGCAGGACGACCAGTGAAGTGACCGCACGAGTCAGACAGACGTAGAGGCGGCGGAGCCCGGTCCGCTCGTCGGCTTCACCAGCCACGATGCCGGCCGGCTCCACCAGCACTACGTGGTCGAACTCGAGACCCTTGGCGAGTGAGGCCGGTACGACGTCCAGGTGGGCCTCTACGTCGTCCTCGTCGCCCAGCACCGAGAACGGGATGCCCTGCAGAGCCTTGCGGGCCGCGGGGACCAGCGCGTCCGGGACGATCAGCCCGATCGAGCCGAGACGCTCCGACACCTCGCGGACGGTGGTGACCGCGGCGGCCAGGCTGTCGGGCACGCGAGTGATGGTCAGCTCACCGCGTGCCCGTCGTACGGCCGTCGGCGGTTTCAGGTGCGGGGCGATCGACGGGAGCAGGCGGGCGGCGTACTCGATCACCTGACCGGGGACGCGGAAGCCGGCGGTCAGCTCCTCGGTGTGGGCGCTGGTCTTGCCCAGGTGCTTCAGCGCCTCGTCCCACGACGGCGTGGCCCACGGCGTGGTGCCCTGTGCGATGTCGCCGAGCACCGTCATCGAGCCGGTCGAGCAACGCCGCCCGACGGCCCGCAGCTGCATCGCGGACAGGTCCTGCGCCTCGTCCAGCACCACGTGCCCGAGGGACGGCGTACGGTCGACCAGGTCTGCGATCTCGTCGATCAGCGTGGCATCCGCGACGGACCACTTGGCCGCGCCCGCGGACCGCGGCACCTTGTCCCAGATCAGCACCGCCTGCTCTTCCGCGGTGAGGATGCCGTCGGCGTGCCGGGCCAGGAGCTCAGGGTCGGTGAACAGGCGGAAGAGCAGCTTCGCCGGGTCCACAGCCGGCCAGAGCGCGTCGGCGTACTGCTTGACCGGGCGGCTGCGGGCCACCGAGTCCTGCACGCGGTCGTCGGGGGAGTCGCCGGCCGCCTCCATCCGCAGCAGGACAGCGTGCGCCAGGCGCTGCGGCAGCATCGCGCGGCCGGCGCCGTACCGGATGCCGCGGCTGCGCAGCTCGGTGACGAGCTCCTCGGCCTGGTACGCCGCCACTCGCCAGCGGTGCGCCCCGCGGGGCACCACGAGCGACTCCTCGGGCAGCTTGACGTGGGACCAGACGGCCCGGTGCAGCACCTCGGCCATCCGCGCATCGCCCTTGAGTACGTCGACCAACGCCGGCCCGGGCCCCGCCACCTTCACGCGGGCGACCATCTCCTCGACGGTTGTCTGCTTCGCCTCGATCTCACCCAGCGCGGGGAGGACGTCGCCGATGTACCGCAGGAAGCTCGCGTTCGGACCCACGACGAGGACACCGGCCCGGCTGAGCTGGTCCCGGTACGCATAGAGCAGGTACGCCGCCCTGTGCAGCCCGACCGCGGTCTTACCGGTACCGGGGGCGCCCTGGACGCAGATGGTGTCGTCGACGCCGGCCCGGACGATCACGTCCTGCTCGGGCTGGATGGTGGCCACGATGTCGCGCATCGGGCCGGACCGTGGGCGCTCGATTTCCGCGTCGAGGATGTCGCTGTGCTGGTCGTCCTGACCACTCGCGGTGAGGTCCTCGTCCTCGAAGGCGGTCATCTCGCCGTGCGTGAAGCCGAACCGGCGACGGACCCCCACGCCCATCGGCTCGGTCTTGCTGGCCCGGTAGAACGGCACCGAGATGTCGGCCCGCCAGTCCACCACCAGCGGCTCGCCCAGCGCGTCGTTCACGTGCCGGCGGCCGATGTGGAACGTCTCGTCGGTCGGCTCGAGGTAGTCCAGCCGGCCGAAGAACAGGGGTACGTCGGGGTCGTCCTCCAGCTCCTTCATCCGCTGGAAGATGGCGGCCTGCAGGAACTCCTGGTTCACCCGGTCCGCGCTGTGGATCTCCAGTGCGCCGGTCTTCTCCCGCATCTGCGCCAGGGCCGCCCGGGAGGTCTTCAGGTAGTCCTTCTCGGCCTGGAGAGTGTCGGACGTGTCTGAGGGCATGCTGAAACCTCCGGCGAGTGTGGGGAGCCCAGCTACGTTACTTGAGCACTCTGCGCGGCGGAACTGAATTACGGGTCCATGGCCTGTCTGCGTGTAGGCCGCGCCGCAAGAGCAACGGCAGGCTGGCCGCCAGCAGGACCAGCGCGACCAGGCCGTCCAGCCAGTAGTGATTGGCGGTCACGACGACGACGCCGAACGTGATGATCGGGTGCAGCAGCCAGAGCCAGCGCCAGCGCGACCGGGTGATCAGGATCATCGACAGCGCGATCAGGGCGGCCCAGCCGACGTGCAGACTCGGCATGGCGGCGAACTGGTTCACCGCTCCGCCGGTGTGGTCCGGTCCGTAGACGGACTGACCGAACCGCAGCCCGGTGTCGACGAAGCCCGGCATCATCCGCGGCGGCGCCAGCGGGAACGCGATGTGACCGATCAGTGCCAGTCCGGTCAACGACACCATCGTCCAGCGGACATGCGAGTACGCCTGCGGCCGCCAGATGCTCAGCCAGAGCAGTACGGCGGCCGTCAGCGGGGCGTGCACGCTGGCGTAGTACAGGTTGGCGCCCTGGATCAGGTGGGGGAACTGGAAGGCCCAGTGCTGGACCGCGGCCTCGTTCGGCAGATGCAGCCAGTTCTGGAACGACAACACTTCGTGGGCGTGGTCGAAGGCCGACCCGGAGTGCCGGGCAGCGAGCTGCCGGCCGGCGCTGTAGACGAGAAAGAGGGTGGCCAGCAGGACTGCTTCCCGGGCCACTCTCCAAAAGACCTTCTGCTGTTGTTCCCTGCCCTGCCCCACCCGCTCCAGTGCCTGTATCCCCATACCGTTCGACGGTACTCGCCGGACCCTCAGGATGGGCCCAGGCCGGTCCCTGACGTTGCCCTGGGCAACCCCTGAGCGGTCAGCCCTTCACGGCGCCGGTCAGCACCCCCTTCGCGAAGTGCCGCTGCAGGAACGGGTAGATCACCAGGATCGGCACGATCGAGACGACCAGGATCGCCATCTGGATCGAGGCCTGCGGCGGCAGCAGTTCGGTGCCGAGCTCGGCGCTGCCGAGTTGCGTGTCGTTGATGACGTACGTCCGCAGGACCAGCTGCAACGGCCACAGCCTGGAGTCGTTCAGGTACAGCAGCGCGGAGAAGAACGCGTTCCAGTACGCCACCGCGTAGAACAGGCCGATCACCGACAGCACGGCCTTGGACAGCGGCAGCACGATGTACGAGAACGTCTTCAGCTCACCCGCGCCGTCGATCCGTGCGCTCTCGGTGATCTCGTTCGGCAGGTTCATGAAGAACGCCCGCAGGACGACCACGTTGAACGCGCTGATCATCGTCGGCACGATCAGCGCCCAGATGCTGTCCAGCAGCCCGACGCCCTTCACCGTGAGGTACAGCGGGATGATGCCGGGGGAGAACAGCATGCTGAACAGCACGACCAGCAGGATCGGCCGGCCCGCCACGAAGCCGGGGCGGGCCAGCGCGTAGGCCAGCAGGCACGACACGGTCAGGCTCAGCAGTGTGCCGACGATCGTGACGAAGATGCTGACGAACAGTGCCCGCGTCACCACACCGCCGGCGAACAACGACTCGTACGCCGCGAAGTTGATCGACTTCGGCAGCAGCACCAGACCGCCGGACTCGTTGATCTGCTTGTTCGGCGCCACGCTGGTCGAGATCACGCCCACGAACGGAATGATCACGACCGCGCAGAAGACCAGCAGCACCAGGCCCTTGAAGGCCCGCATCGGCCAGCCCGGCATCGGGACGCCCTGGACGATCTTCCGGCTCATTTCTGATACACCCCTTGCTCGCCGAAGATGTGGGCGACCTTGTTCGCGGTCAGCACGAGCACTACGCCGACGATGCCCTTCACGAGCCCGACCGCCGCGGCCACGCCCCAGGCGCCGCCCAGCACGCCGTTGTTGTAGACGTAGGTGTCCAGCACTTCGCTGACATCACGTCCGACCGCCTGCTGCTGGAGGATGATCTGCTCGAAACCGACGGTCAGCGAGTCACCAAGCCGCAGGATGAACAGCAGGATGATGATCCCGCGCAGGCCCGGCAGCGTGACGTGCCAGAGCTGTTTCATCCGGCTCGCGCCGTCCACGCTGGCCGCCTCGTACAGCTGCGAGTCGATCTGGGACAGCGCGGCCAGGAAAAGGATGGTCGCCCATCCGGTGTCCTTCCAGATGATCTGCGACGTCAGCAGCACGTGGAACAACTCGGAGTTCCCGATGATGTCGATCGTCGACAGGTCGTGGGACCGCAGGTAGTTGTTCAGCAGCCCGCTGCCGCCGAGCATCTGCTGGAACAGCGCGACCACGATCACCCAGGACATGAAGTGCGGCAGGTACAGGATGCTCTGTGCGATCCGCTTGATCCGCTCCGAGAACAGCGAGTTCAGCAGCAGGGCGAGCAGGATCGGCGCCGGGAACACGAAGATCGACTGCAGGCTGGTGAGGATCAGCGTGTTCTTCAGCGCCCGCAGGAACGCCGGGTCGCCGTTGAAGATCACACTGAAGTTCGCCCAGCCCGACCAGTCGCTGCCGCCGATCCCGAGGAACGGCTGATAGTCCTTGAACGCGATCACGTTGCCCAGCAGCGGCACGTAGTGGAACGCGACGATCAGCGCGACCCCGGGCAGCGCGAACAGCAGCAGCACGCGGTCCCGCAGCAGCCGCCGGCCGAGGCTCAGGCGCTGCTGCGGGTGCTTGGCGGATCTCTGCAGCATTACTTCCCTGCCGTGTCGGAGTGCGCCTGCTCGAGCTCGGTGCGGATCTTGTCGCCGCCCGAGGACTTCCAGGTCTGCACCGCGGCGGTCCAGTCCGACACCGGCTTCTTGCCCTGCACGATCTGGCCCTCCAGGTCGGTCATCGTCTTGGACAGCTGCGTCTGCTTCTTCGACTGGGTGTCGGAGTACAGCCCGTACGACGCGTCGTACACGAGCCGCTTCGCGACCTTCTCCTGGATCGCGTGCTGCTTGCGCGGAACGTCGGGCTTGCCGGCCCAGTACAGCGCGAGCGTCGAGTCGCTGATGTACTGCAGACCGATGCCCGTCTCCACCACGCCGACCTTCGTCGGGACCGGGTCGGTGCCCTGCAGCGTGTAGTGCCGGCCCGCGACGCCGTACTTGCGGAACATGTACTCCTCGGTGCCGAACGGGGCCGCCATCCAGTTGGCCACCTTCAGCAGCGTCTCGGCCGAGTGCTTGCTGGCCTTGCTGAACGACGTCACGTTGTTCAGCGCCGAGCCCATCCACGGCTTGCCCTCGCCGCCGTCGAAGCCCGGGACGTCGAGCATGTTCACCGCGAACGCGTCGCCGGCGGTGTTGTCGTTGTAGTACTGGTTCCAGGCGACGAAGCTGTCGTAGTCGAACGCGGCGATGCCGCCGTTGAACCACTGCTTGCGGGCGCTGGCCTTGTCGTTGAAGGCGTCGGGGTTGATCACCCCGGCGGCGACCATCTTGCGGCCGGCCTCGAGCGCCTCGAGCTGCGCCTCGTCCTCGAACGTCGAGGTGAATTTGCCGCCCTCCTCCTTCCAGACGTTGGCGATCCCCAGCATCTGCCGGATGGTCGACAGCGGCACCCGGGTCCAGGCCCACTTGTTCTGCTTGGCCGCGGTCAGCTCCTTGGCCAGGTCGAAGAACTCCTGGAAGTTCTTCGGCGCCGGGTCCTTGATGCCCTTGGCGGCGAGCAGGTCCTCGCGGTACAGCGCGAGCGACGTCCGGGACATGCCGCGCGGCACCGGTACGCCGTAGATGGCGCCGTTGAACACGCAGCCCTTCCAGTACTCGGCCGGGATGTTCGCCAGGAACGGGTACTTCTTGATCGCATCACCCGACAGGTGCTCGGTCAGGTCCATGCACTTGGACTTCACCAGGCCGGGGATCTGCGGCGTGTCGGTCGGGATGTTCAGGATGTCCGGCAGGTCGCCGCCGGCGATCCGGGTCGCGAACTTGTCCTTGTACTCGTCGTTGGACGCCATGCTGATCTGCAGCTCGGAGCCGAGCCGCTTGTTCAGCTCCTGCCAGAACTGGTTCTTGTCGGCGGCCGGCGGGATCGCGCCGGGGATGTTCGTCATGAACGTGATCGGCGAGCCGTCGCCAGGAGCCTCGGCGATCGCCTTGACCGGGTTCGCCGGGTACTTCAGGAAACCGTCCAGCACCACGTCGGTGCCGGGCAGGTCCGGCGTGATCTCGCCGTACTTCGTGTACGTCGGCAGCTTCACGGCCGCGTTCGCCGCGGCGGTGTTCTTCTTGTCGGACGCGCACCCCGCCAGCAGCGGCGTACCCGTGACCGCGACAGCGGCGGCGGCCAGACCGCCGCCGAGGAATGTTCTTCTGCTGACCGGCATGAGGCCTCACTTCCATCGGAGGCCCACACCATGACATAGTACGTCCTATGTCATCAAGAGTCGGCGCTTCGGAAATCTTCGATCCGGCGGGCAGCGGGTATCACACGTTCCGCATCCCGGCGGTGCTCGCGCACGGCTCGGTGCTGCTCGCGTTCTGCGAGGGCCGCCTGCACGGCTCGGGTGACGCCGGCGAGATCGAGGTCGTGCTGCGCCGGTCGCTCGACGGCGGGCTCTCGTGGTTGCCGTTGCAGGTGGTTTCGGCGGAGCCCGGCAAGACGTGTGGCAACCCAGTGCCGCTGGTCGATCCCGCGTCGGGCGACATCGTGCTGGTCACCGTGCAGAACGGCGCCGACGCGGTCGAGATGTCGCTTGCCCGGGGCACCGATCCGGTCGACGGCCGGCGGGTCTTCGTGCAGCGGTCCGCGGACGACGGCGCGACCTGGAGCCCGGCCGTGGAGATCACGTCCCAGGTGAAGCCGGCCGACTGGGGCTGGTACGCGACCGGTCCGTGTCACGGCATCACGCTGCGCTCCGGACGTCTCGTCGTACCGGCGAACCACTCGTTCGTCCCGGACCGGCCGGTGGACGACCTGATCCGGCTGAACGGCGGGCACTGCATCTACAGCGACGACGGCGGCGTCACGTGGTCGGTCGGATTCGTCGACCGCAACGACGGCGCCGAGATCAACGCCAACGAGACCACCGTCGCCGAGTTGCCGGACGGCCGGTTGTACTTCAACGCCCGCAATCACCAGGGCACCGGACCGGCCCGGGTGCACGCGTGGTCGTCGGACGGCGGTCAGACGCTCGATGCGCCGTACGCCGGGATTCCCGAGATCACCGCACCCGGGATCCAGGGCAGCGTGCTGTGCCTGCCCGACGGGCGGTTGCTGCTGTCCACGCCGGTGAACCCGGACAGCCGTCGCGAGTTGACCGTCTTCGTGAGCTCGGACGACGGCGCGTCCTGGAAGCCGGCGCTGGTCGTGCACGAAGGCATGGCCGGCTATTCCGACCTGGTGCTGCTCCCCGACGGTTCGGCCGGAATCTTCTACGAGGCCGGTGAGACCTCGTCGTTCGCGACCTTGCGCTTCACACCATTCGCCCTTTGAGGTTGGGAGACCCCTTGACCGCATCCGCCCGTCTGGCCGGCGTCGTACCGCCGCTGGTCACTCCGCTGACCCCCGAGTACGACGTCGACACCGCATCGCTGGCCCGGCTCATCCAGTACCAGCTGTCCGGGGGTGTGGACGGGGTGTTCGTGCTCGGCACCTCCGGCGAAGGCACCTTCCTGACCGACGAGCAGCGCCAGGTCGTGCTGGAGACGGCCGTCGGCGAGGTGGCCGGACAGGTCCCGGTCCTGGCCGGAGTCATCGACACGTCGACCAACCGGGTTGCCTCCCACGTCTCCGCGGCTCTGAAGGCCGGTGTGTCCGGCATCGTCGCCACCGCGCCGTTCTACGCCGCCACCCATCCCGCCGAGATCGAGCGCCACTTCACGCGCCTGGCGGAGCTGACCGGCGACACCCCGTTGTACGCATACGACATCCCGCCCCGCGCCGGCACCAAGCTGCCTGCGTCGCTGGTGACATCCCTCGGCGAGCGGGGCGTGATCGCGGGGGTGAAAGACTCGTCCGGCCAGGAAACCTCTTTGCGCGAGCTGGTCATCTCCCGCCGTGAAAAGAACCTGGACGACTTCGTGATCATGACCGGCTCGGAGGTGACGGTCGACTCCGCGCTGGCGTTCGGCGTCGACGGCGTCGTCCCCGGGCTGGGCAACGTGGACCCGGCCGGCTACGTGCGTCTGTTCAAGGCCGCGGTGGCCGGCGACGCGGCGGCGGCACGCGACGAGCAGGACCGGTTGTTCCGGCTGTTCGAGATCATCAACGTCGCGGACCGCTCGCGGATGGGGGCGAGCTCGGCGGCGCTGGGTGCGTTCAAGGCCGGCCTCTACCTGTTGGGCGTGATCTCCTGCCCGCTCACGGCGTACCCGAGCATCCCCTTGGACGACACGGAGATCGCCGCTGTCCGGCCGCTGCTGGAACGCGCCGGATTACACTGAGCGATCTCAGACAATGGGAGGCCGGCAGTGACAACGGGTGGGCTCAGCCGGGCACGTGGTGCGGCAGGCAACCAGTCCTTCATCCGGGACGCGATGAAGTCGTACATCCTGGAGCGCGGGCTGAAGGCGGGTGACCCGCTGCCCAACGAGCAGGAGCTGATGGCGCAGCTCGGTGTCGGCCGGCATCCCTTGCGCGAGGCGATGAAGGCGCTGCAGGCGGTCGGCATCATCGAGATCCGGCACGGGTACGGCACGTACGTCGGCGAGGTGAACCTGCAGTCCCTGGAGGACGGGCTCGCCTTCCGGATGTCGCAGTCGATGGCGGGTGACCTCCGCGACGTACAGAACGTCCTGGAGGTCCGCCAGGCCATCGAGGTCGGCCTCGCCGACGACGTGGTCGACCACTTCAAGCAGCACGGTTACGAGACCCTGGAACCGATCGTCGAGCGCATGGAGGCCACGGCCGCCGAGGGCAAGTACTTCCCCGACGAGGACTGGGCCTTCCACCAGGCCCTCTACGAGCCGCTCGGCAACGCCCTCGTCATCGACCTGCTCTCGGTCTTCTGGCGTACCTTCGCCCAGGTCGACGCCCGCCTCCCCGGCGCCCGCTACACCCCCGCCGACGCCGCCGCCTGGCACCGCGACCTCCTGGTAGCCCTGGAGTCCGGCAACCCCGCAACCTACGCCCACTCCATGAAGTCCCACTTCAACGGAATCCACACCCGCTTGGACTCGTAGCGACCGTGCAAGCTCGACAGGACGTATACGTCCACTGAAAGTGACTTGTCGGTCGGCTGAGCGTGCCTTGCACGCTCAGATGCGGACACGTCCTGTCGAGCTTGCATGCCTGTGGATGAACCACAGCACTGTGCGGCCGGTCTGGGGCACCATCCTCGGATGGAATCGGTCGGCGCGGTCCTCGAACGCCATGGCGGTTGGGCGACCCGGTCCGAACTGATCAAGGCGACGTCCCGCCGCGCCGTCGAGACCGCGCTCGAGTGCGGTGAGGCAGAGCGGATCGCGCTGGGGATCTATGCGTTGCCGGGTCTTCCGGCCGAAGAGCTCGCCGTGGTCGCGTACGACGGAGTGCTCTCGCATATGAGTGCAGCGCATGCGCTCGGGCTCCCGCTGCTCACAGCGCCGGAGAAGCCCCACGTCATCCTCCCTCCCAAGCGCCATCCGCGTCCGGGGCCACCGGCCGTTCTGCATTGGGCCGACACCACCTCCGGCGAACGCCGCAAGCGGATCACGTCACTCCTGCGGACTGTCGTGGATTGCTCTCGCACGCTTCCGTTCGGCGAAGCCTTGGCGGTCGCGGACGCGGCTCTCGCGACCGAACGGCTCAGCAAGGACGAGTTGCTCGCCGCCACAGCCGCGATACGTGGTCACGGATGTCCGAACGCTCGCCGAGCAGCCGCGGCAGCGAGCGGCCTGTCCGACAGTTTCCTCGAGTCAGTCCTCCGGGCGCTTCTCATCAGCGCGGGTGTCGAGGGCTTCGAACCGCAGATGCTGGTGACCCATGGGTCGTTTCGGGCTCGGGTCGATCTCGGGCACCGGGCAGCTCGGTTGGCGCTCGAGGCGGAAGGGTTCGAGTTCCACGGCTCCCGGCGCGACTTCGCCGCCGACTGTCATCGGTACGACGAGTTGGTGGCCGCCGGGTGGCTGGTCCTCCGATTCACCTACGAGCAGGTCATGGGTGATCCGGCCTGGGTCGTCGCGACCGTCAGGGCCGCGCTGGCTCAGCGGCTCGCAGGGTGACCGGGTGCCAGCTCGACAGGACATGTCCTTCGGATCGGGGCCGGTACTGCAAACGCTGAGCGTGGGGCTGACGTCCGCACCCCGACATGTCCTGTCGACCTTGCACGTTTCTCAGGCGAAGAGGTTTTCGGCGTCGACGATGGTGTAGGCGTAGCCCTGTTCGGCGAGGAAGCGTTGGCGGTGGGCGGCGAACTCGGCGTCGATGGTGTCCCGGGCGACGATCGAGTAGAAGCGCGCGGTGCGGCCGTCGCCCTTGGGGCGGAGGACGCGGCCGAGGCGCTGGGCCTCCTCCTGGCGGGAGCCGAAGGTGCCGGAGACCTGGATCGCCACCGACGCCTCGGGCAGGTCGATGGAGAAGTTGGCGACCTTGCTGACCACCAGCCGGGTGATCTCGCCGTTGCGGAACGCGTCGAACAGCCGCTGCCGTTCGCGGACCGTCGTCTCGCCCTTGATCACCGGGCATTCCAGTCGCTCGCCGAGCTCGTCCAGCTGGTCGATGTACTGACCGATCACGAGCAGCGGCTCACCGGCGTGGTGCTCGGCGATCCGGCGGACCAGCTTCGACTTGGCCGGTGTGGACGCGGCCAGGCGGTAGCGGTCCTCGGGCTCGGCGGTCGCGTACACGAACCGCTCGGTCTGCTCCAGATCCACCCGCACCTCGATGCAGTCCGCCGGCGCGATCCAGCCCTGCGCCTCGATGTCCTTCCACGGCGCGTCGTACCGCTTGGGGCCGATCAGCGAGAACACGTCGCCCTCGCGGCCGTCCTCGCGGACCAGCGTCGCGGTCAGCCCGAGCCGGCGCCGGGTCTGCAGATCGGCGGTCATCCGGAAGATCGGCGCGGGCAGCAGGTGCACCTCGTCGTACACGATCAGGCCCCAGTCGCGCGCGTCGAACAACTCCAGGTGCGTGTAGACGCCCTTCCGGCGCGTCGTCATCACCTGGTACGTCGCGATCGTCACCGGGCGGATCTCCTTGCGCGCACCGGAGTACTCGCCGATCTCGTCCTCGGTCAGGCTGGTGCGGCGGAGCAGCTCGTCCTTCCACTGCCGCGCGGACACCGTGTTCGTGACCAGGATCAGGGTGGTCGCGGACGCCTGTGCCATCGCGGCCGCGCCGACGATCGTCTTGCCGGCGCCACAGGGCAGTACGACGACACCGGAGCCGCCGTGCCAGAACGAGTCGGTGGCCTGCTCCTGGTACGGGCGCAGCTCCCAGCCGTCCTTCACCAGGTCGATCTGGTGCGCCTCACCGTCGACGTACCCGGCGAGGTCCTCCGCGGGCCAGCCGAGCTTCAGCAGGGTCTGCTTGAGGTGACCGCGCTCGGATGGGTGCACCAGAACCGTGTCGTCGTCGAGCCGGGCGCCCAGCATCGGCTTGACCTTGTTGCTGCGCAGGACCTCTTCCAGCACCGGCCGGTCGGTCGTCACCAGGACCAGTCCGTGCTGCGGATGCTTCTCGAGCCGCAGCCGCCCGTACCGATCCAGGGTCTCGGCGATGTCGACCAGCAACGAGTGGGGGACCGGGTAGCGGCTGTAGCGCAGCAGCACGTCGATGACCTGCTCTGCGTCGTGCCCTGCGGCCCGCGCGTTCCACAAGCCGAGCGGGGTGAGGCGGTAGGTGTGTACGTGCTCCGGCGCCCGTTCCAACTCGGCGAACGGCGCGATGGCCTTCCGGCACTCGTTAGCGTCCGCGTGCGCCGTTTCCAACAACAGCGTCTTGTCCGACTGCACGATCAGTGGACCGTCTGTCACCCGCAACTCCTATCGTCGCCCCGACCCTCCATTGTGCCTCCTACCTCAAAAGGACTCGGTGGCTCGGCGCTCCTCCTGCATCTCCCGGCGCGTTCCCGGGTTGCCTCCAGCGGCGAAGACGACCTCCGCGCGGATGTGCTTCGCGTAGGCCGACAGGTCTTCGTCGGCCGAGCCGGGCCAGCGCTCCCACGGGCCGCCTTCGCCCAGGAAGCGCTGGGCGTAGGCGGTGCCCAGCTGCTCGTCGAGGTAGATCAGCGTGGCGAGTGCCTGCCCCTGGCACTGGGTGTTGTGGCCCTCCGGCTCGACGGGCAAGGCGAGCACGTGGTCGAGGTAGCCGGCGAGGATCCGGGCGTCGGCCTCGGTACCGAGGCAGGCCAGCGCAGTGCAGTAGCTGTAGGTCCAGCCGAAGCCGCGTGGCCGACCCGCGAGCATGTGTTCTTCGATCACCGGGCGGAGGTCGGCCCGCTTCGCGGACGCGATCAGCCAGATTGCGGCCATGTTGGTCCGCCAGCCGCCGGATTCCAGCATCAGAGTCAGGTCTTTCGCGGGCGCCAGCCGGCCGCCCCACCGAAGGCGGAACTGGTACCACCACTGTCGCGGCCGTGGCCAGACCCACGCTCGGACGATCAGGGGCACGTAGCCGCCGTTCGGCGACCAGCGAAACATCGCCCAGAACGCTCGGTTGTCGTCGTCCATCAGTCGACCGCCCGGGCCGCGGAGATGCGGTGGAGGGCGTAGGTGCGGGGGTTGTCGGTGGTGTCGTCGTACGCGGTGAGCCAGCCGTCGGCGACGCGGACCGGCTCGACGATGCGCTCGGAGGAGTGGCCGTTGTGGTCGACGTACGCGATCCAGGTGCGGGTGTGCGCCTCGGCGGCGTTGGTGAGCACGGCGATGGTCTCCGCCGGGGCCGCGGGCTCGAGCAGGCCGTCGTCGCCGGGGCGTTCGGCGGCGATCCGGTCACCGGCGCGAACCTTCTCGATGACTGCCTTCACCTGGTCGTCCGTCAGGTCGAACGCGCTCTCGTTGAAGTCCCTGCTGGTACGACGACGCGGTGCCTCGCCACGCCGCGGCGCACCGGTCACATGCACCGATCCGTCGAACGTCTCCGCCAGCGGCGCCAGCCCGGCGTCGCGCAACCTGCTCAGCACCATGTCCGGCGGTGACGGCGACACGACCACGGTCGGTGCCAGCCGACGGAAGCGCAAACCGGGCAGATTCGAGTTGAGCAGCTGGGTCAGCACAGTCTCGTCGTCACAGCGCAGGTACGTCGACGCGGTCCCGAGCCGCAGTACGCCGTGGCGCCGCGCAACGTCGTCGATCAGGTACGCCAAGGGCTGCGGCACCGGAGTACGGGAATGCTCAGCGAGCCACGTGTGCAGCTGCTCCGCAGTACGTCCCAGGTCGAACGCACGCCGTACCGAGCTCTCACTGAACCGGTAGACACCGGCACCGCCGTCCGACTCCACGTCCGCCATCGCCGACAGCTCGTCCTGCACCGTACGCACTAGCGGTCCGGGGGCCACTGCCGTGAGATCGGCTTGCAACAGCACCTCGGAGACCGGTTCGGGCATCAGCGAACTGATCGCCTCGGCCAACTCGTCGGCAGTCGGCTCGGATCCCAGCAAAGGCTGCGCGTGCGACGCCAGCATGCCCAACCCGGTCAGCCCGAGCAGGGCGGCCTCGGACACGCTCCACTCGACCAGGTCGTCCCGGAACTGCCCACCACGTCGTGGGCGATGCCAAGCCACCCAGGTCACCACGGTCTCCGGAGCCGGCGCAGTCCCCGGACCGGCCTCGGCCAGCGCGTGCAGTGCCAGCAGCCGGATCTCCGGCGCCAGCAACCGCTCCAGGTCCGGTGCCAGCGCGTTGATCAACCTCTCGCGCGCAGCCGCAGTACTACCTGTGCTGTCGCGCCGTCCGATCAGCCCGATCGCGCGGAGACCTGAGAACCAGGCCATGACGAGCTGAGCCCACCGATGCGCCAGGTCCAGCTCCAGCCAGTCGTCGTACGAACTGGTCGGCAGCCACAGCTCGCTCGTACCGACTTCTACCGCTGCTACCAGCCCAGCGGCGTACGCCATCTCCAGCACAGCTGCAGCGGTGTGCTCCTGGGCACCGATCTTGCCAGCCAGACTGCGCAGTTCACGGACACCGACACCACCCGTACGCAGGACGGGCGGCGGCTCCGTGCCCAGCTGCTCCAGCGCCCGGTCCACCAACCGCACCAGGTCCAGAGCCGCACCGGCGGCGGCCCGGTTCGCGATAGTGGCAGACACCTTCTTGCCGTCCAGCGGCGGCGGTACCGGACGCGTCGACGCCAGCACCCGCCCGCCGCGGAGGTGCAGGCCGATCTGCCGCGGCAGCACCACCGTGTTCGCGTCCTTGGGTACGACGAGACCGCGCGCCAGCAAGCGCTCCACGGGCGTGCGCGCCGACGCGATCGTCACCGGCCGGTCGGCCTTCTCGACCGAGCCGGTCGGCGGACCCCAGGTCAGTTTGTCGAGGACCGCGCGCGCATCCGGGCCGGCGTCGTCGATCAGCTTGTCCAGATCACCGAAATGCCGGGTCGTGGTCGGGCCGAGTCCCGCCGGCGTCGGTCCGAGCAGCTCGTGCACCGCACGGATCGGACGCAGGTCGTCCTCGGCGCCCCAGACCAGGGCGAGGTCCAGCAGCTCGGCGACCCGCGGCTGGACGACCTCCACCGGCTGGCCGACGCCCCGCGCCAGCGCCTCCAGGTCCACCGGCTCCGGCAGCGCGGACAACGACTCCAGCAGGTCCACACCGAACTCGTCGAGCCGGTTGATCGCCCGCGCCGCGGACGCGTTGCTCGTACACCGGGCCGCGAGCTGCCCGGTGTCCGCGGGAATCGGCAGCGCCAGATCCGGCCGCCGCCGCAGCAGCTCACCGAGCGCGGCGTCACCCCAGCCCCGCAACGCCTCGGCGAGGGTACGGGGGCGGGTGGGCTCGGTCGTGCTCATCCCTCCAACGGTACGGGATCGGCCCCGAGGTCGGTCAGGATCCGGGTCAGGGTTTGGTCGAGCGTGCTGTCCGGGCCGATCACGGTCTGCTTGATGCCGTCGAGTACGTCGTGGTCGCGGTACCAGTCCTGCATCATGTCGGGGCTGACCTCGTGCAGGTCCCGGGTCGTGTGCCGGGCGACGGTCTCCGCGAACGGGATGTCGAAGTAGTAGTGCAGGGTCGTGCCGCGGTGGTCCGTGGTGAGCCTGCGCAGCATGTCGCCGTACCGGCCGGCGTCCAGGATGCCCTCGAGCACCACGTCGTACCCGTGGTCGAGGGTGTAGCGGACGGTGGTGTCGATGAGCCCGATGTTCACCCCGCGGGGGTGGTCGTGCTCGCGGAGCAGGACGCGGCGGATGTGGTCCTGCTCGACCCACGCCGTACCGCGGCCGAGGCGTTCACGCAGCGTCCGGGCTGTGGTCGACTTGCCGGAGCCCGAGTTGCCGCGCAGTACGACCAGACGGGTGTCCGGACTCCCCGTCACTCAGCTGCTCCGGCGTGTCCGATCCGGTGGAAGCCGACGCGTTCGTAGACGGCTGCGACCGCGTCCGACTCGGCGGACAGCAGTACGACGTCCACACCGTTGTCCAGCGCGTGCTCGACGAGGGTCGACGTCACTGCGGCCCCCAGGCCGCGCCGGCGCATGGACGGCAGCGTGCCGACGCCGACGATCTCCGTCATGGAGCCGACCGGCTGGTGAGTCCCGCTGGCAACCATGCCGTCGTCGGTGAACGCACCGGCGGTAACAGAGACCCCACGCCGCATCCGATCCTGCAGGGCCGCGACCGTGTCGGCCGCCATCCCTGCAGCCGCGGCGTCCCGCTCTGCCGGCCCGGCCGAACCAACAGCCGTGCCTGGCTCGCCGAATGCGAGTCCGGCGACCGCACGGGCCTGTCGTACCGGGCCGTCGTCGGCCGAGATGATCTCGCAGCGGGCATCTGCCACGGCAGGGCGGAAGTCCGCGCGCTCCAGCACCAGCAGGGGGTGTTCGACCACAGTGAGCCCGGCTGCCGCGGCTGCCGGACCCAACGACGGGCAGGTCTCCACGACCCACTCGAAGCTCAGCGGGATCTCCAGCTCGGCACACCGCTCCCGTACGAGCTCGATGTCAGCCGGCTGGATCGTCGCCCCGGATTTGGGCACCGGGCGTGCGTAGTACGGCCAGATCGTCGTACTGCGGAACAAAGTGAACGGCCCGACCTGTTCGGGAACCGCGCCGGACAAGGGAACCTTGTGCAGGTAGTCATCGACTCGCGTGATCATCGCGAAGCAGTGAACCATCCCGGCAGCCCAAGCGCCACCGACTATGTCGAAGTGCGTCGTCCGGCTCCGACGTCGCTGACGTCAGCCACGACGAGCGAGGAGCATCAGATGGAGAAAGTGACGTTAGCGGACGGCACGACGATCGCCTACGACCGCCTGGGCAGCGGGCACCCGCTGATCCTGGTCGGGGGCGCGCTGTGCGACCGGCACGCGCTCCGGCCGCTGGCCGACGAGCTGGCGAGCGACTGCGACGTGGTGACGTACGACCGCCGCGGCCGCGGGGACTCCGGCGACAGCACGCCGTACGACGTCCAACGCGAGGTGGAAGACGTCGCTGCGCTGCTGACGGCCTTCGGCGGCACGGCGGCGGTGTACGGGCACTCGTCCGGCGCCGGCCTGGCGGCGATCGCGGCGAGTCAGCTGCCGGTCACGAAGGTGGTGCTGCACGAGCCGCCGTACGGACCCGACGACGTGGACCCGACGGACGACGGCGAGCGGGTGCTCGAACTGATCCGCGAAGGCCGGAACCGGGAGGCCGTCGAGCTGTTCATGCTGATGACCGGTGCGCCGCAGCCCGACGCGCTGGAGGTGGCCGCGCTACCGGGTGTCGCGGAGCTCGCGCCGACGCTCGCGTACGACTTCGCGGTGATGGCCCACGAGGCCAATACACCGGTCGAGACGCTCCGTGCGGTCACGCAGCCGACCCTCGTGGTGGCCGGGACCGCGACCGCGCCGTTCATGCTCGACGCAGCCCACCGGATCGTCTCGATCCTGCCGAACGCGACGCTCACCGAGCTCCCCGACCACCACCACGTCGTACCGCCGGAGGTGCTCGCCCCGGTGATTCAGGCGATGATCTCGATGGACACCTTGTCCGGGTAGAACGCGACGTGCTCGCGGATGTCCGCGACCGCGTCGTACGGCTGCTCGTACGTCCAGACGGCGTTCACCAGGTCCGGAAGGATCGTGTAGTACGACGCGTCGCCCTTGTACGGGCAGTAGGTCTGGTGCTCGGTGCGCTCGAGCCGCGTGAAGTCGACGTCCGCGCGCGGGATGTACTGCACCGCCGGATAGTTCGCCTCCTGCAGCGACAGCGCGTCGCGGGTGTCCGCGATCACCACGTCGCCGACCTTCACGACGACCCGGTCCGGGTTCTTGCCCACGGTGATCGGGTGGTCCGGCCCGGGAATCTTCACAGTCTTGTCCGCCATAACCGCTGACAACCCCGCCCGGCCCGGCGCCATTCCCGGATCCGCGGTGGTCAGTCCGCGGTGAGCTCGACGACCAGGCAGGGGCCGCCGTCGAAGGCGCCGCCGTCGATGCCCAGGGCCAGGCCGTCGGCGTACAGGTGCGGGCCGGTCAGGAACTGCGGGTCGATGCCGAGCTGGTCGGCGACGATGCTGTGGCCGTGCACGATCCGGCGGCCGCCGAGATGCTGCAGCATGATCCGGGCCACCTCGGGACCGCTCGGGCCGCGGAACGCGTACCGCGACGTCATCCGGCGCCAGATCTCCCACCACACCTCGATGTCGTCGGAGTGCAGCTCGGCGCGGGCGGCGGCGTTGATCTGGTCGATCGTGTCGCCCCACTCGACGTACTCGGCGGTGTCGGAGTGCATCAGCAGCTGGTCGGCGTCCAGCCCGAGCATCGGCCGGTCGAGCAGCCAGGCCACGTCGTCGTCGGTGAGCAGTTCTTGGTCGCGGTCCTGGCCGCCGTTCAGGGCCCAGGAACGCTCGAAGCTGCGCAGCGTGAGGCCGTCGTGCGGGACGAACGTGTCGCCGAACTTGAACATCCCGAGCGCCAGGATCTCGTGATTGCCGAGCAGCATCCGGACCGCGCCGTCGGGTGCCTGGTCGATCAGGCCGCGCACGAAACGCAGGACGCCGATCCCGTCCGGGCCGCGGTCGAAGAAGTCGCCGAGGAACCACAGCCTGACGTCCACGCCCGCCCAGTTGCCGTCGGCATCGGTGAGGCCGGCGGCGTGCAGCGCGGCGGTCAGTTTCTCCAGGTGGCCGTGGATGTCGCTCACGGCGTACACCCGGGTCACGTCATCCCCGCAGCGTCAGCACGATCAGTACGACGTTGAGGGCCGTGACGGCGGTGGCTACCAGGCATGCCGCGAGAGTAGTCGCCCGGCGGTTGACGAAGTCGCCCATGACGCGCCGGGAGGCGGTCAATCTCACCAACGGCCAGAGCGCGCACGGGATGCCGAAGCTCAGCACCACCTGCGAAACCACCAGTGCGCGGCTGGGGTCGATGCCGATCGCAAGGACGAGCAGCGCGGGGATCAGCGTGATCAGGCGCCGCACCGGCAGCGGGACGTGACGCTGCCAGAAGCCGTCCAGGATGACCGAGCCGGCGTACGTCCCCACCGACGAGGAGGCGAAGCCGCTGGCGAGCAGCGCCAGCGCGAACAGCAGGGCCGGCAGCTGACCGAGCCGGTCACCGATCGCGACGTGGGCCGCCTCGAGGGAGTCGGCGCCCGTGCCCTTGAGGGCAGCCGCGGCCACCACGACCATCGCCAGGTTGACCGCGCCGGCGAGCGCCATCGCGACCGCGACGTCGAGCCGGGTGGCCCGCAGTACGCGGGACTTGCCGTTCTCGGAGCGGATGGTCTTCCAGTGCCGGTCCGTGACCAGTGCGCCGTGCAGCCAGATCGCGTGCGGCATCACGGTCGCGCCGAGCATGCCGGCCGCCAGTACCAGCGACTCCGTGCCGTCCAGCCGGGGCACCAGGCCGCCGACGACGCTGCCGGCCGACGGGTCCGACTTCACGGTGGACACCACGAAGCCGACCAGGACGACGGCGAGCAGACCGATGATCGCGGCCTCGAACGGCCGCTGACCGCGTTTCGACTGGTAGACCAGCAGCGCGAACGACACCACACCGGTGATCACGCCGCCGACCAGCAGCGGTACGCCGAACAGCAGGTTCAGCGCGATCGCGCCGCCGACCACCTCGGCCAAGTCGGTCGCGACCGCCACCACCTCGGCCTGCGCCCACAGCCCGGTCGACGTCGAGCGCCGGAACTCGTCGCGGCACAGCTGCGGCAGGGTCCGCCCGGTCGCGATGCTCGCCTTGGCCGCCAGGTACTGCACCAGGACGGCCATCAGGTTGGCGCCGACGACCACCCAGCACAGCAGGTAACCGTAGGTCGCACCGGCGGCGATGTTGGTGGCGAAGTTACCGGGGTCGACGTACGCGACGGCAGCCACGAACGCCGGCCCGAGCAGTAACAGCCCGGACCGACTCAGTTGCCGCCGCAGCGGTGCCGGTGCGTACATGAGAGAAGTCTCTCTGTCTGTACCCAGCGCGCAACCCCTGTGCGCGTTTTGAGACGCGGGTTACGCCCAGGCGAAGTGCACCTGGAGCGAGACCACGACGGATTCGTCGCCGGGTACAACGTTGATTGCGGAGTCGTACGCGCCTTTGGCCCCGAGCATGGCCTCAGGACGCATCGGGAAGTGACCCTGGGTTTCGGAGATCGCGGTCACCGAGCCGAGTGAGTAGCCGGACAGGGCAGCCAAGTGCGCCGCCTTCTCCTTGGCCTCCTGGAAGGCCAGCTCCCGGGCCTGGGCCAGCAGCGCGGACTTGTCCTCGATGTCGAACTGCAGCCCGTGCAGGGCGAGGCTGTTGCCGATAGCACCGACAGCCGCGTTCAGCAGCGCGCCGAAGCCGGTCAGGTCCTTCGTCTCCACCAGTACCGTGTGCGAGGCCCGGTACGCCGGGTCGGTGCCGGGCTCCCGGTACTCCTGGAACACGCTCACAGAACTGGTCCCCAGCTGCGAGTCCTGGACGCCCTGGGCGCGCAGAGCCGCCAGCACGGCGTCCGTCCGCTCCCCGACCGTAGCGACAGCCGCCGCCACATCAGGTGCGACCTGCTCGACGCCGAACGTCACCCGCAGCACATCCGGCTTACCGGAGACCTGGCCTGACCCGACAACACTCACCCCTGTGTCCATAACGGTCAGTCTGGCATCACCTGCAAGTCATCTGGGCATCTCACACTGCAGCATCGACTTTCGATCCGAGGAGACCGTCAATGCGCAGACGACTGCTGACATTCGCCGCCCTGACCGGTGTGTTGCTCACCGGTCTGACCACCGCCCAGGCAACCGGGCGGGACTCCGACGTCACGCGTGCCTTCCAGGCCACGGACCGCAGCACGGCCTGGAAGCTGGTGCAGCGTGTGCCGTTGAAGTTCCCGACGTACCACCCGCAGGGGATCGCGCTGGTCGGGGACCTGATCTTCCTGAGCAGCGTCGAGGTGCTGGAGGCGCCGGTGAAGTACCCGGTGCCGGTGGACGGGTACGACCGGACCCCCGGGAAGGGGATCGGGCATGT
This sequence comes from Kribbella sp. NPDC004138, assembly GCF_053603655.1. Classification (NCBI taxonomy): domain Bacteria; kingdom Bacillati; phylum Actinomycetota; class Actinomycetes; order Propionibacteriales; family Kribbellaceae; genus Kribbella; species Kribbella sp. NPDC004138. The sequence goes on from NZ_JBSGFZ010000027.1 coordinate 83,240, forward strand.
CTTCGTGCTGGACCGGCAGGGGAATCTGAAGAAGGACATCCGGGTCGGTGAGGGCACGGCGTACCACCCGGGCGGGCTGGACTTCGACGGGAAGGACGTGTGGGTGCCGGCGGCGGAGTACCGGCCGAACTCGCGGGCGATCGTCTACACGGTCGACCCGAAGACCTACCGCGTCACCGAGCGTTTCCGGGCGCAGGACCACGTCGGGGGAGTGGTGCGCGACCGGACGACCGGCCAGGTCCACGGGGTGAGCTGGGGCTCCCGCACGCTCTACGACTGGACGCCCGCCGGCAAGCAGCTCGGCAAGATGGCCAACGAGTCCCACCTGCTCGACTACCAGGACTGCGACTACGCCGCCCGCGGCAAGCAGCTCTGCGGCGGCGTCACGACCCTGCCCGGCCCCAGCAACACGTCGTACGACCTCGGCGGCCTGGCCCTCCTCGACCTCCGTACCAACCGCATCCTGCACGAGATCCCGTTCCCGTACTTCTCCCCGACCACCAACCACAGCGCCACCCGAAACCCGGTGGCCCTCGAAACCACCCCCACCACCCTCCGCCTCTACACCGCCCCCGACGACGGCGAAAACCCCGGCGGCACCGAACTCCAGCTCTACGAGAGCCCGCTCAAGTAGGCGTCACGGCCTGTGCGGTCGCGAGCAGCCGGGTCGCCCAGTCGATGCTCTTGGCTGCGTCCGCGGCAGACACCGAGGCGGCTTGGTACTGCGGCTTGGACTTCAGCCTCAACAGCCGGGACAGCGTTGCGCTGCTGTCCCGGCCTGCCGGCCCGGAACCCTTCAGCTCCGCGATCGCCTCCGCGTGATTGTCGGACTTCTTGGTCCGTCCGGTGAGCGCGAGACAGATTGCGTCCTTGGAGTTGATCCCTGAGGTCACGGCGTTGGACGCCGCCGCGTTGTAGAGCTCGAGGTCGTTGGTGAGGTCTGCGGCTTCGAGAAACTCGCGAGCCTTCGCCAGGTGCGCTCGGGCTTCGTCGAGTGCGGGCACTAGCCGGCCTTTCGATCGAGGGTTTGCCGTGGCGTGCTGCCGGTGATCGGTACGGCGTCGCGCCGGAGCTCGCTGACAATGCGCTCCTTGTGACTGATGAGATCGCGCACTTCTTGAGCGCTGTACTCCACAACCTCGCAGGAGTTACCGGACCAGAGACTCGCGTGCGCCGCGAGTGTGTCGACCTGCCTGATCCAGACAGGGTCCGACTCGTCGACCTCGTCCGGCCGGACGATCAGCAGATCGAGGTCGCTGGCGGCGTCACCTTGTCCCCGCGCTGTCGAACCGAAGAGCCAGATCGCCTTCGCAGGAATACCCCAGGCTTCGGCTTCTGCCTTGATCCGGTCGAGCAGTACGTCGCGGAGCCGTGCGAGCTGATCGATCGCCGGGGCCGCGACATGATCCCGGTTGAGCGTGTAGAGCCGGGCACGACCGGCCGGCTCGGCGATGACGACGCCGTTGTCGACCAGGTCGTCCAGAACCTTCTGGACGCCGCTCGGACTGGCCGGAGAGTGCAGGAGCCCAGCCACGGCCCGGCCGGTCAGCGCGCGATCGGTTCGGGCGAGCACGCCGAGAACTCGGCCGTGCAGCCCCGGCACCACACTGGACATCGGTTCCGAGAAGCGCATCCGCAATCCACCTCCGTTGCCCACTATAGCAAGCATATGCCCACTTTTGAGAACATGGTCAGCTGGCGCGGCGGATGATGCGGGCGGGGATGTCGTGGTGGTGGCAGAGGGCCAGTAGGGCGGTGCCGTCGATGAGTTGGAGGGGTTTGCCGTTGGCGAACTGGTAGCTGGTGGGGCCGAAGCCCGAGGTGGTGATCAGGATGCCTTTGGTGGCGCCGGCGTCGACGACGGTGCCGAAGAGGTCGCGGACGGCGGACGGTGGGACGGTGCGGGTCCAGAGCTTCGCCTGGACGACGAACTTGCCGCCGGTGATCGGCCGGGGGTCGTAGGCCACGCAGTCGATCCCGCCGTCCGTCCCGCGCCGGAACAGTCTGGTCTCCAGCCCCATCCGCGTGAGCAGGTTGTGCACCAGGTGCTCGAAGGCCTCGGGAGTGAGCTCCAGCAGGTTCGGGCGGGCGTCGATCTCGCTGATCACGTCGACCGCCTCGACGGTGCGCGGGTCGGCGAGGTCGAATTCCAGCACCGGCTCGACCGGCTGCAGCTCCTCCGGGTGCCGTGACACCTCAGCGGCGAAGTAGTGCCGTACGCACGCCACCGGATCGAGCTGGTCGAGCACCAGCGCCTGGTACTGCTCCCGGGTCGCCCGCAATGTGATCAGACAGGGCCGCACGGTCTGCCCGGTTGTGAGGTCGACCGACTCGACCATCCCGTTGAACACCACGGTCTCGACCACGCCGTACCTGTCGCTCCCGAACACCAAGTGCAGCGCGCGCAGAGCCAGCTGCGCCACCAGTTGCTGATACAGGCGCCGCAGCTCCAGCGGCTCCCGCAGGACCGGCAGCACCGCATCCAGCGAGCGGTCATAGCGGTACGACGCCTCGGCCGGTACGGCGTTGACGTCGGGCAGATCCCACTCCACAGCGAGCAGCGTCGACTCGGGGACGTACCCGACCTTGCGCCGGCGTGGAAAGTCGAGCGGCTCGGGTACCCGGTCCAGCGCCCGGGTGAAGTACCGCGTCACGGCGGCGCGGTCGCGTGTGCGGACCGCGTGTTCGTACGCGTCGATCCGCGCATGCTGTTCCGCGTTCGCCTCGTCGAGCCGGCGCTGGTGCTCGACCTGCTCCCGCAGCGCTCGTGCCACCCGCTCTTTGCGGGCTTCCTCAAAAGCACGGTGCCGCTCGATCGCCTCCGCGAACCGGTCCTCCGCGTCGGCGAGCCGGCGTGCAAACCGGCGCTCGGCGCCCCACCACCGGAACCGGCCCGGCGGCTGGGGCACGAACGCATCCCAGACAGGTCCGGGATGCGCCTCGAGATCGGCCGGCGGCACGGTCGGCGGCGCGCGCCGCGGAACCCGCTTCAGGGTCTGCAGATCGGTGCCGTGGACGTCGACCGCCAGCGCGCCGGCGAGGATGCCGCCCAGGACCTGGACGCGTTCCTGCGCCGCAGCGGTACGTTGCGCCGCCTCGGCAGTACGCCCGGGCGGACGGTCGCTGCGGGCGTGACCTTCCACGGATCGGCCCATCGCCTCACACCTCTCCACTCCAAGGTAACGGCCCAAACACGCTCCGCGACCGACGTGACGCAGAGTTGGTAAGGACATTGCTTGCCGTCCACCCCCTGTTTCCTGCCGCACGTGCACTTGCAGACGCATTTGACGAGCGTGACGATGGCAACCATGAGCCAGCCGTCGTACGCGTCCGGGGTGTCCGAGGTTCCGTTGCTGGGCGAGACGATCGGCGCGAACCTGAGACGGACGATCCGTGAGTACGGCGACCGCGAGGCGCTCGTCGAGGTGCAGACCGGGCGGCGCTGGACGTACGACGAGTTCGGCGCCGAGGTCGAGCTGGTCGCCCGCGGCCTGATGGCCCGCGGCATCGCGAAGGGCGACCGGGTCGGCATCTGGGCGCCGAACCAGGCCGAATGGACGATCACGCAGTACGCGACCGCGCTGATGGGCGCGATCCTGGTGAACATCAACCCGGCGTACCGCACCCACGAGCTGTCCTACGCGCTGAATCAGTCCGGGGTCCGGCTGCTCGTCTCCGCGACCGAGTTCAAGACCAGCGACTACCGGGCGATGGTCGACGAGGTGAAACCCGACTGCGCCGCCCTCGAACAGATCGTCTACCTCGGCACCGGCGACTGGGACGGGCTGCGCGACGACGCGTCCCGGATCCCGCTCGACGGGCTGCACGCCCGCGAGGCGGAGCTGTCCTTCGACGACCCGATCAACATTCAGTACACCAGCGGTACGACGGGGTTCCCGAAGGGCGCGACGCTCAGCCACCACAACATCCTGAACAACGGCTTCTTCGTCACCGAGACGATCGCGTTCACCGCCGACGACCGCCTGTGTATCCCGGTCCCCTTCTACCATTGCTTCGGCATGGTCATGGGCAACCTCGGCTGCACCACGCACGGCGCCTGCATGGTGATCCCGGGGCCGGCGTTCGACCCGGCCGCGACGCTCCAGGCCGTCCAGGACGAGCGCTGCACCGGGCTGTACGGCGTACCGACGATGTTCATCGCCGAGCTCGGCCTGCCGGGCTTCGCGGACTACGACCTGACCAGCCTGCGGACCGGGGTGATGGCCGGGTCGCCGTGCCCGGTCGAGGTGATGAAGCGCTGCGTAGCCGACATGCACATGGCCGAGGTCGCGATCTGCTACGGCATGACCGAGACCTCGCCGGTGTCCACGCAGACCCGGCGCGACGACGACCTGGACCGCCGGACGTCGACCGTCGGCCGGGTGATGCCGCACGTCGAGGTGAAGCTCGTCGACCCGGCGACCGGGCTGGTCGTCGACCGTGGCGAGACCGGCGAGCTGTGCACCCGCGGGTACTCGGTGATGCTCGGGTACTGGGACGAGCCGGGCAAGACCGCGGAGGCGATCGACCAGGCCCGCTGGATGCACACCGGCGACCTCGCGACGATGCGCGAGGACGGGTACGTGAACATCGTCGGCCGGATCAAGGACATGGTCATCCGCGGCGGCGAGAACGTGTACCCGCGCGAGATCGAGGAGTTCCTCTACACGCACCCGGCGATCGCCGACGTCCAGGCGATCGGGGTCCCCGACGAGAAGTACGGCGAGGAGCTCTGCGCCTGGATCAAGCTCAAGCCCGGCGCGGACCCGCTCGACGCCGACGCGGTCCGGACGTTCGCCGCCGGCAAGCTCGCGCACTTCAAGATCCCGAAGTACGTCCTGCTCGTCGACGATTTCCCGATGACGGTCACCGGGAAGATCCGCAAGGTCGAGATGCGCGAGAAGTCCGTCGAGCTCCTCGGACTGAACTGAGCAGCGACCCCGCGCCGAAGGCCGCGCCCAGGACGCACACGGCCGTCCAGCCGGCGCGCTCGTACAGCGCCGTGGAGGCGATCGCGCCGACGGCGCTGCCCAGCGAGTAGAACACCATGTACCCACCGATCAGCCGGCTGCCGGCGTCCGGCCGGTAGATCAGGCTCTGGTTGGTGACGTGGATCGCCTGTACTGCGAAGTCGAGCAGCACGGCGCCGATCGCCAACCCCACCAGGGAATGCGCCGTCACCAGCCAACTCGTTGCCAGCAGCATCGAAGCGCCGATGACGACGATCCGTCCCTGTCCGCGATCCGCCAGCCGCCCGGCCGGCCCGGCGGCAAGCGCCCCTGCCGCGCCGATCAGTCCGAACGCACCGATCTCGGTGTGCGACAGCCCGCGCTCCGTCAAGGGCAGCGCGATCGAGGTCCACAACGTGCTGAACGACGCGAACACGAAGAACGCTCGAACGGCGCTCTCCCGGAACAGCGGCTCCCGCCACAGCCCAACCGTCGACCTCAGTAGCTGACCGTAGGTCGGCACCGGGCCCGCGCCCAACGGCCCCGGGGCGCTTCGACGGGTGAAGAGGAGGGCGAATGCCAGGCAGGTGGCGCAGGCGGCGAGGTACACCGCTCGCCAGCCGAGGAGGTCGGTGAGGATGCCGGACGTGGTTCTGGCGAGGAGGATGCCCAGGACGATTCCGGTGGTGACGGTGCCTACTGTGCGGCCGCGTCGGGCGGGATCAGCCAGCGCGGCGCCGTACGCGACCAGGGACTGGGTGACTACGGCGAGGGTGCCGACGGTGGCCAGGCCCAGCAGGAGCATCGCGGCGTTCTGGGCGAGGCCGGTCGCGAGCAGAGCCGCGGCGAGCAGCAGGAACTGCAGCTGGATCAGGCGGCGCCGGTCCAGCAGATCGCCCAACGGGACAAGGAAGAACAGGCCGAGTCCGTAGCCGGCCTGCGTCACGGTGACGAACAGCCCGACCGTCCCGGCGGCGATCCCGAGGTCCGCGCCGATCGTCACCAGCAGCGGCTGGGCGAAGTACACGGTGGCGACCGCGACACCGGCTGCCATCGCGAGAAGTTTTGGTTGCATCTTGCTACCGTAAGATCAGTTGGTAGCATGTTGCAACTAGGAGGTGTGCGGGATGGTCAAGAGGACCCGGTTCGACGACGAGAGTTGCCCGGTCGCGCGGTCGGTCGACGCGGTCGGCGACTGGTGGTCGCTGCTGATCGTGCGCGACGCGTTCGACGGCAGCCGCCGGTTCGGCGACTTCCAGCGCAGCCTCGGCGTCGCCAAGAACATCCTCAGCGCCCGGCTGCGGTCCCTGGTCGACCAGGGGATCCTCGAGACGGTCCCGGCCGGCGCCCGGCACGAGTACGTGCTGACCGCCAAGGGCGAGGCGCTGTTCCCGGTGATCGTCGCGCTGCGCCAATGGGGCGAGGCCTTCGCCTTCGAGCCCGGCGAGCCGCATTCACACCTGCTGGATCGCCGCGATCAGCAACCGCTTCGGCCACTGGAAGTGCACGCTGCCGACGGTCGTCTCGTCACTCCCGCCGACACCGAGGTGCACAAGCTCGTCAGCTGACCTTGAGGTGTTCCGCGAACGCTTGCAGGGCAGGGTTTTCCTCGCCGCGGCGCCAGGTCAGGGCCAGGGCCGAATCAGGTACGCCGGTCAGCGGGATGCTGATGATGTCGGCGCGCTGGTTGCGGCTGGCGGTGGCCTGGCAGACGAGCATCGCGCCGCGGTCGGCGGCGATCAGTGAGAGGCCCTCCGAGAAGGTGCGCACCTCGGGGCCGCGATGGATCAGTGACCCGGCCGGGGTCTGCGTCGGGGCCTGGGTCAGGCGCCAGTAGGTCGGGGCCGGGCCGGAGAAACCGATCAGGGTCTCGCCGGCCAGGTCCTCCACGTCGACCGCCGGGCGGCCGGCCAGCCGGTGCCGCTTCGACACCGCGAGGGTCTGCGGCACCTTGGAGAAGATCGGTCCGACCACGAGGTCGTCCTCCGCGATCGGCAGCAGCGCGACGGCCGCGTCGACGTCGCCGCGCCGCAGGGCGCTGAACGGATCGTTCATCGGGAGCTCCCAGACGTCGATCAGGCAGTTCGGGTTCCGCGACTGGAAGGCCGACACCGCGTTCAGAATCTCGTCGTTCACCGTGCCCTGGAAGCCGATCCGGAGCTGCCCCTTGACGCAGGCGGCGTACTCGCGGGCATTCTCGACCACGCGCTCCAGGGCGACGTACGCCGGGCGCAGCGACGTCAGGAACTCCTTGCCCAGCGGGGTCAGCGCCACCCGGCGACTGGTCCGCTCGAACAGCGGTCCGCCGATCCGTCGCTCCAGCGCCTGCAGCAGTTGACTGACCCGGCTCTGCGAGAGGTACAGGCGTTCCGCCGTACGGCCGAAGTGCAGCTCGTCGGCAAGGACGAGGAAGCACTCCAGCTCACGGATCTCGACAGCCACGGCGTACCTCCGATCGATGAGCTCAGCTAATACAAGCATGACCAGATCGCCGTTGTTCCGCACCTCCTCCTGACGGCTCACTGGAGGTATGACGACGATCTGCGCCGACGAGACAGTCACCCGGGGATGGGCCGCACCGATCACGATGGCCGTGACGGTGTTCACCGTGGTGACCGCCGAGATGCTCCCGGTCGGCCTGCTCACACCGATCGGCGAATCACTCCACGTAACAGAAGGGACCGCGGGCCTCGCACTGACGACAACAGGCCTTGTCTCGGCAGTGGCCGCGCCTGTGCTGCCCCTTGCGCTGGGCAGGTTGGACCGCCGGGCAGCGCTGGGTGGGTTGATGGTGTTGCTCGCCCTCGGGTCGTTCGTCGTCGCGATCGCACCGGTCTACTGGATGTTCATCGCAGCGCGAGTCCTGATGGGCCTTTCCATCGGCGGTGTTTGGACGCTGACCATCGGCTTGGCCCGCCGCGTCGTACCCGAGCGTGCAGCCGGTCCTGCAACCTCACTCATCTTCAGCGGCATCGGAATCGCTTCGGTGCTGGGCATCCCGGCCGGCGCGTACGTCGGTGAACTCCTCGGCTGGCGCTGGGCCTTCGCAGGCGTCGGCGTGCTGTCCCTGGCGCTGGCCGTCGCGCTGAGCCTCCACCTTCCGTCGCTCGCACCGGAGCAGGCGGTGGGGTGGAAGGACGTACGCGATGTCCTGCAGATCAAGCAGGTCCGCGTCGGCCTCCTGCTGGTCACGTTGATCGTGACGGGCCACTTCGCGGCGTACACCTACATCCGCCCGCTCCTCGAACCGCACACCGGTCCGGCGCTGATCGGGACCTTCCTGCTCGCGTACGGCGTGGCGGGTGTCATCGGCAACTTCCTGACCGGCGCCCTCCGCCCGTCCCGGGCCCTGACCGTCATCGCGGGCGGCATCGCACTGTCCGCACTGGCCATGCCTCTCCTCGGTACGACGATCGCGGGATCCCTTGTCCTGCTGGTGATCTGGGGGCTCGCGTACGGCGGGACGAGCGTCAGCACCCAGGCTTGGGGACACGCGGCGGCGCCCAGTGCCCCCGAATCGTCGTCCGCTGTCCTGGTGGGGGTGTACAACGGAGCGATCGCACTGGGCGCCTTCACCGGCGGCCAGGTCGCCGACCGCCTCGGTACGACGGCGGTCACCTGGCTGCCCGCGGTCCTCGCGACCGCGGCGCTGCTCGTCCTGCTAGCGAACCGCCGCCAGCGCGGCTGAGTCCTCGTCGCCGAAGTCGTCCTCGAGCCTCTCCGGCGAGTAGTCGAGATCGATCCCGGCGACGTCCGCGCCGACCGCCGACTCGATCGCGCCGAGCCGGCGGGTGGCGCGATCACCGGCGTACGTCATCAGCGCCGTCGGGTTGATCTCCGGCGGCAACTCCGGCGAGTTGTCGAGCGCCCACTGGATCTGGACCAGTGCGTGCGGGAGTAGCTCCTCCATCGTGTCGGTGACGACCTTCCAGTTCGACGCGTCGGCGGCGACGTGCCGGCGGCAGGTGAACGTGCCCCACGCCATGTGCCGCCGTTCGTCGTCACCGATCCGGCGGATCAGCTCCTGCATCCCCGGCAGCACGCCGCGCGACGTACACAGCAGGTTCCACGCGTGGTACCCGGTCAGCGCCAGAGTCCCTTCCACCACGTGGTTGTAGGTCACCGACGCGCGGACCTGGTTGGCCGGCGACGGGTCGTCGGACAGCGATTTCAGCGCGACCGGCAGTGCCTCGTAGAAGATCGCGCGGTAGCCCGGATTGTTCTCGACGTAGCGGTGCAGGTCCTCGGTGACGCCGACCGCGTCCAGCCAGAGCCGGAAGACCGCGGTGTGCTTGGCCTCCTCGAAGCAGAACTGGGTCAGGTACATCTCGTCGCCGAACCGGCCCTCGGCCGCCATCGCCTGCAGGAACGGCTGCAGGTCCTCGGTCACCGCCTCCTCGCCGGCGATGAACTGCGAGCAGAGCATCAACGCGTTGTCCTTGTCGTTGTCGCTCAGCTCCTGCCAGTCCTTCGCGTCCTGGCTGAAGTCGATGTCGCGCGGGTTCCAGAACTTGCGGTTGCCCTTGTCGAACAGCCGCAACGGCATCGCGTCCCAGTTGAGGCCGCCGGCCTTGAGCGAGCTGAAGCCTTGCCTGTGCAGGTCGTTCATACGTGCTGCCTCCGGGATTCGGCGAGGAAGGGTGACAGAACACGAGCCAGCTGCGCCGCCACCACCGCCGGGGGAGGGCCGGGGGTGACGATGTGGCTGATGACGACGCGCAAGGCGACGTCGACGCAGCTGGTCGCGTCTTCCGCAGGCACCTCCGGCCAGTGCTCCCTGACATGGGCATCCAGTCGGAGGTGTGCCAGCTCCAGCACCTGCTGCCCCCGTGTGGTCAGCAGTTGACTGGCCTGGTCCGATCCCGGCTGACCCAGCGCCGCCTTCACCAGCGGGTTCTCCCCGGCCAGTGTGAGCGCCCGCTCCACGGCGGCCCGGAGGCCGTCGATCGGATCGGACTGCTCGGCGAGCGCTGCGTTCACATGCAGCAGGAACCGCTCGGTCTCGCGCGCCGCGACGGCCTCCAGTACGCCCCACTTGTCGCCGAACTCGTTGTAGACGGTCTGCCGGGACACCCCGGTCCGACGAGCCACCTCGGCCATCCGAAGCCCGTCGTACCCACCTGTCTCGATGGCGTCCTGCGCAGCGTCCAGCAACTCGTCCCGCAGCCGGCGTTTGGTCCGATCGGCAAACGAGTCCATGCAGACGAGGGTTTACAAAATCGGTCCTGATGTCAAGTACTCGGACATCATGTCTTCAGTTGTCAAGTGCGGAGAAGTGCGACGCGTCGGCCGTTTCGGGATGCGAGACCACGCCGCCGGCGGGAGCACGTAGGGTTGGGGACGTGTCAACCGCCGCTCTTGAACCCGCCCCCGATACCGCCGACGTGCCGGAGTTGGTGGTCGGGTTCGACCTGGACATGACGCTGATCGACTCCCGCCCGGGCATCCAGGCCGTCTGGGACCTGCTGGCCGCGGAGACCGGCGTACCGATCGACACCGACCTGGTGGTGAGCCGGCTCGGGCCGCCGCTGACCTGGGAGATGGCGAACTGGTTCCCGGCCGAGCAGGTCGACACGATGGTCGCGCGGTATCGCGAGCACTACCCGTCGCACGCGATCACGGGCAGCCTGCCGCTGCCGGGCGTGGCCGAGTCGCTGGCCGCGATCCGGGCGCTCCGCGGGCGGACGATGGTCGTGTCCGCGAAGCACGCCCCGTCGGTCCGGCTGCATCTCGAGCACCTCGGGCTCGACGTCGACGAGCCGGTCGGCGACCTGCACGGCGCCGAGAAGGGCACCGCGCTGCGCGAGCACCGGGCCACGATCTTCGTCGGCGACCACACCGCCGACGTCGACGGCGCGCACGCGGCCGGTGCGGTCGCGGTGTCGGTCGCGACCGGCCCGTTCACCGCGGACGAGCTGCGGGCGTACGGCGCCGACGTCGTGCTGAACGACCTGACCGAGTTCCCCGCCTGGCTCGACGCGTACGTACTCGAGCAGCGGCTCGAAGCGCTCATGCGGCGGCTGTCGTCGTACGACAAGATGGTGGTCGCGTTCAGCGGCGGCGCCGACTCGGCCTTCCTGCTCGCGGCCGCGGCCCGGGCGATCGGCCCGGCGAACGTGGTCGCGGCGACCGCGGTGTCGCCGTCGCTGCCCACGGCCGAGCTGGAGCCGGCGGCGCGGTTCGCGGACGCCCTCGGGGTCCGGCACGTCACGCCGCACACGCACGAGATGGAGCGCGAGGGGTACCAGGCGAACTCGGGCGCCCGGTGCTACTTCTGCAAGGCCGAGCTGGTCGAGACGCTGCAGCCGATCGCGGACGACTTCGGCATCACCGCGATCGCGACCGGGACGAACGCCGACGACGCGATCGCCGGGTTCCGGCCGGGCATCCGGGCCGCCTTCGAGCGGGGCGCGCTGACGCCGCTGAAGGATGCCCGGCTGACCAAGGCGCAGATCCGGACGGCGTCGCGCAGCTGGGGTCTCGAGACGTCGGACAAGCCCGCCGCGGCCTGCCTGTCCAGCCGGATCGCGTACGGCATCCGGATCACCCCGAACCTGCTCGTCCGGGTCGACCGGGCCGAGCAGGCGGTCCGCGCGCACCTCGCGTCGTACGGCGTGCAGAACGTGCGCGTCCGGGACCTCGGGGAGACCGCCTCGATCGAGATCGACGCCGCGTTGCTGGACCGCGTGGACCACGAAGCGCTGGTGAATGCGGTCATGGCCGAAGGGTTCCCGGCCGCGCAGGTGGACCCGCGCGGGTTCCGCTCCGGCTCGATGAACGAACGGCTGGCGGAGCCGGAGAAATACCGGAACCTGTAAGGGGTGCGGGGAGGCTGCTCGATCAGGTAGTTTCCCGGAGGCGCCGTCGCGCGGTGTCACGTACGCTGGGTTTCCTGATCGGGCCTCACGGCCCTGTTGCTTCCGACGATCGACTGAAGAGGTTGCCGTGCCCGTTGGCAAGGTGAAGTGGTACGACTCCGAGAAGGGGTTCGGATTCCTCAGCAAGGAGGAGGGCGGGGACGTCTATGTCCGCGCCGAGGCCTTGCCGTCGGGTGTGACCAACCTGAAGCCGGGCCAGAAGGTCGAGTTCGGCGTCGTCGAGGGACGCAAGGGCGAGCAGGCGCTGCAGGTCCGGCTGATCGACCCGCCGCCGTCGGTGGCCAAGGCGATGCGCCCGAAGCCGGAGGAGATGCAGGTCGTCATCGAGGACCTGATCAAGCTCCTCGACCGCCTCGGCGAGAACTACCGCCGCGGCCGCCAGCCCGACAACAAGTCCGCCCGCCAGGTCGCCACCGTCCTGCGCGGCGTCGCCGACAAACTCGACTACTGATCAGCCGCTGCGGCGGTTGATCAGGGCCTCGATACCGTCCAGCACCGTGGTGAGGCCGAAGTAGAACTCCGACGGGTCGTTGTCGACGTAGTCCTGCGGCTCGTCGAGCCCGGCCGCGATGGTCGGGAACCGGTCCGGGTCGGCCAGGCTCCGCAGCCGGCGGGTGTACCGCTCGCCGGCCACCGCGGCCTCGTCCGGCGGCAGGCTCAGCATGCTCGCGCTCAGCCCGGTGGTACCGCGGACGTAGATGTTCACCAGCAGCATCGCCGACATCCGGTCGGGCGGCGTCAGCGGTGTGTTCTCGAACGCGCGCAGGCCCTCCTCCATCCAGACCAGCTGGTTGGGTGACAGCGGCGGCTCGACCACCGGCACCTGCAGGATCCACGGGTGCTTCAGCAGCGCGGCCTGGAACGAGGTCGCCCAGGCGGTGATGCGGTCCCGCCAGTCGTCCCCACCGCTCGCCCGGGCCGGTAGTCCGAACGCCTGGTCGAGCATCACGACGTACAGGTCGTCCTTCGACTCGACGTAGCGGTAGAGCGCCATCGTGGTGACGCCGAGCTCGGCCGCGACCTTGCTCATCGACAGGGCGCCGAGCCCGCCCGCGTCCGCGAGCTTGATCGCCGCACGGCCGATGTCGCTCACCTGGAAGGCCGGCTTCGGCCCCGGGCGGCTCCGCCCCTCGATACCCCACAACTGCTGCAAGACCCTCGGCAGCTCGCTCTCGTCCATGCGCCGCAGTCTATCTGTTTACAGCATAGACAGTCTTGTGTATGGTCTGTGTACGGCGCACACAGTGTGCGGCGTATACAGATAAACCGGAGGGGCGTCATGGGTACCACCGAACGGGCGGGCCGCAAGGAATGGATCGCGCTCGGCGTGCTCGCACTGCCGCTACTGCTGGTCTCGATGGACGTGTCGGTGCTGTACTTCGCGGTCCCGTTCATCAGCGCGGACCTCGGCGTCGACGCGACCGAGCAGCTGTGGATCTTCGACATCTACGGGTTCGTCCTGGCCGGCCTGCTGATCACCATGGGGTCGCTCGGCGACCGGATCGGCCGCCGCCGGCTGCTGCTGTTCGGCGCGATCGGCTTCGGGCTCGCCTCGGTCGCGGCGGCGTACGCGCAGAACCCCGAGCAGCTGATCGCGGCCCGCGCGCTGCTCGGGATCGGCGGCGCGACCCTGATGCCGTCCACCCTGGCGCTGATCCGGAACATGTTCCACGACCCGAAGCAGCGGTCGAAGGCGATCGCGTTCTGGAGCGCGGTGATGATGGGCGGGATCACCCTCGGTCCGGTGCTCGGCGGGTTCCTGCTGGAGCACTTCTGGTGGGGCTCGGTGTTCCTGATCAACACTCCGGCAATGGTGCTGCTGGTCGTGCTCGCGCCGGTGCTGTTGCCCGAGTTCAAGGCTCCGGTGCGCGGGCGGTTCGACCTGCTGGGTTCGGTGCTGTCGCTGGCCGCCGTACTGCCGGTGATCTGGGGGATCAAGGAGCTGGCGGCGCACGGTGTGTCCGCGCTGCCGGTGGCGGCGATCGTGGCCGGACTGGTGTTCGGGGTGCTGTTCGTCCAGCGGCAGCGGACCGCTGAGCACCCGATGGTCGACCTGTCGATGTTCCGCAACCGCGCGTTCAGCGGGTCGCTGGCGGCGAACACCATCGGCACCCTGGCGCTCGTCGGCAACGCGGTGTTCCTGACCCAGTACCTGCAGCTGGTGCACGGCCTCTCGCCGTTCAAGGCCGCGCTGTGGTCGCTGGCCCCGTCGGTCCTGGTCGGCGGCGCGGCTCCGCTCGCCACCGCGCTGGCCGGGAAGATGGACCGCGCCTATGTGATCGGTGGAGCGTTCGTGCTCGCGGCTTCGGGGTACGGCGTGCTCACCCAGATCCAGGTCGACTCGTCACTGGTGGTGCCGCTGCTCGGGGCCGGGCTGCTCGCGGCCGGTCTGGTGATGGTGATGACCCTGGTGACCGAAGCGGTGGTGGGCTCGGTCGCGCCGGAGCGGGCCGGGTCGGCGTCCGCGGTGATGGAGACCTGCGCGGAGTTCGGTGGCGCGCTCGGGATCGCCGTCCTGGGCTCGATCGGCACCGCGGTCTACCGCTCCGACGTCCCGTCCGGCCTGCCCGCCGGCGTCGCGGCTCCGGTCCGCGAGGGGCTGCCCGCGGCGACCGCCGCAGCCGCCCAGCTGCCCGCGCAGCTGGCCGACACCGTCCTGGCCACCGCCCAGCACGCCTTCACCCACAGCATGAGCGTGGTCGCCCTGGTCGGCGCCGTCCTGCTGCTCGTCACCGCGGTCGGCAGCACCCTCACCCTCCGCGGCACCAGCCACGCCAGTGCCCGCGCCGAGGAGCCGGCGGCCGAGGAGGCAGACGTAGCCACCGTCTGAACCAGGGGCAGATGGGAGCGCGGACACCTGGTGTCCGCGCTCCTTGTCGTTTGCCCATGGATCAGCGCGGTGGGCGGCGGGGGTTGCTGCCGGGGCGGCGTTTGAACGGGCTGCGGTTGCGTTCCTCGGTGGGTTCCTCGGACCAGGGCTGCGGGTTCTCGCCGGTGTTCTCGTCGTCCTCGGGCTGGCCGCTCCACCAGCGGCCGATGGGCTGCTCGGGCGGCGGCTTCCGGTCGCCGGTGCGCCACTCGACGGTGGGTTCGTCGTGCGAGCTCGAGCGGCGCCGGCGGTTGGCCCGCTGCTCGGCGACGCTGAGGATCGTCCGGGTCGTGCTGTCCGCGTGGTGATCGCCCTCGTACGAGGGGTCGTGGTCGCGGTCGTGCGGGTGCGCCGCGGCGTGCGGCTTGGTGTGTGTGTCGGTGCGGGGGCCGCCGAGACCGCCCGGGCGCAGCGGCCCCGGGGTCGTCCGGGAGCTCGGCCGCATCCGTAGTACGAGGAAGACGACCACCAGCAGCACGCCCGCGAGGAAGCCGAACCCGAGGCGCGGGATCAGCGGCAGCACGATGCCGCAGCCGCCGCCGATCACCCACGCAAGCTGCAGCACCGTCTCGGACCGCGCGAACACCGACGTCCGCACGGACTCCGGCACGTCGCGCTGGATCATCGCGTCCAGCGACAGCTTGCCGAGCGAACTGCACAGGCCGGCCACCAGGCCGAGGGCGATCAGGATCGGCAGGCCGTACAGCACCGCGACGGCGACCGCGACCGCCGCGTCGACGAGCAGCACCACCAGCACGACCGCTTCCGGTTTACGGGCCTTGAGCAACGATCCGAGGATGGTGCCGAGACTGTTGCCGAGCCCGGCCGCGGCCACCACCGCCGCGGCCGCGACGGCGCCCTTGACCCCACTGACCGGCTGGTCGCGGAGCAGGAACGCCAGATACATGGTCAGGAACCCGGACACGAACCGCAGTCCCAGGTTGCACCGGATCCCGCGGGCCACGGCGGCGGTGATCGCGCGGCGGCGGGCATCACGCCCCGCCGTACCGGTCACCTCTTCGTCGGCGGGGGAGTCGACCGCGGCGGGCAGCCGGATGGCGAGGATCAAGCCGACGATGTAGACCAGCGCCGCCCAGCGCAGCGACCACTCCGGCCCGATCGCGGCGAACGCGGCCGCGATCCCGGCGCCGATCGTCGCGCCCGCGACACCGGCCAGCGAGATCCGGGAGTTGGCCGTGACGAGGGTGATCTGTTTGGGGAGCAGCCGCGGTACGGCGGAGGCGCGCGTGACGCCGTACGCCTTGGAGGCGACCAGGCAGCCGAGCGCCGCCGGATACAGCCAGGCGGAGCCGTGGCCGGCGATCGACGAGGCCAGGGCCCAGACCAGGAACGCGCGGACGCCGAGCGTTGCCCCGATCGCCCAGCGGCGGCCGTGGCGGAACCGGTCGAGGATCGGGCCGATCAGCGGCGCCATCAACGCGAACGGCGCCATCGTCAGCACCAGGAACAGCGCCACTCGGTCGCGCGCCTCGCCGCTCGGCACGGTGAAGAACACCGTCCCGGCCAGCGACACCGCGAACGCCGTGTCACCCGCCGCGTTCACCGCGCCGAGCTCGATCAGCCGCGACAGCCCCGACTCACCCGCGCCCTGGGCGCTGGTCAGCCCGCGGATCCGGCGCCCGGTCGCGCGACCGACCTTCCCGCTGACCTCCGCGGCCTTCTTCGACGCCGACGCGACACCTTCCGCGCCCACCTTCGACGCGTGCCCGACCTTCTTCCCCGCGGTCCCCATCCGCTCGCGCGCGTCACTGAACCGGTCGCCGGCGGACTTCCCGGCGGCCTTGGGCCCGCCCGCGTCGCCGCGCGGCGGACCGCCGGCGGCGTTGCCGCCGGGATTCGCCTTCGGGTCCGGGGAGTGCATGGAACCATCCTGCCTCGTGCCGGGGACAGACCGCAGGCACCGCGCGTACGAGCGGTGCGCGGCGGCCCGGGGGACGGCGGGGCTGACGGCGGTTCGGACTACTGCGGACGGCGTGCGAGAATGGGCGATTGTGACTCCCGTCAGAACCACCGAACCGGTACGCGCCAAGCCCGACGCCGTCTGCGTCGCGGCGGTCGAACCGGCACGTGAGGCCGCGATCGCCGAGGCCGGCGCCGCGCAGGTCGGGGAGCACCTCGGTCATTCGGTCGAGGGCGAGCGCCTCGTCACGCACTACTTCGCCTCCACCCACCCCGGGTACCGCGGCTGGCGCTGGGCCGTCACGCTGACCCGCGCGTCACGCGCCAAGACCGTCACGGTCAACGAGGTCGTGATGCTGCCCGGCGACGAGGCCGTCGTCGCGCCCGAGTGGATCCCGTGGTCGGAGCGTGTCCAGCCCGGCGATCTGCGCCCCGGCGACCTGTTCCCGACCCACGCCGACGACCCGCGCCTCGAGCCCGGGTTCACCGACACCGCTGACGCGCCGGAGGAGGTGCTCACGGTGGTCGAGGAGCTCGGCCTCGGCCGCGAGCGCGTGCTCTCGCCGGTCGGGCGCGAAGAAGCGGCCGAGCGGTGGTACGCCGGCGACTTCGGACCGACGTCCGCGATCGCCCAGGCCGTGCCGTACAAGTGCTACTCCTGCGGCTACTGGATCCGCCTCGCCGACAGCCTCGGCCAGGCCTTCGGCGTCTGCGCCAACGAGATGGCCCCCGGCGAGGCCCGCGTCGTCGCCTACGACTACGGCTGCGGCGCCCACTCCGACGCCACCATCGACATCACCGAACCCCCCACCCCCGACCACGCCTTCGACACCACCGGCTACGACACCCTCGAACTGGAGAACTGACCAGCAGGTCGGGTTCTCGGCAGCTCGACAGTACGTATACGTCCACTGCGGGCTGCTGGCGGGAGGGCTGAGCGTGCGGGCTGGTGCTGTTGGGCGACACCTCCTGTCGAGCTGCCGCCTGTGGATGACGGACAGCATGGAACGGGGTGGTTCAGGCACCATCCGTGGATGGAATCGGTCGAGCAAGTCCTTGCGCGGCGGGGCGGGTGGGCGACGGCCTCGGAGTTGACGAGCGTCGTGACGCGCCATGCTGTCGCCAAGGCTGTTGCGCGCGGGGACGTTCAGCGGATCGGGCTTGGAATGTACGCGCTGCCGGGTCTTCCCGCGGACACGGTCGCGGTGCTGGCGTACGACGGTGTCCTCTCGCACGTGAGCGCCGCGGCGGCGTCCGGCCTTCCGCTGTTGGTGGTACCCGAGAAGCCGCACCTGATTCTGCCGCCGCACCGCCGTCCGCGACCAGGCCCACCTGCGGTGCTGCATTGGGCGAACGTCAGCTCACCCGAGCGGCAGGACCGGATCACCTGCCTGTCCCGCACCGTCGTCGACTGTTGTCGAATACTCCCGTTCGCTGAGGCGCTCGCCGTCGCTGATGCCGCTCTGGCTACTCGGAACCTGGCTCCGGAGGAACTGCTTGCCGAGGCCTCGGCGATGCGCGGTGCCGGTTGCCCGAACGTACGTCGGGTCGCGGCCGCGGCGACGGCATTGTCCGGGAGTTTCCTGGAGTCGATGCTCCGGGCGCTCCTGCTCGACGCGGGCGTCGAGGGTTTCGAGCCGCAGGTGCTCGTGTCGCACGACGGGTTCCATGCCCGGGTCGACCTCGGGCATCGCGTTGCCAGGCTGGCGCTGGAGGCTGAGGGGTTCGAGTTCCACGGTTCACGACGGGACTTCGCCGCCGACTGCTACCGGTACGACGAGCTGAACACGGCCGGCTGGCTGGTGCTCAGGTTCACCTATGAGCAGATCGTCGGTGACCCCGCCTGGGTGGTCGCCACCGTTCGCGCTGCCCTGGCGCAGCGGCTCGGCGAGTGAAGACCGGCAGCTCGACAGTACGTATACGCCCACTGCCGCGAAACGCGCGGTCGGCTGAGCGTGCGAGTTGGCGCTGCTGGCCGACAGCTCCTGTCGAGCTCCCGACAGTGCGCCTGGTCAGTCTTCGGTTTCGGGGCGGTGGCCGGCTTGGATGGCGGCCCAGCGGCGTTTGCAGTACCAGAGGCCGATCAGGCCGAGGCCGATGCCGGCGACGGGGACCCAGAGCCACCAGTCGAGGCCGTTGGCCTCGAGGTGGTCGCGGAAGATGAACAGGACGACGAGGGCGACGGCCCAGAGGGCGATGCCGGTGATCACGCTGGGGATGCCGGACAGGTCGAGCGGCTTGACCTCGGCGTGGACCAGTTCGCCGCGGGCCAGCTGACTGGTCGGGTCGGTCCGCTTCTTGGATGCCCCCTGATCCTCCGTCACGCCACCTACCTTAGCTTCGTTTCCGATTAGTGCTCGCAACTGCCCGGTAGGAACTGGCACGATGCGTTCATGAGCTCGTCCCAGGCCGCGACGGCCCGCTCCGGTTCCGGTCCTCTCGACTCGTTCTTCAAGATCACAGAACGCGGATCCACGCTCGGCCGCGAGGTGCGCGGCGGGCTGGTCACCTTCTTCACGATGGCCTACATCGTGGTGCTGAACCCGCTGATCATCGGCACCGTGAAGGACGGCGCCGGTCAGTTCATCGGCGGCGGCACCGACCCGGCGGCGGCGATCGCGAAGGTCGCGGTGGCGACCGCGCTGGTGGCCGGCGTGGTGACGATCCTGATGGGCGTGTTCGCGAACTTCCCGCTGGCGCTGGCCACCGGCCTTGGCCTGAACGCGTTCATCGCGTTCTCGGTGGCGACCAAGATGACCTGGGCGGACGCGATGGGCCTGGTGGTCCTCGAGGGCCTGATCATCCTGGTGCTCGTGCTGACCGGCTTCCGCAAGGCGGTGTTCGAGGCCGTGCCGCTGCAGCTGAAGATCGCGATCAGCGTCGGCATCGGCCTGTTCATCACGTTCATCGGCGTGGTCGACGCGGGCTTCGTACGGCGTCCCGCGGCACCGGGCGGTCCGCCGGTCGAACTCGGTGTCGGCGGCAACCTCCACGGCTGGCCCGTCCTGGTGTTCGTGGTCGGCCTGCTGCTGATCGTCACGCTGTACGCCCGGAAGGTGAAGGGCGCGATCCTGATCGGCATCCTGGTCTCGACCGCGCTGGCGATCGTGCTCGAGTCGCTCGCGACCATCGGCGCCCGCACCGACCAGAACCCGGGCGGCTGGGGCCTGAGCGTGCCGAAGCTGCCGGACCAATGGTTCACCACACCGAACCTGGACACGATCGGCGAGTTCAACCTGTTCGGCTCGTTCGAGAAGATCGGGGCGGTGTCGGCGCTGCTGCTGATCTTCACGCTGATGCTCGCGGACTTCTTCGACACGATGGGCACGATGACCGCGATCGGCGCCGAGGCCGGCCTGAACGACAAGGACGGCATCCCGCCGAACTCGCAGCGGATCCTGGTCGTGGACAGCCTGGCGGCGGCCGCCGGCGGCGCGGCGTCGGTGTCCAGCAACACGTCGTACATCGAATCCGCGTCGGGTGTCGGCGAGGGGGCGCGGACCGGGCTGGCGAGCGTGGTGACCGGAGTCTGCTTCCTGATCTCGATGGTGGTCGCGCCGCTGGTGACGCTCGTTCCGTACGAGGCGGCGACGCCGGCGCTGATCCTGGTCGGGTTCCTGATGATGACGCAGGTGAAGGGCATCGACTTCGACGACATCGAGGTCGCGTTCCCGGCGTTCCTGACGATCGTGCTGATGCCGTTCACGTACTCGATCTCGGCCGGTATCGGCGCCGGCTTCGTCTCGTACGCCGTGCTCAAGACCGTCCGCGGCAAGGCCCGCGAGGTGCACCCGCTGATGTGGGTGGTGTCGGCGCTGTTCGTGGTCTACTTCGCGATCGGCCCGTTGACCGACTGGCTGACCTGACGCAACTCGAGGTACTCGGTGCGCGCGGTGAACAGGTCGCGCAGTTCGGCGCTGACGGTGTCGAGGAACTCGGTGCGGTACGTCGAGTCGGTGAGCAGCGCGATCGAGTAGTACAGGCCGGTGAAGTTCGCGATGCCGACGGCGACCTTGATCAGCGAGGCGCTGAGGACGAGCGGGTGGTCCAGCAGCGTGAGGTGGTACGACCAGGAGCCGGCGTCGACGCCCCACTGTTCGTAGATGTGTTCGCTGATCGCGAGCATGCCGAAGGCAACGAAGAACAGTCCGACGCCGGCACTCACCACCAGGACCTGCATCCACTGCCGGATCACCAGGCTGACGCTGACGTTGAAGCGCTGGATCCGGCGCAGCGGCGGACCGGACCCGGCGGTGCGCTCGATCGCGTCCACCTCCAGCGGCAGCCGGATCAGCAGGAACACCGTGCTCAGCAGGGTGAAGGCGATCACCGAGAAGACGATGAAGGCGGCGGGCATCCCCGCGAACACCTGCCACATGTCCGCGGTCATGAACAGCACCAGTGAGAAGACCAGCAGGAGCGGCAACGCCCGGATGAAGCTGGCGACCGAGTTGGCCAGCTCGCGGGCCAGCTGGCGCATTCCCCAGACGACGGTCGCGATGAAGCCGTAGCCGACCACGACGTACACCGCTCCCAGCAGCACCAGGTTGCCGCCGGCGACGCCGAAGAACTGCTTGAGCTGTCCCTGGGTGACCACCGGCAGCAGGGCGGGCAGCAGCACGAACACCGCCAGTTCCGGGATCCCGAACCGGGTCGGCAACGACCAGAACGGCCGGCCGCGGAACCCGTTCAGCAGGCCGAAGCCGACGACGAGCGCGACCAGGCCGCCGATCGCGGCCAGCAGGTTCTGCCACCACAGCCAGTCCAGCGAGGTGGCGCCGAGCATCTCGGCCAGGAACACCAGCCAGAGCAGCGGCGCGGCCCGCGTGTAGATGTCGTGCGTGGGCGAGAAGTCCTCGATGAACAGCGGCAGTCCCGCCCGCCGGAACCGTTGCTCGTACCGCTCCAGCTCGGCCGTCGTCCCCATGACCGCGAACTCTAGGCCATGGCCGTGGCGGGCCGGGGAATACCAGCCGGTGGAAACCGGTTTTAGTTAGCAAAAGTAATGAGTTAAGGTAACGACATGCCCGAAGTCGTAGCGCAGCAGGTGAAGAGTGACGTCGGGCTGGCGAGTGCTCTGCGGTCGTCGACCCTGCGGTTGTCCCGGCAGATCCGCCGGCAGCGCGAGCCCGGTCACGACCTCACCGCGAACCAGCTGAGCGTGCTCGGCGCGCTGGCCAAGCACGAGGCGATGACGATCGGCGAGCTGGCCGCGCACGAGCAGGTGAAGCCGCCGTCGATGACGCGGATCGTGACGAACATGGAGGAGGCGGGCCTGGTGGTCCGCCGGCCCCATCCGACCGACAAGCGCCAGATCATGGTCGAGCTCACCGCCAGGGCCGACGAGCTGATCCTGGCGAACCGCCGGCGCCGCGACGAGTGGCTGCAGACCAAGCTGAAGCAATTGACCCCCGAGGAGCGCGACATCCTGCGCAAGGCAGCACCTGTACTGGAACGACTGGCGGCTCGATGAGCCCCACGTTCCGTGCCTTCAAAGTCCGAAATTTCCGTCTGTACGCCTCCGGCGCGATCGTCTCGAACGTCGGCACCTGGATGCAGCGCGTCGCCCAGGACTGGCTGGTCCTGGAGCTGACCCACTCCGGTACGGCGCTCGGTATCGTCACCGGCCTCCAGTTCCTTCCGGCCCTCCTGCTCGGCCCGTACGCCGGGCTGGTCGCCGACCGCTTCCCGAAGCGGCAAGTGCTGACCGTGACCCAGATCGCGATGGCGAGCGTCGCCCTCGTGCTCGGCGGCCTCACGATCGCCGGTGTGGTCCAGCCCTGGCACGTGTATCTGCTGGCGCTGCTGTTCGGTGTCGGCACAGCCTTCGACGCCCCGACCCGGCAGGCGTTCGTGGTCGAGATGGTCGGCCGCGACGAGCTGTCGAACGCAGTGGGCCTCAACTCCGCGTCGTTCAACGCGGCCCGGCTGCTGGGCCCGGCGCTGGCCGGCCTGCTGATCAACTGGATCGGCACCGGACCGGTGATCCTGATCAACGGGTTCACCTACTCCGCCGTGATCCTGTCGCTGCACCTGATGCGGGTGGGCGAGCTGCACACGCCGAAACCCGCGGCCCGGGACAAGGGCATGATCCGCGACGGCATGCGGTACCTGTGGCGCCGGCCCGATCTGATGATGGTGCTGGTGGCGGTGTTCTTCGCCGGCACGTTCGGCCTGAACTTCCAGCTGACCTCGGCCCTGATGGCGACGGAGGTTTTCCACAAGGGCGCGGGGGAGTACGGCATCCTCGGTTCGGTGCTCGCGATCGGCTCGCTGGCCGGTGCCCTGCTGGCGGCCCGCCGGGTCCGGATCCGCGCTCGCCTGGTGATCGGTGCGGCCCTGGCCTTCGGGATCGCCGAGGTCGTCAGTGCGCTGATGCCGAGCTACCTGGGCTTCGCGCTGGTGCTGCCGCTGGTCGGTCTCGCCTCGCTGACCATGCTGACGTCCGCCAACGCGACGATGCAGCTGAGTATCGAGCCGACGATGCGCGGCCGGGTGATGGCGCTCTACATGACCGTTCTGATGGGCGGTACGCCGATCGGGTCGCCGCTCATCGGCTGGGTCGGGCAGGAATTCGGCGCCCGCTACTCGCTGATCGTCGGCGGCGGGCTGACCGTGCTCGGAACCGTCGGCTCGGTGCTGTACTTCTCCCGCCGGCGCGGTCTCGCGATCCGGCCGCGGCTGCTGCCGCGCCCGCACCTCGAGGTGCTGCCGCAGACCGAGCTGCTCGGCGAGAAGGCGGTCCTCGACGGCTCCCCCGAGGTGGAGCCCAAGAAGACGGTAGGCCCGCAGGTCGCCTAGGGCCTGATCCGGGTCAGCAAGCGAGCCGCGAAGAAGAGCGCGTCGACGTCCGTGTGCCGCCGGCTCACCATCGCCGCCGGGTCGTGCCTGGGCTTCGGGCGTACGTCGGGGGTCGCGGCGGTCGCGATCCGGAGGAATCCGCGCGCGCCGAAGCGACCCTGCTCCGGCATCCACTCGACGTCGACGATCTCGCCGAGCGGTACCGGCCAGAGGTCGCCGTGCGCCTTCTTCTTCCGGCCCGCGAACCGGTGGTAGGTGAACGTGAGGCGCCCGTTCGCCACCACCAGCGTCGCGTCGTGTCCCTCGAACTGGTCCGGTGCGGCCGGCGGCGCGACCAGCCATGCGGCGGAGGCGGTTTCCGGTACGTCGCGCCGTACCAGGACCTGGGCGACGTCGCGGGCGATGGCCTCGGCGAGATCCCGGTCGACGTCCGGGAAGTCGTAGACGTCGATCAGCCGGGTCACCGACCGCAGCGGGTCGGCGCCGTCGCGCAGGACGAGCCGGAGCCCGGTCCGGGTCACCTCGACCGACCGTAACGCCTCGACCGGCAGCACGCGCTCGCCCAGCCGGGCCCGGACCGCGGCGGCGAGCGGATGGAACCCGCCCGGCGTGCCGTCGTACCGGATCCGGAGGGTGCCGAGGCCGTCCCAGACGACCGTGCCGTGCGTGCTCGTCAGCTCACCACTCACCACGTGTCCTATCTTTCACCGTAGGCGGGTCCAGCGCAGTCCTTGCGGGTCAGGGGCACAATGAGGCGTGACCCATTACGACCTCGTCATCATCGGGACCGGCTCCGGCAACACCATCGTCAACCGGCGGTTCGCCGACTGGAAGGTGGCGATCGTCGAGCGCGGCACGTTCGGCGGCACCTGCCTGAACGTCGGCTGCATCCCGACGAAGATGTTTGTGCACGCCGCCGACGTGGCCGCGACCCCGTCGGTGAGCTCGCGGTACGGCGTCGACGAGCAGCTGCTCGGCGTCCGCTGGCCCGAGGTCCGGGACCGGATCTTCGGCCGCATCGACCCGATCGCGGCCGGCGGCTCGGAGTACCGGCACCACAACCCGGACAACGCCAACGTCACCGTGTACGACGGCACCGGGCGGTTCACCGGCTTCAAGGAGCTGACCGTCGACACCAAGGACGGGGCGTCGAGCGTGTTCAGCGCGGACCGGTTCGTGATCGCCACCGGCAGCCGGCCGATCGTCCCGCCGATCCCGGGGCTGGAGGACACCGGATTCCACACGTCGAACACGATCATGCGGCTCGAGGAGCTGCCGCGCCGGCTGGCGATCATCGGCAGCGGGTTCGTGGCGGCCGAGTTCGCGCATGTGTTCGCGTCGTTCGGGGTCGAGGTCACCGTGGTCGCCCGCTCGAAGGAGCTGCTCCGGACCGAGGACGCGGAGATCGCCGCGCGCTACACGGAGATCGCGCAGGCGAAGTACGACGTCCGGCTCAACCACGAGACCATCCGCGTCGCGCGCCGTGACGACGGCACGATCCTGCTCGGGATGCTGCACCCGGACGGCTCCGACGAGCTGGAGGTCGACGAGCTGCTGGTCGCCGTCGGCCGGGAGCCGAACTCGGACCTGCTGAACCTGGACGCGACGGGTGTCGAGGTGGACCACGAGGGACGCGTGGTCGTGGATGCGTACCAGCAGACCACCGTCGAGGGCATCTACGCGCTCGGCGACGTGACGAACCCGCACCAGCTGAAGCACGTCGCGAACCACGAGGCCAGGGTGGTGAAGCACAACCTGCTCAACCCCGACGACCGGATCGAGGCCGACCATCGGTTCGTCCCGCACGCGGTGTTCAGCTCGCCGCAGATCGCCTCCGTCGGACTCACCGAGGAGCAGGCCAGGGACCGCGGGATCCCTTATGTGGCAGCGGTTCAGCGGTACGGCGACATCGCGTACGGCTGGGCGATGGAGGACACCACCGGCTTCGCGAAGGTGCTCGCCGACCCGGAGACCGGGCAGATCATCGGCTGCCACGTCATCGGCCCGCAGGCGCCGACCGTGATCCAGCCGGTGATCCAGGCGATGAGCTTCGGCCTGGACGCGTACACGATGGCGCGCGGCCAGTACTGGATCCACCCCGCGATGCCCGAACTGATCGAAAACGCCCTGCTGAAGCTGGACCTACGTCCGGAACGCTGAGATCACGTCGGCCACCGTGGCGAGCGTGTCGAGGTCGGGGAGGCTGATCATCACCTCGGTCACCCCGGCCTCGGACAGTTCGCGGAAGCGGCCGATCTGATCGTCGACGGTGCCTGCGTTCACGTGGTCCGCGTACTTCGCGGGGTTCACGTTCCGCGGCCGGAGCTTGCGAATCAGCTGGTCGAGCTGTTCGTGGTCTTTCCCTACGAGCGTTGTGGACAGATGCGTCAGCTCGGCCCGGCTGTCCTGCAGGTAGCCGGCGGCCTTGCGGACCGCGGCGGCGTCGCCGAACACGTTCACCGCGTCGGCGTACCGCGCGGCCAGCCGCAGGGTCCGTGGGCCGCTGCCGCCGACGAGCACCGGCAGGTGTTCCTGCAGCGGTC
Organism: Kribbella sp. NPDC004138; assembly: GCF_053603655.1. NCBI lineage: Bacteria > Bacillati > Actinomycetota > Actinomycetes > Propionibacteriales > Kribbellaceae > Kribbella > Kribbella sp. NPDC004138. The sequence goes on from NZ_JBSGFZ010000027.1 coordinate 109,200, forward strand.
GCGGATAACACGCGGTGTCCGGTACGTCGAGGACCTTGCCGCGGAACAGTTTGTTGCCTGGGCCCCATAAAGCCGGCAGCAGCTGCAACGCGTCTTCGAGCAGCGCGTAACGCTCACCGACCGGCGGGAACGGCCAGCCGTACGCCTTGTGCTCGGCCTCGAACCACGCGAGCCCGATGCCGCAGACCGCCCGCCCACCGCTCAGTACGTCCAGCGTCGCCGCGATCTTCCCGAGGTGCGCGACGTTGCGGTACGTGATGCCCGAGACCAGCGTGCCCAGCCGGACACGCGTCGTACAGGCGGCGAGGTAGCCGAGTGTCGTCCAGCTCTCCAGGAAGTCCTCCCAGGCCCGCCCCACCTGCGGGATCTGCCGGAAATGGTCCATCACGTAGATCGCGTCGAACCCGGCCGCCTCGGCCCGCTCCGCCACGTCACGAACCCACGCGGCCGTCCCCGCCCGTCCCGCCGGATGGGTGTAGCTGCTCAGCTGCAGCCCGAAGCGCAACCCGACCGGAGCTTCCGACTGCCGGGTCTGCGCCGCGGTCGACTCGACGAACACGTTCGGCACCACCCGCGCGGCGGTCGGCTCCAGTACGTCGTCGTACCCCTCCGTCGGCAACGCCTTCTTCACCGCGGCCCATGACCGCAGCTGCGCCGTCAGGGCGTCGGCAGGGATGCGCTTGTCCCGTTGACGATTCCGCCGCCGACACTCCTCAGCAGGTGTATCGAACGCCACCGCAACACAAGCCATCCCGGCATCCCGAGCCAGCGCCAGCCAGGACCTTCGCCGGTCCGCGTCCAGTCCCAGGGTGTCGACGACAGTCGTCAGGTCCCGCCCGACTCGTTGCCGCACCACCACGTCCAGCACGGCGAACGCATCCGCGCTCGCCGCGATGTCGTCCTCGCCGGCGCCCACCAACGCCCGCAACCGGTCACTGGACACGATCAGGTCGGCGGCGAAGTGCTCCGCCGCCCAGGTCGACTTCCCCGAGGCCCCCGGACCGGCCAGGATCACCACACACGGCGACGGCAGCTTGAGCTCGGACACAAAAGCAGTTTCCACCACGGATACGCTTTTCGGATGCGATTGTTCGTGGCCGTCGTGCCACCCAGCGAAATAGTGGAGGATCTGAGCGAGTTCGTCGAGCCGCGCCGGCAGCACCCGGATGACGACATCCGGTGGGCGGCGGACGACCACTGGCATCTCACGCTCGCGTTCCTCGGCGAGGTGCCGGACTGGAAGACCGAGGAGCTCGAGGAGCGGCTGGAGCGGGCCGCGAAGCGGCAGCCGCCGTTCGCGCTGCAGCTCGCCGGAGCGGGTGCGTTCCCCGGGGTTCCGGACGCCCGGGTGCTGTACGCCGGGGTGCGCGACGAGACCGAGTCGCTCAAACACCTGTCGATGACCACCCGGGCGGCCGCCAACCGGGCCGGCGTCACCGTCGAGGGGCGCAAGTTCAACCCGCACCTGACGCTCGCGCGGCTGCGGCGGCCCGTCGACGTCACCAAATGGGTGCGGATCTTCGACACCTACGAGAGCCCGGTGTGGACCGCGGGCAGTCTCCAGCTGATCGAGTCCAGGCTCGGCGAGGGCCCGGGCCACAGTGCGGCGTACGTCACGGTAGGCGAATGGGACTTCTTAGGTTAACCTCAGGAAGGTTAGCCGTACCTAATGCAATGAGAGAGTCCCGCCATGCTCGCGAACTACCTGATCGGACTCCGTGAAGGACTCGAGGCCTCGCTGGTCGTCAGCATCCTCGCCACCTTCCTGGTCAAGTCGGGCCACCGCGATCGACTCAAACTGGTCTGGATCGGTGTCGCCACGGCGCTTGCCGTGGCGGTCGCCGCCTGGGGTCTGCTCCAGTTCGTCACCGCGCTGACCGCGAAGTCCTTCACGACCCAGGAGACCGTCGGCGGCGTGATGTCGATCCTCGCGGTCGGCTTCGTCACCTGGATGATCTTCTGGATGCGCAAGGCGTCCCGGAGCATCGCCCGAGAGCTCCGGGAGCGGATGGGCCAGGCGCTCGAGGTGGGGTCGCGCGCGGTCGTGATCCTGGCGTTCCTGGCGGTCTTCCGGGAGAGCATCGAGACCGCGTTCATCGTGTACGCGTCGGCCGCCACCGCGACCACCGCCGTACCGTTCGTCGGCGTCCTGCTCGGGCTCGCGACCGCGGTGCTGCTCGGCGTCGCGATCTACAAGGGCGCGGTGAAGATCAACCTGGCCGTGTTCTTCAAGTGGACCGGCGCGGTACTGATCCTGGTCGCGGCCGGGATCTTCGCCTACGGCTTCCACGACCTGCAGGAGGCGAACATCCTGCCCGGCCTGCACACGCTGGCCTTCGACATCTCCCACGTGATCCCGCCGGACAGCTGGTACGGCGTACTGCTCAAGGGCATCTTCAACTTCAACCCGGCCCCGACCGTGGTGGAGGCGACCGCGTGGGTCGTCTATCTCGTCCCGGTGATGGTGCTCTACTTCCGCCCGGTGAAGAGCTCCGCACCGCCCGCCGTACCGGCGACGACCGCTCACAAAGCGGCCTGAATCCCCAGGAGAACCATGCGCAGCACTGTGGCCCGTCGGGCCTGTGTCATCGGTGTCGTCCTCGGCCTCGCGGCGCTGACCGCGTGTGCGAAGGAGGAGCCCGCGGCCAAGGACGACGGCACCGGCCCGGTCTCGGTCAAGGCGTCCGACTCGGCGTGTGAGCTGAGCCGCCGCGACGTGAAGTCCGGCACCAGCACGTTCTCGGTGGAGAACGCGGGGAGCAAGGTCACCGAGTTCTACGTGTACGCCGACGGCGACCGGGTGATGGGCGAGGTCGAGAACATCGGACCGGGCCTGAAGCGCGAGCTGATCGTCGAGCTGCCGACCGGGAAGTACCAGGCGGTCTGCAAGCCCGGCATGGTCGGTGACGGGATCCGCGGTGACCTCACGGTCACCGGCGACGCGGCCGCGCAGGTCGACACCGACACCGCGCTGAAGCAGGCGACCGACAGCTACCAGCGGTACGTGAACTCGCAGGCAGCCGAGCTCGAGGAGGAGACCGGCGAGTTCGTCGAGGCGGTGAAGGCCGGCGACGTCGCCAAGGCCAAGGCGCTCTACCCGGTCGCCCGCACGTACTGGGAGCGGATCGAGCCGGTCGCCGAGTCGTTCGGTGACCTCGACCCGAAGATCGACGCCCGCGTGAACGACGTCGAGCCGGGCACCGAGTGGACCGGGTTCCACCGGATCGAGCAGGCGCTCTGGGTCTCCAACTCCACCAAGGGCATGGAGAAGTACGCCGACCAGCTGCTGACCGACGTGAAGACGGTGGTCGCGAAGGCGAAGACCGTGAAGCTCACGCCGCTGCAGCTGGCCAACGGCGCCAAGGAACTGCTCGACGAGGTCGCCACCGGCAAGGTCACGGGCGAGGAGGACCGCTACTCGCACACCGACCTGTGGGACTTCCAGGCGAACGTCGAGGGTTCGCAGGCCGCGATCCAGGCGCTCCGCCCGGCCCTGCAGAAGCGCGACGCTGCGCTCGTCACCCAGCTGGACACGCAGTTCAAGGCCGTCTTCGCGTCGCTGGACAAGTACCGCGAAGGCGACGGCTTCAAGCCGTACACGGCCACCGAGCCCGAGAAGAAGGCCCTCGGCGCGGTCGTCGACGGCCTGGCCGAGCCGGTCAGCAAGGTCGCCGCAGTACTGGCCAAGAAATGAGCGGACGCACGGGATTGTCCCGACGCGGCCTGTTCGGGGCCGCGGGTGCCGCTGTCGCCACCGGAGTCGCGGGGTACGTCGCCCACTCGGCACTGACCGGTGAAGAGTCGCAGGCAGCCGACGACAACGGGCCGGTTGAGTTCCACGGACCGCATCAGGCCGGTATCACCACGCCTGTGCAGGACCGGCTGCACTTCGCTGCCTTCGACGTGACCACGACCAAGCGGGACGACCTGATCGCCCTGCTGAAGGAGTGGACCGCCGCGGCCGCGCTGCTCACGGCCGGTCGCGACATCGGGCAGTACGGCGCGGTGAACGGACCGGGCGAGGCGCCGCCGGAGGACACCGGCGAGGCGGTCGGCCTGCCGCCGGCCCGGCTGACGCTCACGATCGGGTTCGGGCCGTCGCTGTTCGACAAGCGGTTCGGGCTGGCGTCGAAGCGTCCCCAGGCACTCGTCGACCTGCCGCACTTCATCGGCGACGACCTGGACCCGGCACGGTCCGGCGGCGACATCGCCGTCCAGGCGTGCTCGGACGACCCGCAGGTCGCCGTACACGCGATCCGGAACCTCGCGCGGATCGGGTTCGGCCGGGTCGCCGTCCGGTACTCGCAGCTCGGATTCGGCCGGACGTCGTCGACGTCGCGGGCGCAGGCGACGCCGCGGAACCTGTTCGGGTTCAAGGACGGGACCAACAACCTGAAGCTCGAGGAAGCCGACAAGCTCGAGCAGCAGCTGTGGGTCCAGCCGGAGGACGGCCCGGACTGGATGGTTGGCGGCGCGTACCTGGTGTCGCGGCGGATCCGGATGAACATCGAGATCTGGGACCGTACGTCGCTCGGCGAGCAGGAGACGATCATCGGCCGCGGCAAGGGCACCGGCGCGCCGCTGGGCAAGGCGGACGAGTTCGACGCGATCGACTTCACCGCCAAGAACGCCGACGGCGCACCGAAGATGCCGGTGGACTCGCACGTGCGGCTCGCGCACCCGCAGTTCAACAAGGGCGCCGAACTGCTCCGCCGCGGCTACAACTTCGTCGACGGCTCGGACGGTCTCGGCCGGCTCGACGCGGGCCTGTTCTTCCTCGCCTACCAGCGCGACCCGCGCAAACAGTTCATCCCGATCCAGAACCAGCTGGCCAAGAACGACACGATGAACGAGTACATCCACCACGTGGGCTCCGGCATCTTCGCCTGCCCAGCAGGTGTGACACCCGGCTCGTACTGGGGCGAGAAGCTGTTCTCCTGAACCGGTCGGTCACTAGATTGTGGCGGTGAGCAACCATCAGGGCGGTTACCCGGGTCAGCAGCCGCCGTACGGGGGACAGGCCCCGCAGCAGCCGGCGTACCCCCAGCAGTACGGGCAGCAGCAGTACGGCGGTTACCCGCCTCCGCCTCCGCCGTCGCGCAAGGCGGGGCCGATCGTGGTCGCGATCGTTGGTGCGCTGATGCTCATCGGTGCCGGTGTGTTCGTGGTCGCCCGGTTCACCGGCGGCTCGGACGACGCCGCCGGCGGCTCCGCCAAGCCGGTCGCGCCGTCGGCGAAGCCCACGGCGAGCGAGGCCCCGACGGAGGAGCCGAGCACCGGGGGCAGTCCAACCGCTGGTGAGAGTCCCAGCGTCAGTGGCAGCCCCAGCGCACCGGCTGCGCCCTGCAACGGGTGCATCCCGGGTGCCACGGTCACCTCACTCGTCACGGCGTTCAAGTCCAAGGGCTACGTCTGCAAGCTGGACCGCCGCTGGGAGTGCAACAAGGGCACGCTGGACGTCTACATCAGTCCTCATTATTCGAACAAGAACTACGCCGAGTACGTCGACGTGAGCGGCAGCAGCAGCGCCCGCGTGCAGAACTGCCCGCAGTGCATCACCGGCGCCGTCGCCTCGCTGAAACAAGGCCTGCCCGGAGCGCTGGCGCTGTTCGTCAACGACGCGTCCGTGCGCCAGCAGATCGTCGCGTTCGCGATGCAGGGCGCAGGCATTCCCACCTCCGGACCCAGCTCGACCCGCGACACCAAGATCGGCGGGTACCGCCTGTCGACCCAGGGCTACAGCGGCGCAACCGTCGGCAAGAACGGCAAGTACGCCAGCTTCTACTCGACCTCGGTCTCCATCCGCGGAGTCTCCGAGTACTGAGGCCGGACCGCCAGCACTCATCAATCGCATCCGAGGAAGGGCCGCCACGCTCAGGCGGTCGTTCCGCGGACGATTGATGAGTGCTGCAGATCCGTCTACTTGACCGCGCCGGCGGTTACCCCGGCGACGAAGTGTCGTTGGGCCAGGAGGAAGCCGATGACGACGGGGACGCTGACGACCAGGGCCGCGGCCATGATCTGGTTCCAGTAGATGTTGGTCTGCGTGGAGTACTGGCGCAGGCCGACCGACAGGGTGCGGTTGGCCTCGGTCGTCATCACGGACGCGAACAGGACCTCGCCCCACGCGGTCATGAACGAGTAGATCGCGACCGCGATCACGCCGGGCCGGGCCGCGGGCAGTACGACCCGCCAGAGCGCACCCATCGGACCGCAGCCGTCCACCAGCGCCGCCTCGTCCAGCTCACGCGGGATGCTGTCGAAGTACCCGGCCAGCATCCAGATCGAGAACGGCAGGCTGAACGTCAGGTACGTGATGATCAGCCCGAGCCGCGTCCCGACCAGCTGCAGCCCGAACTGGTTGTTGATGTTCACGAAGATCAGGAACAACGGCAGCAGGAACAGCACGCCCGGGAACATCTGCGTCGACAGCACCGTCGTGGTGAACACGGTCCGGCCCCGGAACTTGAACCGCGACACCGCGAACGCGGCCAGGATCGCGATCGCCACCGAGAACACCGTCGCGGCCACCGACACGATCGTCGAGTTCACGAAGTACTTCGCCAGCGGCACCGTCTTCCACATGTCCACGAACGGCGCCAGCGTCAGGTTCGACGGCCACCAGGTGAACGCGCCCTGCACGTCCTTCAACGGCTTCAGCGACGACGTCGTCATCACGTACAGCGGGACCAGGACGAACAGCCCGAGCACCGTCAGCGTGACACCGCGGTAGATCTTGAAACCCCTGGTCTCACGCACGGCGCGACCTCCTTCCGGTGACGAGCAGGTACGCGCCGGTGACGATCATCAGGAAGATCAGCAGCAGCACGGACATCGCCGCACCGGTGCCGAAGTTCCAGGTCAGGAACGACGCGTTGTAGATGTGGAAGGTGATCAGGTCACCGGCCGGCGGCTGCGCCGTACCGAACAACACGTACGGCGTGTTGAAGTCGCTGAACGTCCACAGGAACAGAACCAGCACGAGCACCAGGTTGACCGGCCGCAGCGACGGCAGCGTGATGTTGCGCCATTGCCGGATGTTGCCGGCGCCGTCCACCGACGCGGCCTCGTACAGGTCCCGCGGGATGCTCTGCATACCGGCCATCAAGGTCAGGAACGCGAACGTCCACAGCTTCCAGCCGGCCACCGTGATCAGCGAGATCAACGCGTTGCCGCCGATCAGCCAGAACGTCCCGCCGTCGCTGAGGTGCAGCTGCTCGAGGACGTGGTTGACGGCGCCGGTGTCGCGCTGGAGCATGAAGTTCCAGGTCAGGATGCCGGCGTACGCCGGGAGCGCGTACGGCACCAGGAACAGCGTGCGGACCAGGCCCCGGCCGCGGAACTCCGGCTGCAGGGCGACCGCGGCGGCCATCCCGAGCACCCACGAGAACGCGACCGTGACGAGCGAGAAGACGACCGTGACGCCGAAGGACTTCAGCAACCCTGCACCGACGGCGTTGTTGAAGTCGAGCGCGACCTTGTAGTTGCCGAGGCCGGCGCTGGGCGCGGAGGACCAGTTCGCGATGAAGAACTTGGTCAGTTTGACGAAGCTCATCCAGATCCCGACCAGCATCGGGATGATGTGGATGAACAGTTCCAGCAGCACGGCCGGGGCGAGCAACGCGTACGGCAGCCACCTGTTCAGGCCCGGCCGGTGCTCGAGGCGGCTGCGGTTCCTGGCCGGCTTGGCCGGCGCCGGAGCGGCGGTTTCTGTGGCGACGGACATCCGGGGGTGTCGCCTCCTGTCTGTCGGATCGGTCGCTGACATATGCGTTGCGTCCGAAGAACTGCGCAGACGTCTGTGCAGTTCTTCGGACGCAAGCGCTGGGGGCAGGTCAGCTACTCGCGGCGACCTGGTCCTCGGCGGTCTTCAGGGCCGCCTTGACGTCGTCGGCGGTCACCGTCCCGCCGGTCGCGATCTTGGCGAACATCGCGTTCATCGCCTTGCCGACGGTGCTCTCGAACTGGTCCTCGGCCGGCACCAGCGGCAGCGGCTTGGACTTGGTGTTGTAGACGTCCTGGAACGTCGCCGCCTCGGCCGCGTCGGTGGTGAACACCGGCTTGGCGTCCTTCAGCACCGGCAGCGACGAGAACGGCTTGCCCAGCGTGGTCTGGGTCTGCGCGTCGGTCATGTACTTCACGAACTTCAGCGCCGCGTCCTTGTGCTTGGTGTTCTTGAAGACCGACAGGTTGATACCGGCCACGTGGCTGGCCACCTGCTCGCCGCCGGCCGGAGCCGGGAACGGTACGACGCCGTACTCGCCGGCCTTCATGCCGTTGGCGACGATCGAGGAGTCGGCGTTGTTCTGGTTGATGACCATCGCGACCTTCTTGGTGGCGAAGTCGTTCACCGACTTGGTGCCGTTGTCGTACTGCGCGTTCGACGGGTTCGCGACCTTGTCCTTCTGCATCAGGTCGAGGTACCGCAGCACGCCCTGCACGTTGCCGTCACCGGTGAAGGTCGGCTTGCCGTCGCCGTTGAACCAGTCGGCCTTGTTCTGCGCGGCGTTGATGAACGCGAAGTGCACGTTCTCGGTGTAGCTGCCGGCCGCCAGCGCCATACCCCACTGCTTCTTCGCCGGGTTGGTCAGCTTCTGCGCGGCCGAGACCATCTCTTCCCAGGTCTTCGGCGGCTGCAGGCCGGCCGCGGCGAACATCGCCTTGTTGTAGTACAGGCCGTAGGCCAGACCGTAGAGCGGGACCGAGGTCGGGTCGGTACCCTCCTTGCCGCCGGTCGCCAGAGCCGTCGGCACGAACTTGTCCTTGCCGCCGATCGCGGTCATCGCGTCGCCGTCGAACGGCAGGAACGCGTCGGTGGCCTGCAGCGAGGCCGCCCAGGTGTTGCCGATGTTGACCACGTCCGGCGCCTGGCCGGAGGTGATCGCGGTCTGGATCCGGGTCTGCAGGTCGTTCCAGCCGATCACCTCGAGGTTGACCTTGATGCCGGTGTCCTGGGTGAACTTCTGCAGGACCGGGGTCAGCACCTCCTTGTCGTTGTCCAGGCTGGTGCCCTGGTTGCTGGCCCAGTAGGTCAGCGTCTGGTCACCACCGGAACCGCCGCCGGACGCATCGTCCGAATCGCCGCCCCCGCAGGCGGCCAGGCTGATTCCCAGGGCGGTCGCAGCCACCGCGGCTACAAGCGAACGCAGTCTCACGTCGGACTCCCTCGTCCCGTCTCGAGCCCCCGCGGACCTGCGGGGGCGGATCGGCCCCATACTGGCCTAACCGGTTAAGTTCCGAAACCCTAACCGGTTCAGTTCGAGCGTCTTCGTTACGACCTCGTGACCCGCCCAACCTTCACCGCGCACGCGGAAAACGCAATCCAACACTCTCTGGAAGCGCCCGATTTCACACAGTCTTCAAACTGAGCCAAAGTACGCCGAAACCCGGCCAGCCCCGTCTTGCGCCGCCTCGCGCTGCCCCCGCGCCGTCCCTCGCCGTCCCGCGCCGTCCCGCGCCGCCCCGCCCGCCCCGCGCCGTCGCGGATGAGCGCCCCAGGTGGACCCCATTTGCCTGGTTGACCCATCAAATGCGGGGTTAGGCACCCTGAACCTGGGTGGATAACCCCACATTTGCCTGGTAGGCCAGGCAAATTTCGTGGTGAGCTTCAGGAGGGGGCGGGGCCGGAGGACTCGCGGTGGCGGAGTTCGCCGGGCGGCGCCTCCTCGTGCAGGGCGGTGTCCGCGGTGATGGTGCGGAGCAGCAGGTCGGCGGCGGCGCGGCCGCGTTCCATGGTCTTCTGGTCGACGGCGGTGATCCCGGGCCGGGCGAGTTCGCACAGCGGCGAGTCGTCCCAGGCGACGATCGAGACCTCGCCCGGCACCGCCGTACCGAGATCCATCGCAACCCGGAGCGCCGCGACCGCCATCAGGTCGTTGCCGAGCACGATCGCGGTCGGCGGGTTCGGGCCGGTCAGCAGCCGGCGGGTGAGTTCCGCGCCGTCGTCGTACCGGTAGGTGCCCTCGATGTGCCGCACCGTGATGCCGTGCCGCTCGGCGTGCTGGAGCAGCGTCTGCACACGCAGCCGCTCGTGAATGAACGTGAACGGCCCGCTGATGTGCGCGATGTCGGTGTGCCCGAGCCCGGCCAGGTGGTCGAGCAGCAGCCCGACGGTCTCGTCGGGCGAGCTGATCAACCGGCCGACCGAGTCGTCGGGCGCGTTCGAGCTGACCACGACGCACGGCATCCCGAGGTCCTTCAGCAACTGGATGCGCTGGTCGTCCTCGAGCTCGTCGAACAGGATGAACCCGTCCACGCGACCCTGCCGCGACCAGCGCCGCAGGACGTCGAGGTCCTCGCCGTGCTCGCCGGTGAGCCGGAGCAGCAGCGATGAGTCGACCTCGTTGAGGTACTGCTCGATGCCGACCAGCGTGCGCATGTAGAACGCTTCGGTCGAGATCAGCGTGGGGTCCCTGGCGATCACGATCCCGATCGTCCGGGTCCGGCTCGCCGACAGTGCGACGGCGGCGGAGTTCGGGTGGAAGCCGAGCTCCTCGGCCAGGTCGAGCACCCGCTGCCGGGTCTCCTCGCTGACGCCGGCGCGGCCGTTCAGTGCGTACGAGACCGAGGCCTTCGAGATGTGCAGGCGACGCGCCAGGTCGCTGATCGTGACCCGGTGGCTGCGACGCGTGCCGCTCCCTTGGCCGTCGCCGTCGGCGTCGTCGCCGTCCGCAACGGATCCGCTCGTCGTCATCGCCCGGCCACCCCTCGCACAGACGGAAAAGTGTTCATGTCAGACCGGAGGTTAGCAGCGGCGTTTGAGGGCTGGTCTGTGTCCCGAGAATTGGATAGCGTTTTCCCATGCTGCCGAACGAGCCGTTGCGACTGGATTTCCTGCCGTGGGAGTACGCCCGGAAGGCCTCGGACGCGGAGCGTGAGCGGCAGGCCGAACGGCAGGCGCGGCTCGGCGGGTCGGTCGAGCTCGCCGCCGATGTGTACGTCGCCGAGTCGGCCGCGGTGTACTGCGACGAGCTGCGGATGGGGGACCGGTCGTACATCGCCGCGCATGCCTACGTCACCGGCCACATCGCGCTCGGCGCGGACTCCACGATCAACCCGTTCGCCGCGGTCCGCGGCAAGGTGACGATCGGCGACGGCGTCCGGATCGGCGCGCACACGTCGCTGCTCGCGTTCAACCACGGCACCGCGCCCGGCGAGCCGATCTTCAAGCAGCCGCACACCGCCGTCGGCATCACGATCGGCGACGACGTCTGGATCGGCTCCAACGTCACGATCCTGGACGGCGTCACGCTCGGGCCGCACACGATCATCGGCGCCGGCGCGGTCGTCACCAAGAACATCCCGGCCAACTCGGTCGCGGCCGGGAACCCCGCCCGAATCCTCCGCTCGCGGACAGGAGCGTCCATGTCAGGTGATCTGCCCACCCTGCTGAAGGAGTTCGCCGCCAAGGCCCGGGAGCAGGTCGACGACGTGCTCGCGCGGTGCTGGGACGGCGTCCGGTTCGTCGACCGGCCCGGCATCGACCGGGAGCCCGAGATCCGCCCGTGGTGCGACGCCGTCGAGATCGCGGACCTGCTGGTACGCCGTACGCCGGCCGGCCACACCCGCGACGACCTCGTCCGGCGGCTCCGCGCGCGCCAGGATCCGGCGACCGGACTGGTATCGCCAGGGGACCTGTCCGACGACGGTCTGGGCAAGCCGTCGGATGCCGAACTCGCTGTCCTGGAAGGCCCCGCGAGCTATCACGTCCTGTGTGTGGGCTACGCGCTCCAGGTCCTCGGAAGCAGCTTCGAGCACCCGATCACCACCGACTTCACCCTCGACCAGCTCGACAACTTGCCCTGGGCAAGGAGGGCCTGGTCCGCGGGCTCCGGTATCGACGGCCTCGGTACGGCGCTCGCGTTCAACGGGAAGCCCGGCGAACTCGAGCTCCTGATGGGCTGGCTGCACACCCGCGTCGATCCCGAGACCGGCGCGTGGGGCTCATCGCATCCCGACGACGGACTGCTGCAGGTCGTGAACGGGTTCTACCGCCTCACCCGCGGCACCTACGCGCAGTTCGGCCTCCCGCTGCCGTACCCGGAGCAGGCCGTCGCCACGGTTCTTGCGCACAGCAACGACCGACGGATGTTCACCGGCGACAACTACAACGCCTGCAACGTTCTCGACGTCATCCACCCGCTGTGGCTGGCCCGCAAGCAGACGGCGTACCGCGAACAGGACGGCCGTCGCTGGGCCGAGGAGCAGCTGCGCGCGGTCCTCCCGCGCTGGGTCGACGGCGCCGGCTTCGCCTTCGCCCCCGACGGCACCGACGACCGCGCGATCCCGGGCCTGCAGGGCACCGAGATGTGGCTCGCGATCATCTGGCTGCTGTCCGACTACCTCGGCCACTCCGACGCCCTCGGCTACCGACCACGCGGCGTACACCGCCCGGAGCCGCTGGTCACCCTGCGCTGAACCGGAGTCGCGGCGGCCGCGCCGCAGGAGATCAGGCGGCGGGTCGACCCCCACGGCACTCCGGCCGGGAACTTCCCCATACCCTGACCACGTGGACCCCCGCACGCGCCGACTGGTGACCTCGCTCGTACTGGCCGCCCTGTTCGTCATCGTCGTGGTGGCTGCCCTCGTCCGATAACGTCGCCGCATGACGCCCTCGGCCGGTGAACGTTCGTCGTACCTGATGCGGGCCGGGCTGGTCCGTAACGTGCGGTCCGGGGAGCACCTGACCACATTCGTGGTGTCCGGGGTGGCGACGGTGCTGGTGACCCGGCTGATCCTCAGCCTCAGCGGATACCCGCAGATCGGCGGCAAGGGCCTGCACATCGCCCACGTCCTGCCCGGCGGGCTGCTGATGCTGATCGCGATCTCGCTGCTGCTCGGGTACGTCGGGCCGGTGGTGCGGCCGGCCGCGGCGACGATCGGCGGGATCGGGTTCGGGCTGTTCATCGACGAGGTGGGGAAGTTCGTCACCTCGGACAACAACTACTTCTACCAGCCGACCGCCGCGATCGTGTACGTCGTGTTCGTGCTGATCGTGCTCGGCACCCGCTTCCTCAGTACCCGCCGGCCGATCGACCCGCGGGAGGAGCTGGCCAACGTCATCGACCACGCCGTCGAGGGGGTCGCGGGCGGTCTGTCCCGGCGCCGCCGGGCCGAGGCTGCCGAGCTGCTCCGCGCGGTCCCCGCGCAGGTCGAAGGGCGCCGGCAGACGTCCGAGCTGCTGGCTGCTTGCCCACCTGACGAGGTGGAGCTGGCTGCTCCGGTGGACGCCGCCTGGCGGGCGCTGCAGCGCGGGTTCGAGCGGCTCGCCACGCATCCGAAGGCGCCGCCGATCGCTGTCGCCGTACTGGCGGTCCAGTTCTTCGCCGCGCTCGTCATCGCTGCGGTGCTGGGTGACGGTCTCGACAACCTCCCGGTGCTCGGCGTGACGGTCGGGAGCTTGCTGTCGGCAACGTTCACCGTACGTGGCGCTCTGGCGCTGCGGAAGCGGAACCGGGCGCGCGCTGTCCGCTTGTTCGAGCTGGCGGTGCTGGTGTCGTTGCTGATGACGCAGGTCTTCCAGTTCGCAGCCACGCAGTTCGCGGCGGCCGGCGGGATGCTGCTGGACCTGGTGATGCTCGGGCTGCTGCGGGCGGAGCGGGAGCGGATGCGGCGCGACCTGGACAACGCCACCAAGGCTAGGACGCTCCGACTGCCACCCGATCTGGATCTGCCGCCGTTCCCGGAGGATCCGTCGGACCCGGTGTAGCCCGCCACTTCTCGTGCCGGCCGATCAGCACCGGTGACATCGTCGCGATCAGGTAGATCACGCCCCCGGCGAGCAGGGCGGGAGCGAGACCGATGGCCGTGACGGCAGCCCCGGCGACCACGCCGCCCAGCGGTACGCCGGTCCAGCAGGCCGCGTTGGACAGCGAGTTGACCCGTCCGAGCAGGTGGCCGGGGATGCGCTCGATCTGGATCGCGCCGAGCACGGGGTTGATGAAGCCCGCGCCGATGCCGCCGACGGCGTACACCGCCATCAGGGACCAGATCGGTACGTCGGTGGCCATCGCCACGAAGCGCGGCGCTCCGGCGATCAGGAACGCGACCGTGAAGACCAGTTTGCGCGGGATGCGGTCACCGATGGCCGATGCGAGCAGGGCGAACAGCGTTGCGGTCGCTCCGAACGAGGTGAGGATCAGACTGGTGTGACCTGGACCGTAGCCGTGCTCCTTGATCCAGACGGGCAGCAGTACTGTGCTGGTCGCAGCGTCGAGCAGGTTGGTCACCGCGATCATGACGACCAGCGGCAGCAGGAGCCTGTCGGTACGCAGGAAGGTCCAGCCCTCCAGGAGCTGGCGGCCGTAGCCCTGCTCCTTCGACGCGGACGTGGCGGACTTGGGGACCCAGCGGGTGATCAGTACGGCGCAGATGCCGAACGACGCCGCGTCGATCCACAAGGCGTTGACCGCTCCGACCAGGGTGATGAGGCCGCCGGCCAGTGCGTACGCGAAGAAGCCCGCCAAGCGTTCCGTCGTACTCTCGAGGCCCGTCACCCGCTCCAACGGGACCTTGGCCGCTCTGGCGATGTCGGGGATCAGCGTGGCCTTGGCGGCATCGCCCGGTCCGCGGAGCGCGCCGGCGATCGCGACCAGCACCAGCAGCGTCGGGAAGTGTAGGAAGCCGAGCGTGTGGAGCAGGGGGACCAGCGTCACCACCGCCGTACTCGCGGTGTCTGCCGCGACGCTGACCCGGCGGGCGCCGACCTTGTCGATCAGCGGGCCGCCCATCGCCTTCACCACGACCAGCGGCGCCATCTCGGCCATCGCCACGAGACCGGTCTTCACTGGCGAGCCTGTGGTGATCAGGACGAACCAGGGGATCGCGATCGCGCTGACCCGGGTCCCGCAGATCGACACGACGTTCGCCACCAGGAACGCAGCCAACGGCGCTCGATTGCCCTTCTCGCCCATCATTGCCTCACCCCGTGTGCTTCTGGCGCGTCTCGCGCGGGAACGCCTGGATCTGGACGGTGACCTGCTCGGCGCCCTCCGGCAGCGGAGCGGTGAGGTCCGGCGTCTTGTACTTCTCGAGGACCGCCATGACCTCGCGCATCATCGTTGCCAGCTGGTCGGGCCTCAGATGGAAGAAGTAGTCCGAGAGCATGCTGGCGTCGCGCCAGTCCTCGGGCATCGTCTGCATCGCGTCGATGAAGCCGAAGATGTTCTCGGCGTACGTCTGGCCGACGCCGTGCAGGAAGCCCAGCGCCAGCTCAGGCTCCTGGTCCAGCAACTCGGCCGCGTTGAACTCGGTGCCCTGGTGCGCCGACTTCCACCAGCGGTCGCGCGCGTTCCCGCGGCTGTCGTCCTCGACCACCAGCCCGGCGTCGGCGAGCTGCCGGAGGTGGTAGCTGGTCGCGCCCGTGTTCACCCCGAGCCGCCCGGCCAGGGTCGTGGCGGTCTGCGGCCCGTACACGCGGAGCAGACCGAGGATCCGATTCCGCATCGGGTGCGCCAGCGCGCGCACGAGGTGCCGATCCAGCTGGACGGTGCGGGCCGGCTCCACGCTCTGGTTCTCGTCGCTCATGACTCAGAGCATAGGATTGCAAAGACTCTTTGCAAAGAGTTTTTGCAAAGAAGTTCTGCAGTCCAGTTGTCCACAGCTCGCAAATCGCCCCGCCGGACCGGGCGCGATCACGGCATCTTCTCTGTCGACCACGAACCCCGACGTGCCTGCTTGAGGAAAGAGAGATGTCCCGATGATCCGAGTGATGTTCGACGACGCCGACTACTGCGACGTGCCCGCCGACCTGATGACCTTCACCGATGGCGCGGTGATCTTCTGGCTCAAGGGCGAGGAGGTCGGTCGCCACCGTCAGGCCCGCATCCGCTCCCTGGAGCCCGTCAACCCGCACTCGATGACCCGCAAGATCCAGAAAGCCCGCAGAACCCACCCCAACGCCTTCCGCCCGTGGTCCCCCGAAGACGAGCAAACCCTGATCGAGATGCACAACAACGGCGCCCCCATCGACGATCTCAGCGAAGCCCTCGGCCGCCAGGAAGGCGGCATCATCACCCGCCTGAGAAACCTGGGCCTCCTCGACGAAGACCCAGACCCAGCCACCCCCACACCCACCCCATGACCGCCACCCAACCGCCCTCGGCGCACGCCCCGTCCACCCCAACGAAGCAATTGCCGTCCGCAGGACCTCCGCGAAAGGATGCCGTCTGGTCCCATCCTTCGCCGACAACACGTGCCGCTGGACGTGCCGTGGGGCGGCGGCTGTGTTTCCGGCGGCCTTCGGCGCCCCGTCCTGCCGTGCGACTGCCCCGGCGAGGCAACTCCTGTCCGCGGGACCGCCGCGAGGACGCCGCCTCACGGTCGCATCCTGCGCCGACCACTCGCATACCGGCGGCAAACTGCCTTCCGACCGCCTGCGGCGGCACGAGCCCTGTCCTGGCGCCCAATCGCCCCAACGAAGCAACTGCCGTCCGCAAAACCGTCGCGAAGGACCGCCACCCAGCGCTCCCGCCCTTCACCGACATCACGCACCGCCGGACGTGCCGTGAGTGTCGACTGTGTCCGGGCGCCCTCGGCGCCGGGTCCTCTGTCCTGCGACGCGACCGCCCGGGCGAAGCAGTGCCATCGGCGGGAGCATCGCGAAGGACTCCGCCTCGCGCCCCCGGTCCTTGGCCGACTGCAGGTGCCGCATGGCGTGCTGTCTGCGGCGGGTTGGAAAACCCCTGTCGCCGCAGAGCCGCGACGAATATGGTCGCGCTCATGACCGACGGCGACTGGAGAGATGGCGGTTTCAGACAACGTCGTCCCTCGGCGGAGACCCTCGCCTGGGTTGGGGCGTCGATGGGCCGAGGCAGCCGCGTCGTCGGCTATCGCCGATTGACCGGTGGCGTCTGCTCCGCCGTGAATCGAGTGACTGTCGAGCGACGTGGAACGCGAACGTTCGTCGTACTGCGTCAGTACCCGGCCGGCCTTGACCTGCAGGAAGCCCTGAAGAAGGAGATCGCCAACCTTGGTGTGGTGGCCGGAAGCGGGCTCCC
The DNA here is from genome assembly GCF_053603655.1 of Kribbella sp. NPDC004138. Lineage (NCBI taxonomy): Bacteria > Bacillati > Actinomycetota > Actinomycetes > Propionibacteriales > Kribbellaceae > Kribbella > Kribbella sp. NPDC004138. The sequence continues at coordinate 126,197 of NZ_JBSGFZ010000027.1, forward strand.
GGTTCCAAGCATCCTGGCCAGCGACGTTGCCGGTGCTTCGACGGGCGGCGCGCCATCGTTGCTGATGACACGGCTGCCGGGACATGTTCACCTGAATCCAGCAGAGCCTCGGTCGTGGCTGACGAGGATCGCGGAGATCGCCGTACTGCTGCATTCCCTCGATCTCCCCGCAAAGACGTTCAGACCATGGACAGATTCCTGGATCGCTCCTCGGGACGGCTTTCAGGTGCCGGTCGACGCACAGAAGCCGGCGGTGTGGAAGTCGGCATTCGGTGCCATGGCGGCACCACCGCCAAAGGACCCCGCCGTCTTTCTGCACTGCGATCTCCTGCCGGTCAACATGCTGTGGTCACGCGGAAGAATCACCGGCCTGACCGACTGGAACTCCATCCATCGGGGATCGCGCGCGATCGACGTCGGGCACTGCCGGCGATACCTGGCGGCGCTCTACTCGCCCGAGTGGTCGGAGCAGCTCCGGTCGCTGTACGAGTCGATCGCCGGGGCGACTCTCGATCCGTGGTGGGACCTGTACGCCCTGCTGCACTACGACGCCAGCGGCTCGAAGTGGATCCGCGGTCAGGTCGCCGGGCGCCGCCCCGTCGACGTGCCCGGCATGACGTCCCGGGTCGAGCTGGCCATCGAAACAGCCCTACGCCGCCTCGGCTAACCGCTGGCGACCCTTCCGGTTCTGGTGCCGATCACGGCCAGCATCGGCGCCACGAACGCCGACATCCGCAAATTCTTCGGGAACTCGACGCCTTACCGGCAGGACGCAACCATCACCACCACCGCCAGCGCACCGAGCAGACCAGCACTACACATCGAGTTGCCCGCGCCGACCCGGGTTCAGCCACACGTAACTCACGAAGTGACCAAACAAGCCGCAGCCGAAGTACAGCACCAACCAACGGCCCCGCCCGAACACCCGCTCGGCAGCCGCACCCACCACCGCCAGCCAAACCAGATTGACGACCAGACCGGCCGTCCAGCCGTCCTGGAAGAACATGCCGCTCACCAGCCGATACCACTCACCGTCGTCGATCCGCGCCGCGTCCCGAACCACCTGGTCATACAACGGCCGATGAACGAGCTGGCCAACGCCGCACCCCAGCGTCCCCAGAAACACCACACCAGTCAGAACCGGCCGCCGCGGCCCGACCCCTAGCGCCCCCAGCGGATGAGGCACGACGGCGTCCGTGGTCACACCCCAAAACCTAACGCGACCAGAGGCCTACCACGGCCGCGAGCCACGCCCCTGAAGACCATCCACCACCGCCCACCCGCCCCACACTGCCCCAAACCTGCCCAGCAAGCGCACCCCCCATCCGGCACCTCGTCAGCCACGCTTGAGCCGAGGCCGGCCACGGGAGAGCTTGCGCCTCCGACCTGCGCCTCCGACCTGCGCCTCCGACCTGCGCCTCCGACCTGCGCCTCCGACCTGCGCGCGGTCGACGTCGGCGTACGACGTGGACAGGCGACGTCGGCGTGCGACGCGGGCGACCCGCGCGCCAGACCTGCGCGGATGACGTCGGCGTACAACGTCGGCGTGCGGCGCGGGGGAGCGACCTGTGCGTACGACGGGCGCGGGCGACCCGGGCGTGGGGCCTGCGCGTTCGACGTCGGCGTGCGACGCGGGCGGGCGACCCGCACGTGCGACGCGGGCGGCCGACGCGGACGTGCAACTCGTGCGGGCGACCTGCGCGCCCGACCTATGCGGGCGACGTCGGCGTGCGACGCGGGCGTGCGACCTGGCGTACGACGTGCGCGTACGACCCGAGCGGGTCACGTCGGTATACGACTGACAACGGGCGACGTCGGCGTGCGACGCGGGCGGGCGACCTGCGCGTACGACGCTGGCGGGCGACGCGGACGTGCGACTCGTGCGGACGACTCGTGCGGGCGACTGCGCGCCCGACCTGCGTGGGCGAGGTCGGCGTGCGACCCGCACGTACGACGCGGGCGGCCGACGCGCACGTGCGACTCGTGCAGGCGACTGCACGCCCGACCTGCGCGGGCGACGGCGGTGTCCGACTGGACCGGCGACGTCGCCGTACGACTGGACGGGCGGGGCCGGCATGCGGCCTGGGCGTGCGACCTGTGCGGGCGACCTGTGCGTTTGCGCCTTGTTTGTTGGGGGGAGGGGCGCCGGGGATTGTCTGCGTGGGGTTTGTTGTGCGGGTAATTGCGGTGCGTTGGCGAGGTGCGGGGCTTAGATTGCGTGGGATGACTGCGGACGACGGTGTGCTCTCAGGCCTTTCGTTTCTTGGTGTGCCGCGGGGGCCGATGGTTCGTGTGCATGGCGGGTTTGCCAATCGGATGTATCGGCTCGAGACCGACCAAGGGTCGTTTGCGGTGAAGGAGTTGAATCGGGTCGATCGGCGCTGGGTTTATCGCGTCGAGGACGTGTTCAGGTTCGAGCGGGCGGCGTTTGCTGCTGGTGTCCCGATGCCTGAGCCGATCTGGGCCGGCAGTGAGCTGCTCGTGCACCGGTGGGTCGAGGGTGAGAAGGTGCCTGAAGAGCCGGTGGCGGTGGCTTTTGCGTTCGAGGTTGGGGAGATTCTCGCGCGCATCCATTCGCTCGACGTCGAGTGGACTCGAGAGGCGGTTGACGAGCCGACGCCGCGGGACTGGCCGGAGCTTGCCGAGCGGGCGGTGGCGAGCGGGCAGCCGTGGGCGGATGAGCTTGCCTCTCGTGTCGAGACGTTTGTTGCGATTGCCCAGTTCGTCGACGAGTGCGAACGTCCTGGTCCTGTTGTGTTGACCCACAGGGATATTCAGCCGTGGAACCTGCTTGCTCGCGACGGACGGCCGGTGGTGCTCGACTGGGAGCTGTCGGGGATGCTCGATCTGTCCGGTGAGCTCGGCTCGACCGCGCTCAGCCTCTCGAAGGGCCGTGGATTTGACGGCGTCGAGCCCGAGGTCTTCCGCGCGGTGCTCGATGGGTACGTCGCAGGGGGCGGGGTGCTGCCGCCGCCGGGGCCGAGCTGGTTCGCGTACATGATCGGCGGCTGGTTGGGACACATGAGGTGGAACCTCCTGCGCTGCCTCGCCGGCGTCGAGGCGACCACCGGTCCGGAGTTGGCGCTGTCCCACGAGTCCGTGCGCAACGGTGTGCGTGGTCTCCCTGACCTGTTCAGCCGTCTCCCGGAGCTGCAGAAACTGCTCGCCTGACCGGTGGCTGGTTGGCGTGGCCTTGCGCGGGGGGCGCGCCGTCCGGAGTGGTGTGTCTGGGCGTTGCGTGCTGTTCGGCAGGCCGGGGCGTCGTCTAGGGCGAGAGGTGGCGGGTGATTACGTCTACGCAGCGCTGGAACTGCGCTGGGGTGGCGGGGTTTTTCCAGGCGAGGAGTTCTAGGGTCCAGTCGATGGCGAAGGCTGCGGTCAGGGTGGGGTTGGCTGGGGCAGTGATGCGGGCGTAGCCGCGGCGGAGGAGATCTGGGCGGTCGTGGAGAGGGGCGCCGGCGGAGACCTCCCAGCGGGCCAGGTCGAAGGCAGGGGAGGCGGGGCCGGCGAATTCCCAGTCGATGACGCCGCTGAGGATGCCCTCGTGGATCAGGAGGTTCTTGGGCAGGAAGTCGCCCTGGGCAAGTGAGACGGCAGGCGATGGAGTGGTCGTCACGACCTGGCGCAGGAAGTCGGCGCCACGTTCGACAACCTGCGCTGCCGACGAATCGAGGGTCTCGGTGACGATCCGCAGGATCCGGGTGACGGCGGTCTCCTCGGGTAGCCGCAGGTCGTGCTGGAGGCCGCGCTCGGCGTCCGGCATGACGCTGTGTACTCGCGCCAGAATCTCACCAGCGTCCACAGTCAGGCGCTCTACATCAGCCGCGGGCAGCGCGCCCATGAGCTCGTCCAGGGAGCGGCCAGGCAGGTACACCTGGATCGAGAAGGACAGCAGCCCGCCGTCGTGGTCCAGATGCTCGAGGCCGAGCACTTCTGCGGTCGGAACGCCCGCAGCGCGCGCCTGCCCCATCAAGTGCGCCTCGTCGATGAACCACGGCGTACTCTGGCGCGCGATCCGGACAACCACCCGGACATCGCCGGCCAGGTCGGCGCGGTAGGTCTCGTTCATCCCTCCGCCGGAGAGAGGCACAAGACACTCGACGTCACGGCCACAGACCGACCGAACCACCGAGTCGATGATCGTGCGAGGCGTCGTCACCATCGACCCAGTCTCACCCTGCGCCGACGGCACGGCATCCGTATTTCGGTCACCCGGAGTAGGCAGTCGGTAGGAGACCCTTTTGTGATCGACCCGAGTGGTCGGCGACAATGGCGCGATGCAGCCAGAGGTGCGGTCGGACGAGCCGGCGCGGCCGGAGGAGTCCGGAGCGCCGGGGGTGATCCGCGCCGCCCTGCTCGATCGGAGCGGTCTGGTGCGCGCGCTGGCCTCGGGGCGGCGGCGAGGGCTGGACGCGCCGGCGTACCTCCGGGTCGAGGTGCGGTACGTCGATCTGAAGGGGCAGCGGCACCTGCAGATCACCGAGTTCGACGAGCGCCAGGCCCACACGCGGAACGTGCCTGAGGCCGAGCTGGACAAAGCGGTCGACGAGCTGCTCGACCTGCCGTACGGGTCGTGGCACGTCGAGACGACGACTGAGACGCTGCGGCTGCGCTACACCAAGAAGGGCAAGGAGCTGCTGCACCGGCAGGAGGACCGCCGGGAGCAGGCGACCAGCCACGACCGGGTCAAGCGCCGGGTGCTCGACCCAGCCGCGCCGTTCCTGATCGAGCTCGGGATCAGCGACCACCAGGGCCGGGTGAAGCCGTCGCGGCAGGCGAAGTACAAGCAGATCGAGGAGTTCTGCAAGCTGCTCGCACCCGCGCTCGACGAGGCGGTTTCGGCCGGGCGGATCGCGAAGAACAGGCCGCTGCAGGTGGTCGACCTCGGCTGCGGGAACGCGTACCTCACCCTGGCGGCGTACCACCTGCTCATCGCCGCCGGGCACGACGTCCGGATGACCGGTATCGACCACAACCCGGCGGCCCGGAAACGGAACACCCGGGTGGTCGAGGCGCTCGGCTGGCAGGAGCACCTGCGGTTCCTCGACGCGACGATCGAGGGCGCGGAGCTGGACGTCCGGCCGGACGTCGTGCTGGCGCTGCACGCCTGCGACACCGCGACCGACGACGCGCTCGCGCGGGCCGTCGGCTGGGAGGCTTCGCTGGTGCTGGCAGCTCCGTGTTGCCATCACGACATCCAAAAGCAGCTCAAGAGCGTCACACCACCGGCGCCTTATGCGCTGATGACGAGATATGGCATCGTTCGTGAGCGGTTCGCCGACGTCCTGACGGATTCCCTGCGGGCGGCGGTGCTGCGACAGGTCGGTTACCGGGTGGAGGTCGTGCAGTTCGTGGACAGTCAGCACACGCCGCGCAATCTGCTGCTCCGCGCTGCGCGGACCGGCGCCAAGCCGACCGCCGATCTGCGCGCCGAGTACCAGGCGATGGTGACCGAGTGGCACGTCACACCCCGCCTGGCCGAACTGCTCCTCCCACCATCGGAACAGCCGGCGAAGCCCGGCGCCGAGGTGGTGTCGTGAGGCAGCTCCGCACTGCGTTCGCGCTGCTGGCGGCGACGCTCTGCACCCTTGCGGGTGTGGCGCTGCCCACATCGACAGCGAGCGCGAGCTCGGACGCGGGCCCGACGACACCGGCGCCGAAGAAGCTGTTCACGATCCGGGACAGCCGGATCCAGGAGTCGTCGGGACTGGCGAAGAGCGTCAAGCACCCCGGCGTCTACTGGACCGTGAACGACTCGGGTGACACCGGGCGGGTCTTCGCCGTCGACACCGCGGGCAAGGTGAAGGCCGTGCTCCGGTTCGGCGCGAAGGTGGTCGACGTCGAGGCGCTCGGCGTGGACCGGGACGGCACGATCTACATCGCGGACATCGGGGACAACAAGGCGAACCGGGACCAGATCGAGATCTACACGATCCCCGAGCCCGAGACGCTCGAGGACGAGTCGAACGTCAAGTACCACCGGTACGACTTCAAGTACCCGGACGGCGCCCACGACGCCGAGACCCTGCTGATCGAGCCGGGCACCAGCCAGCTGTACATCGTGACGAAGGCGCTGAAAGGCACCGGAGCGATCTACGCGGCACCGCCTGCCCCGTCCCGTGAGGGCACGAACGACCTGACCAAGCTCGCCGCGGCGCCGTCGGGCGTGATCACCGACGGCACGTTCATGCCGGACGGCCAACGCGTCGTACTGCGGACGTACGCCGACGTCACGACCGTGGCCTGGGGCGAGACCCCGAACGCCATCGCCCGCGGCACCGCGCCGCTGGGGCAGGGGGAGACGGTCGCGGTCGGCCCCACCGACGAGACCGTCCTGGTCGGCAGCGAAGGCCCGAACTCGGCCGTCTACCAGGTCCAGGTCCCCGCGAAGGCCGCCGCCTCCAAGCCGCCCGCGGCCGGCGCCACCCCGAAGCCCGGCAGCGCGACCGAGAGCAACAGCTCAAGCTCGGGCAAGAGCAACAACTTCCGCTGGATCATCGTCGGCGCCGCGCTCTTCGCGCTGATCATCACCGTCGTCACGTTCCCGCCCGGCCGCCGCGAGCGCCAGGACCGCCAGGCCGAGAACGCCCGCCTGACGGGCCAGACGTCTTCCACTTCCCGCCGCCGGCAACACTCCTGACGCCAACGAACAACCGCCGCCCCCCGGACGGGGAGCGGCGGCTGTGAAGGGCAGTGCGGTTACTTGAGGTTCTCGACCACGTAGTCGATGGCCTGGGTCAGCTTCTCGACGTCGTCTGGGTCCACGGCGGGGAACATCGCGACGCGGAGCTGGTTGCGGCCGAGCTTGCGGTACGGCTCGGTGTCGACGATGCCGTTCGCGCGCAGCGTCTTCGCGACCGCGGTGGCGTCGATTGCGTCGTCGAGGTCGATGGTGCCGACCACGAGCGAGCGGGCGTCGGGGTCGGTGACGTACGGCGTGGCGTACTCCGACTTCTCGGCCCACGTGTACAGCCGGTTGCTGGAGTCCGTCGTCCGGGCGACGCTCCACTCCAGACCGCCCTGGCTGTTGATCCAGTCGGTCTGCTCCGCCATCAGGAACAGCGTGGCCAGCGACGGGGTGTTGTAGGTCTGGTTCTTGCTGGAGTTGTCGACCGCGGTCGCCAGGTCCAGGAACGCCGGGATCCAGCGGCCGGACGCGGCGATCTCCTCGACGCGCGCGAGCGCCGTCGGGCTCATCAGCGCGATCCACAGGCCGCCGTCGGACGCGAAGCCCTTCTGCGGTGCGAAGTAGTAGACGTCGGCCTCGTTGAGGTCGACCGGCAGGCCGGCCGCGCCCGAGGTGGCGTCGATCGCGACCAGCGCGCCCTCGTCGGCGCCCGCGGGCCGCTTGACCGGGGCCATCACGCCGGTGGAGGTCTCGTTGTGCGGCCACGCGTACAGGTCGACTCCGGCCTCGGCCACCGCGACCGAGCGGCTGCCGGGCTCCGCCTTCACGATCGTCGGGTCGGCCAGGTGCGGTGCCAGCTGAGCGGCCTTGGCGAACTTCGAGGAGAACTCGCCGAAGCTCAGGTGCTGGCTCTTCTCCCGGATCAGCCCGAAGGTCGCGACGTCCCAGAACGCGGTCGAGCCGCCGTTGCCGAGCACCACCTGGTACCCGTCGGGCAGCTGGAAGAGCTCGGCGACGCCCTCCTGGACGCGCTTCACCAGGTTCTTCACCGGCGCCTGCCGGTGGGAGGTGCCGAGCAGCTTCGCGCCCTCGGTCGCCAGCGCGGCGACGGCTTCCGGACGCACCTTCGACGGACCGGCGCCGAAGCGGCCGTCGGCGGGCTTGAGCTCTGCAGGAATCTGAATCTCGCTGGTCACCAGCGCGTTCCCTTCGTCGTCTGCCAACTAGTAGGCCGACGACGCTGTCAGCGCACCCCATCTTCGCACACCGCCCCCAGCCCGCCCCGCCAAGGTCCACTTTGTGCATCGGATCCGCGCGCCGGGCGCCCCGCCGTACGGATCCGATGCACAAAGACGGGCCCAAGGGACGGGCGGCGGGCTACTCGTGCTTGCGGTCGATGGTCTGGGTGCCGGTGAGGAGGGCGACGGGGCCGTCGGGGGTGTCGGTCCACTCGCCGCAGGCGCCGCCGCCCTCGGCCACCTCGAGCGTCAGTTCGGTGCCGTCCATCCGCAGCGCCGGGTGGTAGTACTGCGCGACGCGCTCGGCCTCGCCCTCGATGTAGTGACCGATGAGCGCGCGCCGGAACCGGTCGGTCGTCGTGTTCGGGTTGCTGCCGTGGACCAGCGCGCCGTGGAAGAACAGCACATCGCCCGGCTCCATCACCACCGGTACGGCGGCCTCGGCCGGCGGCAGCGGGACGGTGACATCGGTGAAGCTGACCGTGGTGTCGGCCTTCTCCGTGCACAGGATCGGCCACCGGTGCGACCCGGGGACGACCTCCAGGCAGCCGTTCGCCTCGTCGACCCGGTCGAGCGCCATCCAGGCCGCGACGCAGGTCCCGGGATCGGCCTTCAGGTAGAAGTTGTCCTGGTGCAGCGCCTGCCCGCGCGAGCCCGGCGGCTTGAAGTAGATCATCGTCTGCACGGCGTACGGCGACCTGCCGAGCAGCGTCGTCATCACCTCGTCGATGCGCGGGTCGATCATCCACCGCAGCGACTCGTCGTCCCAGCGGTGCATCTGCGCCATCCGCGGGTACCGCTTGAGCGGGTCCCGGTCGGTGGACGTGTGACCCGCGAAGTCGTGCGCCCGCGGCCCGTGCTGCCGGACGTCCATGTAGTGGTCCCGCAGCCGCTCGGCCTCGGCGGGGGAGAACAGTCCCCGCACCAGCGTGTACCCGGTCCGCTCGAACTCCGCCCGGTGCACCTCGGCGATGTTGTATGAAACGCTCATGCACGACTCCCGCGAAGCTGTCCTAGGATTCCGTCGACTCCAATTTTCCTGCCGAGGCGTGACACAAGGCCACGGACGATCCACGCGAGGAGTTGAACTTTTGTCGCATCGGCTGCGGATCGAGCGGATGACGGCGCCGACCTTCTGGCGCTGTGAGGCGAGCTGGTCCTGGACGTCGCGCCCGCTGTCCGACCACCTGCTCTGGTGTGTGCTGGACGGGCGTGGCGAGCTCGAACTCGCCGGCCGGCGGCGCGAGCTGCGCCCGGGCGTGTGCGCGGTCTTCGAGCCGGGTGACGCGCCGCGGGCAACGCACGACCCGCACCGGCGGCTGCTCGTCTTCGGCATGCACTTCGACGTCGGCCCCGATCCCGGCGTCAGCGCAGGCGTGGCACCCGAGCCTCGCTGGGGCGAGGTGAAGGACCGCGAGTTCCTCGGCATCCTCGCCCGGACCAGCGACGCATCGTACCGCCGGGCGGACGCACTGGGCCGGCACCAGGCCGAACTGTGCCTGGAGCAACTGGTCGCGCTGGTCCGGGACGCCGTCCACCACCCGGGCCGCAGCGCGACCGACGCCCCGGTCGACGACATCGCGAGGCAGCTGCGGCAGGACCCGGGCCGGGACTGGACCGTTGCGGAGATGGCGCGCCGCGCCTCGCTCAGCAGGGCCCAGTTCACGCGTCGTTTCGTCACGCAGCTCGGGATGTCACCCGCGCAGTACCTGATCCAGGCGCGGATCGACCGCGCACACCAGTTGCTCACCGAGAGTGGCATGACCGTCACCGAAACGGCCGCCGCCCTCGGCTACACAGACGTTCCCTACTTCAGTCGCCAGTACAAGCAGCGCACCGGCCGCACCCCGAGCCAGGACCGCTAGGCCCAGGATGGGTTCCAGCCCTCGACCGAGTCGGCCGGACGCGTCGCCGGGCCCGAGTAGATCGCCGACGGGCGGATCAGCCGGCCGGTGCGCTTCTGCTCCAGCACGTGCGCGCTCCAGCCCGCGGTCCGCGCGCAGGTGAACATCGACGTGAACATCGGCGGCGGCACCTCCGCGAAGTCCAGGACGATCGCCGCCCAGAACTCCACGTTGGTCTCCAGCACCCGGTCCGGACGCCGCTCGCGCAGCTCGGCCAGCGCGGCCTGCTCCAGCGCCTCGGCCACCTCGTAGCGCGGCGCCGCCAGCTCACGCGCCGTACGGCGGAGCACCCGGGCGCGCGGGTCCTCGGCGCGGTACACGCGGTGCCCGAAGCCCATCAGCCGCTCGCCCGCGTCCAGCAGACCCTTCACGTACGCGCGGGCGTCGCCGCTGCGCTCCACGCCTTCGATCATCGTCAGCACCCGCGCCGGCGCGCCGCCGTGCAGCGGCCCGGACATCGCACCGACCGCACCGGACAGCGCCGCGGCGACGTCCGCCCCGGTCGAGGCGATCACCCGCGCGGTGAACGTCGATGCGTTCATGCCGTGCTCGGCCGCGGACGTCCAGTACGCGTCGACCGCCCGCACGTGCTTCGGGTCCGGCTCGCCGCGCCAGCGGATCATGAACCGCTCGGTGATCGTGGTCGCCTTGTCCACCTCGCGTTGCGGCACCATCGGCTGCCCGATGCCGCGCGCCGCCTGCGCGACGTACGACAGTGCCATCACGGCCGCGCGGGACAGGTCCTCGCGGGCCTGGACGTCGTCGATGTCGTACAGCGGCCGCAGCCCCCAGGCGGGTGCCAGCATCGCCAGTGCGGACTGGACGTCGACCCGAACGTCGCCGGTGTGCACCGGCAGCGGGAAAGGCTCGGCCGGCGGCAGACCCGGCGTGAACGCGCCGTCGACGAGCAGGCCCCAGACGTTCTCGAACGGCACCCGGCCGACCAGGTCCTCGATGTCCACGCCGCGGTAGCGGAGCGCCGAACCTTCCTTGTCCGGCTCGGCGATCTGCGTGTCGAACGCGACCACACCCTCCAGCCCGTGCTGCACCTCGGTCCTCGGATCAGACATGCGACTCCCTCGTCCTCGTGTCGGGACACAGGCCCACCAGGAGAGCCCGCGCACCCTGGGCGCTCAGGCAGCATAGTTCTCGGTGACGGCGTGCGGACAGATTTGTGACCGGTTCGGAGGTTCCCGGGGTGGACCGCACCGAGGTCTAGTCTCGAGGCATGACCAAGCCCCTCCCCGCCCTCGGGCTCGTGATCGGCGTCATCGCTACCTACGTCGCCGTGGGTACGGCGTCCTATGCCACCACCCGGCTGACGGTGCGTCTGCAACTGTTCCGCGACAACCTGGGCGAGATGCTGCCCTGGCTCGCGCTGCTGGTCGTCATCGCGGTCGTGCTCGGCACTGCTGATGATGGCGCCGGCGATCGGCGCCGGCGTGACCACCGGATCGGGGCTGCTGCTGACCGTGGTCGGGCTGGCCGTCATGCTGCTGCCGGTGCGGCAGTCGTTCGACCTGGTGAAGCTCTTCCAGTTCCCGGGGTCGCGGTTCGGCTCGTCGTACCTGCTGTTCGACGGCTCGGTCATCCTGCTCGGCATACCGCTGTTGCTGGTCGGCATCCGGCGCTGGAGCCAGGAGGCCAAGCTGGCCAGGCTTCCGAAGCCACCGGGGCTCCAGGACTCCTCCGGCTACCAGTCGACCTACCCCACGCAGCAGTGGGGCGGCTACCCGGGCCAGCAGCCGTATCAGCCGCCACAACACCCGGGCCAGCAGCAACCACCGCGGTAACTTTCCCGGCGGAGCCCGCATCTGGCTCTGCATGGAAACGCTGATCGCCTACACCTTCGCGAGCGACAGCGCGGCGCGGGCCGCTGCCGGTCGTGCGCGCGTGGAGGCGTACTACGGCGCCCTCTGGCGGAACGAGGCCAAACACCAGGGGTACGACGGCCTCACGGTCGGACTGCACATGTGGGACCGCCACGACGGCTCCTGCCTCTGGCCGTCGTGGCACGACACCGGTGACATCCGCGTGGCCAGTGTGCACGCGCCGCTCGGCTATCAACGGCTGATCGGCGACATCGAGCCGTACGACGCCCCGGCGCACCTCGCGAAGGCGGTACGGCGTACTCCGGCACGCTTTCTCGACCTGGCGCCGCCGTTCACGATGGCCGTCCTGGATCCCGCTGCGGAACGCCTCGACCTGTTCACCGACTCGGTCGGCGTCGGACGGCTGTTCCAGTTGCGGCTGCGCGACGGATGGGTCTGGAGCAATCGGCCCGCCGCAGCCTTGCTCTTCGCGGGCGTGCCCGCCGCGGCAGCGTCCAGGGGCTGGACCTTTGCCGCGGCCTGCGGCTGGTTCATGGACGACAGCACGCCGTACGACGGGGTGCTGACCGTTCCCGGCGCAACACACATCGTTGCCGACGGCCACCGTCAGCAGCGCACCGTCAGCCGGATCGAGACCACCAGTGTCTGGTCGACGGACAACGCGGACACCGCGGAAGAGACGGCGGCCGCCCTGCAGGACGTGGCGCGATCGGTCGGCCGGCTGTGGCCGGGCAGGCCGACAGTCGACCTGAGCGGCGGCCGTGACTCGAGGGTGGTCGCGGGCGCGTTCTTGGCAGCGGGCGTCGACCTGAAGCTGAACAGCTACGACGCGGTCCCCGGCGAACTGGACGTCGCGGAGTCCCTGGTCGAGTTGCTGCCGCAGCCGATCGAGCACGTCGTGAGCCGGAAGACACCGGGCAAGCCTGTGCCGGCCAAGCCGATCGCCGCGCCACCGTCGCTCGAGATGGTCGACCGAGCGCTGCGCTGGCATCGGTACGCCGAGGGGCTGCGGCCGGCCAGCTACCTCTTCCACACGCCGCCGGCATCGCTCGCCGGCGTCACTCATCTCGCGATCGGCGGCGCAGGCGGAGAGGTGGCGCACGGCCACTTCTACCCGCGCGACGTCCTGCAGCTCGACGCGCTACCGCTGCAGCCCAAGCTGCATGCCTTCAGCAACCATCTGCAAGCTCGGCTGGTGCCGGCCGCGGGACCTGCGGGCGACGCACGCTCAGCCGTTGCCGAGCAGGTCGACCGGGTCCTGCGGGCCGCGGTCCACGGCGGCATCGAAAACGCGACGATGCTCGACTACTTCTACGTCGTCGAGCGCCTGCGCCGCTGGGGTACGACGGGGGAGCGCACCGGCGTCGTCTCGCCGCTCCTGATCCCTTCGTTCGTCCGGTCGGCCTTCGCGCTCGACCCCGCGCAACGCCTTGAGAACGCCTTGCATCGCGAGCTCGTCCGGCGGCTGGTGCCCGCGTGGACCGACGTACCGTTCTTCACACCGAGTCCGACGGTGAGCACGCGCAGGCGCCCGGCGAAGGTCCGTTGCCTCGCCGACGCAGCTGACCGCGACCTGATCGAGCAGTTGCTCCGCGACGTCGAAGGATTCGAGTCGCTCGGCACGCTGTGGGCCGCGTCCGTCGCCGGGGCCAGTTCGGCTGCAGGCGAGGCGACGCTCCGTCAGGCGCTCTGGCGCGCCGCTTTCGACCAGCACGTGGCCGAGGTGAACCGGCACATACCGAACGCACCCACGAAAGCTCCAGCAGCCACGCCCAAGCCGCCCGGCCCGCGTCGTCGCGGCCCGCTGGTGCGCGCGGTCAGACGCAGCAGGTTGTGGAGGGCCTATCGGCGAATCCAGCGCGGCCGTCAGTAGGCTCGTGGTTGTGGACCTTGCGGAGATGCGGGAGACGTACGGACTCGGCGAGCTGCTCGAGAGTCAGGTCGCTGCCGACCCGGTCGTGCAGTTCCAGACCTGGCTGGAGCAGGCCAGGGCGGTCGGCCTCGCAGAGCCGAACGCGATGGTGCTCGCGACGGCCGACACGGACGGACGTCCCTCGGCGCGGACCGTACTGCTGAAGCGCGTCGACGAGCGCGGGTTCGTCTTTTTCACCAACCAGCAGTCCCGTAAGGCCGACGACCTGGCCGCGAATCCGCACTGCGCCCTGGTGTTCCCGTGGCACGCGATGGAGCGGCAGGTCCGGATCGAGGGCACCGTCTCCAAGCTGCCCGGTGACGAGGTCGACGAGTACTTCGCGAGCCGCCCGCGCGAGTCACAGCTCGGCGCGTGGGCGTCCCAGCAGAGCCAGCCGGTGGAGTCTCGCGAGGAGCTCGACCTGCAGTACGCGTCGTACGAGCGGCAGTGGCCGGAGGGCACCGAGATCTCCACGCCCTACTTCTGGGGCGGCTACCTGGTCGCCCCGGAGGCGTTCGAGTTCTGGCAGGGCCGCACCGGCCGGCTGCACGATCGCCTCGCCTACCGCCGGACCAGCTCGTCCTCCTGGGAGCTGCTCAGACTCCAGCCCTGAGGTTCCTCGCGGAAACCGTGCCGCGACCACCACTGCGCGAACGGCCGCGGCGCCCACCAGTTCGCCCGGCCGAGCAGCCGCATCGTCGCCGGCACCAGCAGCGCCCGCACGATGGTCGCGTCCAGCGCGATCGCGATCACCAGCCCGACGCCGATCATCTTCACGAACACGATGCCCGAGGTGGAGAACGCGGCCACCACGATGATCAGCAGCAACGCCGCGCTGGTGATGATCCCGCCGGTCCGCTGCAGCCCGAGCGCGACCGCCTGGGTGTTGTCGCCGGTCCGGTCGTACTCCTCCCGGATCCGGCTGAGCAGGAACACCTCGTAGTCCATCGACAACCCGAACAGGACCGCGAACAGCAGCACCGGGTTGGTCGCGTCCAGGAACCCGGCCGGCGTGAAGTCGAGCAGCCCGGACAGATGCCCGTCCTGGAAGATCCACACCATCGCGCCGAACGCCGCGGACAGCGACAGCACGTTCATCAGCAGCGCCTTCGCCGGCAGCACGAACGAGCCGAAGGCAACGAACAGCAGCGCGAACGTCACCAGCACGATGAAGCCGGCCATGTACGGCGCGCGTTCCTTCAGCACATCGAGCAGATCGATGACGGCGGCCGTCTCTCCGCCCACCTCGACCTCAGTGTCAACAGGCGCCGGCACCGCCCTTACCGCGTGCACGACGTCCCGCGCCGGTAGCTCCTGCGCGGTGTAGTGCGTGTGCACGACAACCGACGCGACCCCGTCTCTGTAACCACCCAGCCGTACATTCTCCACGTCCCGCACCTGCTGCAACGACGCGATGTACGGCGCCAGCGCCGCCGCGGGATCGGTCGGCGCGGCGGAGAACCGCACCGCCGCGTAGATGTCCGAACCGCCGGCTCCCGGGAAGTCGCGCTGCAGCGTCTCGGTCACCGTTCGCGAGGTGGCGCCGGCCGGCAACGACCGGTGGTCCACGCCGCCGAGCTGTGCGCTCAGGAACGGAATACCCAGCACCAGAAGCACCGGCACGAGGATCAGCACGTAGCGCACCGGCCGCCGCATCACGCTGTGCGCCAGCCGGTACCAGGCGCCGTGCTCGGCGGCCGCGCGACGGGTCTTGAAGATCCGCAGGTTGTTGACCCGGTGGCCGAGGACCGCGAGCAACGCCGGCAACGCGGTCAGGGCCGCGAGCATCGCGATCGCCACCGCGGCCGCGCCGCCGTACGCCATCGACTTCAGGAACATCACCGGGAACAGCACCAGGCTGCTGATCGCCACGCCGACCGTCACGCCGGAGAACGCCACCGTCCGCCCGGCGGTCGCCATCGTCGCGGTCAGCGCCGTCTCCACATCGTTGCCGCGAGCAAGCTCCTCGCGGAACCGGGTGACGATGAACAACGCGTAGTCGATGGCCAGCCCGAGACCGATCATCGTGACGATGTTGATCGAGAAGATCGACACATCGGTGATCGCGGACAGGCCGCGCAGCAGCACGAACGCGCCGAGGATCGCGAGCGCGCCGACGAACAGCGGCAATGCGGCGGCGACCAGGCCGCCGAACACGACCACCAGCAGCACCAGCACGATCGGCGTCGAGATCGACTCGGCCTTCACGATGTCGTGCTCGGTCTGCGTGTTGACCTCGTCGAAGACCGCGACCTCGCCGCCGACCTTCGTCTCCAGCCCGGTGGGACCCGTCCGGACCTGCGAGGCGATCCGGTGGAACGTCTCGAGCCGCTCCTCCGGCGTCGCGCCGGCCAGCGTGAGCACGGCGTACGTGCTGTGCTGGTCCTTGGAGACGAAGACCGGTGACTTGGTGCCCCAGTACGTGGCGACCTCGGTCACGTCGGCGGCCGGCAGACCGGACAAGTGCTGCTCGACCGCTTGCCGGAACGCGGGATCGGCCACGGTCGACGACGGGCTGCGGTAGAGCACGACCACGTCGGTGCCGGTGCGGCCGACGTTCTGCTCGATGGTCTTCACGGCGTTCGCGGCCTCGGTGTCCGGCGCGTCGAACCCGCCGTTGGCCAGCGAGCCGAACACGCCGGTTCCCCAGGCGAGGCCGAGGACGACGAACAGGCCGGTCAGCGCGAGCACCAGACGGCGCCGCCGGTAGGCGAAATGGCCGAGCGTCTCGAACACGGAACTGTCCCCCAGGGCGTAGATTGAGCGGCAGGAGCTTGAGTGAACAGCGTTAACTGTTAACGGTGTTCACTCTATGCTCGTCCCCTACGGTGATGTCAAGGAGAGTTCTTACGGTGGACAGCCGGGATCGGCGACGCGCGGCGACGGTGGCGGAGATCAAGGCGGCGGCCCGCCGGCTACTGGTGTCCGGCGGTACGGCGGCGGTCGGTCTGCGGGCCGTGGCCCGTGAGCTCGGCCTCACGCCGCCGGCGCTGTACCGGTACTTCCCGAGTCACGAGGCCTTGATCAGCGCCCTGATCGCCGAGCTGTACGACGAGCTGACCGCGGCGCTGATGGACCTGCAGTCCACGGACGGCGAAGTGGATCTCGGCGCCCGGCTGTACCTGCTCGCCAACGGCCTGCGGGACTGGGGCCTGGCGCACCCGGCCGAGTTCGCGCTGCTGTTCGGGACGGCGGTGCCGAGCCCGGACGCGGAGGACCACGAGGAGACCCCCGGGCATCAGGCGGCGATGCGTTTCGGCTCGGTGTTCAAGGAACTGGTGGCGCAGATCTGGCACTGGAAGCCGTTCCCGTATCCGCCCGACGAGGTGCTCGGGTCCGAGCTGGTCGCGCAGCTCACCCGGGAGTCGGAGCACTTCGGCGGGATGCCGGCCGGCGCGATCTACCTGTCGCTGACCTACTGGACGCGGCTGTACGGCCTGATCTGCATGGAGATCTTCGGCCAGCTGCACTGGGTGCTGCCCGACGCGGCGGCGTACTTCGAGGCGCAACTGTTCGAGATCGGCCAGGCGCTCGGGCTGGACTGCCCGGCCCCTGAGTAGCGGTCCGGACAGAAAGAAGCCCGCGAGCGCTTCCAGGGACACGACCGGGTGGCCGAACTCTGGGTCAGGCGGACTGACCTGACTGCCCGCGGGCCCGGTGGCGGCGTTGGATTGGCCGACCACATGCCCACTAACTTGTGGTTGGCGGTTAGCCCGCCGCCACCTCACGAGTCCGATAGCAATTCATGCGTTGGACCACCTCCCTTCGCGTGTACTGCGAACCTACTGCCACGCGGTTCGCCCTTCAACCGTTTTTCGCCCAGGGATGAACCACAATCAGGACATGATCAGACTCGGACTGCCGGCGATCGTGCTGTTGATCGGAACCGCCTGGGTTGCGTGGGCGTCGTACCGCCGGGCCGTGAACGCGGAGCAGGCACTGGCCGAGCTGAACGCCGAGCACCGGGCGCTGATGCACGAGGTCAGGGCGCTGGAGCGGGCGGTCGCGGCTGCGGAGCAGGGCCTGCGTACGCTCAGCTCGCATCCGTCGGTGCCGCGGGATGTCGCGGTCACCGCCGACCTGACCCTCGCCGATGTCCGGCGACTGGTGAAAGAACACAAGGAGCTGGACGACTGATGGCAAAGCTGGGGAACGCTGCTGCGGCGATCAAGCCCAAACCGGGCGGCAGCGGCAAGGTCAAGGTGATCGGATTCCTGATCCTCGCCGTGATCGTGGTCATCGCGCTGTTCAACATCTTCAACTTCGCCAACACCGACGCGAACCGGATCGGCCTGCACTACGGCGGCGGCGTGATCGAGGACAAGAAGTTCAAGTCGGTCGTCCCGCCGGGCTCGACGAACAAGATGATCGGTCCGGGCGACACCCTGTACACGTACCCGATCGACCAGCGCTCGTACATCATCGGCGGCGACGGCGCGGACACCGACGCGGCCGACGAGGTCACCGTGGTCAGCAAGGACAACGTCCGCCTGGGCGTCCGTGTCCAGGTCTACTTCACGCTCAACCGCGACAAGGACGTGCTGAAGTCGTTCCACGAGCGGATCGGCCTGAAGACCGAGGCGTACGAGGAGCAGGGCTGGAACGACATGCTGCAGAGCTACTTCCGCCCGCAGATCGACCGGGCGCTGTCCGCGGTCGCGACCAACTACGGCTGGGCGGAGCTCTACAACAACGAGAAGATGAAGTCGGCGTTCCAGTCCGCGGCGGCCAAGGAGTTCACCCGGCTGCTCCCGGCCGCGGTCGGCGGCGACTACTTCTGCGGCCCGGGGTACAACGGCAACAACGACTGCGGTGAGCTGTCGTTCACGGTGCAGAAGCCGATGCCGCTGGACAAGGGCATCATCGACGGCCTGGAGGCCAAGCAGCGGGCCGAGCTGGCCAAGGCGACGCAGGAGCAGAAGAACCAGCAGGTCAACGTCGAACTGCAGTCGGTCCAGCAGCAGGTCAAGCTGCTCGGGGCGAACGGCTACCTGCTGAAGTCCGCGATCGAGTCCGGCAAGATCCAGTTCATGGTCATCCCGCAGAACGGCAACGTCAGCATCCCGGTGCCGACCACGACCAACCAGCAGCCGACCACGCAGCCCTCGCAGCCGGCCCGTTGACCCGATGAGTGCGCTGCCGTCCCACCTCGAGCTTGTGCAGGGCGTCGTCCTGCCCAGGCCGGTCGGCGCGCATCCGGTGCTCGACTTCGTCAACACCCGGTCCGAGTGGACCACCCATGGCGCCGCCCGGACCGAGTGGCTGACGTCGTACGAGGCCTTCCTGGTCTGGAACTCGTACGTCGGTCTGCTGTCGCCGGCGACCGTGCTCCGCCTGATCGAGCAGGCCGGGGCGGGCGAGGCGCCGCGGCGGCTGCAGGCCACGCTCGACTTCCGCGCCGAGCTGTACGGCGTACTCACCAGGCAGGCGACCGATCATGCCTTCGAGGCTGCGGCCCGGCTGATCGAGAAGGCCTCCGGCCGACGGCACCTCGCGCGCTCCGAGGACGGCGCACAGTGGGAGCTGCCCGAGGACCTGGAACTCCCGCTGCACCAGCTGCAGCTCAGCCGGCGTCCTGATCTCCCGCACACCCCGAACCGTATGTC